>NZ_JAAOYM010000002.1:0-300000 GCF_011761185.1 Saccharomonospora amisosensis | reverse complement strand
CACGCCGCCGCGCTGAAACAGGTGGACACCGGCGAGTACAACCCGTTCGAGTTCGTGCAGACGAACGTGTTCGGTTCGCAGAACGTCATCGAGGCCGCCATCGATACCGGTGTGCGCAAGGTCGTGGCGCTGTCCACGGACAAGGCATCCAGCCCGATCAACCTCTACGGCGCCACCAAGCTGTGCGCCGACCGCATGTTCATCAGCGCCAACCACTACGCGGCGACCCATCCGACGCGGTTCTCCGTCGTGCGCTACGGCAACGTGATGGCCTCGCGCGGCAGCGTGATCCCGTTCTTTCGCTCACTGGCCGAGCGCGGTGAGTCGCTTCCCATCACGCACAAGGAGATGACCCGCTTCTGGATCACGTTGCCGCAGGCTGTGAAGTTCGTGGTGGATTCCTTCGAAATGATGCACGGCGGCGAACTGTTCGTGCCTCGAATCCCCAGCATGCGGATCGTGGACCTGGCGCAGGCGATCGCCCCTGGCAGTCCGATGCACGAGGTCGGCATCCGACCCGGCGAAAAGCTGCACGAGGAGATGATCGCTGTTGACGACGCGCGCCGCACCCTGCGGCTCACCGACCGGTACGTGGTGCAGCCACACATCGCGGGCTGGGGTTACGAACCGCCCGAGGACGGCACACCCGTGCCGGACGGTTTCGCCTACCGCTCCGACAGCAACGATCTGTGGCTGGACACCGACCAGCTGCGGGAGCTGATCGCCGACCATGGGTGATTTCCTGCCCTACGGCCGCCAGTCGATCAGCGAGGAGGACATCGCCGCGGTAGCCGAGGTGTTGCGCGGTGACTGGCTCACCACCGGGCCGGCCGTTTCGAGGTTCGAGGCGGACCTCGCGGAGCTCACCGAGGGCGGTGGCGCGGTAGCCGTCACCTCCGGCACCGCCGCGCTGCACGTCGGCTACGCCGCGGCCGGGATCGGTGCGGGCGACGAAGTGGTAACCAGCCCGATTACGTTCGTGGCAACCGCGTCGACGGCGGCGCTGCTCGGCGCGAAAGTGGTCTTCGCCGACGTCGAGCCTGACACCGGCAACCTGGACCCCGCCGCGGCACGAGCCGCCGTCACCGAACGCACCAGGATCGTGGCGGCCGTCGACTACGCCGGACATCCGGCCGAACTCGACGAGTTGCGGGCCGTGGCCGGCTCCGCAGGGGCGCTGTTGCTGGAGGACGCCGCGCACTCGATCGGCGGGTCGTGGCGGGGAAGGCCGGTTGGATCGCTCGCGGACCTGACGACGTTCTCGTTCTTCGCTACCAAGAACCTGACCACCGCGGAGGGCGGCGCGGTGGTGACACGCTCGGCAGACCTGCTGCTGCGGGCACGGCAGTTCCGAAACCACGGGCTGGTGCGCGACCGCGCGGCTCAGCGCTACCCCGACGAAGGTGGCTGGCACCAGGAGGTGCACGCCTTCGGCCTGAACTACCGCCTCCCCGACGTACTCTGCGCGCTGGGCAGCGCCCAGCTACGCAGGCTGGCGACCTTCAAACGGCGCAGGGCGCAACTGCACGCGCGCTACGACAAGGGACTGGCCGATGTCGCCGAGGTGCTGACCCCGGTGACGCGCGAGGGCGCCGACGTGATGTGGCACCTGTACGCCTTGCGCGTGCTCGACAGGCAGCGCGGGCCGCTTTACGACCACCTGCGGGCGCAGGGAATCGGCGTGCAGGTCAACTACATCCCGGTGTACTGGCACCCGGTGTTCGAGGACCTGGGATACCGGCGCGGGTTGTGCCCGAACGCCGAACGGTTCTACGCCCAGCAGTTGTCGCTGCCGCTGTTCCCCGAGCTGACCGATGCCGAAGCCGACCGCGTCATCGACGGCGTGCGCTCGTTCTTCGGCTACTGAGCGCGAGTCGGTTCAGATCAGGTCCCAGGTCAGCGGGGTCCCCTTGGCCGCATCGGTCCGAAACCTCCTGCCGAGCACGTTGCCGATCTCGCCGGGTGGCAGCCCGCCCGCGGGGCGGATCGAGCGCACGTTCCGGCTGGTCACCGCATCGCCTGTACGCACGTCCTCGACGACGTAGAGCGAGCGGCGCAACCGCAGGCCCTCGCGTTCGCTGGGTTTGGGTCCCAGCGTCGCCTCGCCGAGCGCCTGCCAGGCTCGCCGCGTTTCGATCACCAGCGCACTCAGTTCGGCGGGCTCCAGCGAGAACGCCGAGTCCACCCCGCCGTCGTCGCGGGAGAGGGTCACGTGCTTCTCGATCAGCCCTGCCCCCAACGCTACGGCGGCGACCGGAACCCCGATGCCCGCCGTATGGTCGGAAAGCCCGACCACCGCGCCCGTCAACCCCGCGAGCAGCGGTATGCCGCGCAGGTTGGACTCCTGCGGCGCGGCCGGGTAACTGGCGGTGCAGCTCAACACGACGAGTTGGTCGTTTCCCGCCGCACGGGCGGTACGCACCGCGGCATCGATCTCGGCGACGGTCGCCATACCGGTGGAGAGCACCAGTGGCTTGCCGGTGCTCGCACACAGCTCGATCAACGGCAGGTCGACAAGCTCCGACGACGCGATCTTGTAGGCGGGTGAGTCCAGCGACTCCAGCAGTTCCACCGCTGTCGGGTCGAACGGGCTGGAGAACACCTCCAGCCCGCGCTTCCTCGCGTGAGAAAACAGCCGCTCGTGCCACTCCCACGGGGTGTGTGCCTGCTCGTAGAGGCGGTAAAGGTTCTGCCCGCCCCACAACTCGTGTTCGTCGGTGAGCCGAAAAGCTGGGGCGTCCACGTCGACGGTGATGGTGTCCGGCCGGTAGGTCTGCAGCTTCACCGCGTGCGCACCCGAGTCCGCCACAGCGTCGATGATCTCCAGCGCCCGGTCAAGGCTGCCGTTGTGATTGCCGGAGACCTCGGCGACGACGAACGGTGGATGTTCAGGCCCGATGTCGTGCCTGCCGATCCGCACCGACGAGTTCACCCGTCCTCCAACTCCTTGGCAAGGCGGCGGAAGCGGCCTTTCGGTGAATCGGCCTGCCGTACCTCGGCGTAGCCCGCCGCGTGAAACAGAGCCACCGACGCCGCGTTGTCCTCGTGGACACTCGCCAGCACGGTACCCGCACCACCGCGGTCACGTAGTTCCCGCTCCCCGGCAGCGAGTATCCGACGGGCAAGGCCACGGCCACGACATTCCGGGGCGACGGTGATGCTGACCTCCCAGGTGTCCTCGCCGAGCCGGTCGAAACGTAGCGTGCCCGAGGGTGTGCCATCGTCGGTCTCCGCCACGAACAACTCGCGAGCGGGCGAAGCCAGCACGCCACGTAACCAGTTCAGGTGGTCTTCGAGTGCGATCTCGTCGGTGGTGTGCGACCAGCGCCTAGTTTCCGGGTCGTTGCGCCATGCCAGTAGTAGCCGCCCGTCGGCCTCCGTCGCCTGCCTGAGCCGCACGGCTTCGGACTCAGTCACTCGCGGCGACGCTGGCCCGCTCCTCCAGCCTGCGCAGCCGGTCCTCGTACATCGCGATGCCGGTCAGCCGCACCCGGATCTGGGCGTGCTGGCGTTGCACCTCCTCGATCAGCGACCTGGCCCCCGCGACCTCCTGCTCGTCGGCACGCGGGGTCATCGTGATCTTGACGCGTAGCTCCTCCAGTTGCGCCTCCTGCGCGGCCACGTGCGGGATGAGCCGCTTGACCTCGCTGGAAGTCCAGTTCAGATCCCCACGCAGCCGGTCGAGTCCGGCCTCGAGCGCGTCGAGGCGACGGCGGTGGTCCACGGTGCAATGCTCCTGCTCGGTGAGCCGCGACTCGTGGCCTGCCAGCCGCTTGGTGGCGCGCTCGTCGATGCGGAAGTCCACGAGCCGCGCGAGTCTGCTGGCGAAGCCCTCGCGCATGAGTCTGAGTGGGTTCAATGACGGCATTGACTGGGTCCTTCGAGTAGCTGGGTGGGTTATCGCAGAAGCTTGGTGTTGCCGGTGCGGGTCCACGACTCGAGCAGCCTGCCTTCGAGAGCGATCCGGTGCTCAGGGCCCACGATGCAGGAGTCGCCCGCGGCATGTTGCCAGGATGTCTGATTCGGGTTGTCGACGAAGGAGAAGCCACTCAGCACGAGTTCGGCGTGCGGGAAGGACGTTCGCGCTATCCAGGCCGCCATGGTTCCCGTCGTCGCCCACGCCGCCTCCTCACGGCTGGACAGCCCCATGGCTCGCGACAGCGGCAACGTCACCTCACGGTTGGGCACCGGAACGAACCCCAGATCCGGCGGCCACCACTGCGGGATGTCCTCCGGTTCCCAGTGCAGCCTGCCTGGTTCCACCATCAGGTACAGCTTCGACCGGTAATTCGAGAACACCCATTTCGTCGCACGCAGTGCTCGGTTGAACACCACGACGTGGGTGCGACAACCCACGGTCGGGGCCGCGCCAGGCTCGTCGCACACATACCCGTTCACCCTGAAGACGACGTCGCAGGAGTCGATTGCCTTCGCACGTTGTTCGTCGGGCCCCAGCGGCTGGTTGCCGACGACGGCCACCGAGCGGGGATCGGGCCGGTCGGCGTATGCCTCGATGAGCTTGACCAGCAGGCTCGCCTCGTCCGAGACGGAGTTCATGAGCGGAAGCTACCAGGCACTCGATCCCGCGTGGCACGCACACGCACGGTCACAACGCTCTCCGGTCGAAGAACCGCAGGTCGGCGAACCCATCGCCGGTTCGGGCGGGCACTCGCAATGGGCTCGCCCCGCCGCCAGTACCCTCATACCTCGTGCAAGCCACAAGCACCGCCGATCCCACAGAGACGACAACGATGACGTCGGCACCTACCACCGCCGGTAGCCGTTCCTGGGCCCGTGCCTTCGCCGACCTCAAAGAGGGGTTCGGCCAGAGAGAGCTCTGGGGACACCTCGCCTGGCAGGACATCAAGCAGCGCTATCGGCGTTCTGTGCTCGGGCCGCTGTGGATCACGCTCAGTATGGGGATCACAGCGCTGGGTCTGGGACTGCTGTACTCCCAGCTGTTCGATGCCGCCATCGGCACGTTCCTGCCATACATCACGACGGGTTTCATCGTCTGGAACTTCATTCTCGGCTGTCTGACCGAGGGTACGGATACGTTCATCTCGAACGAGGGCCTGATCAAGCATCTGCCCGCCCCGCTTTCGGTGTACGTACTGCGCACCGTATGGCGACAGAGCATCATGTTCGCCCACAACATGATCATCTACTTCATCGTGATCGCGCTGTTCTGGAACGACGTCACCACCCCCGACTACTCGATCACCGCTGGCGGGGTGCCGCAGCCGGGCCTGAACTGGGGCGTGCTGCTCGCCATCCCGGCATTCGCGCTGATCGCCGTGAACGCGGGCTGGGTCGTGCTGCTGTTCGGTATCAGCTCCACCAGGTTCCGCGACATCCCGCAGGTCGTCGCGAGCCTGATCAACCTGCTGTTCTTCCTGACGCCGATCGTGTGGTCGACCGACATCCTCAAGGACAAGTTCGGCGAATCGGTCGGCTGGCGCGATCTGGTGGCCGAGCTGAATCCGCTGTACCACTTCATCCAGATCCTGCGTGCTCCGCTCATCGGTAACCAGCAAAGCTGGCACCATTGGGCAGTGGTGGCAGGTTTCACCGTGGTCGGCTGGGCGCTCGCGCTCCTGGTCATGCGCAACTACCGTGCTCGCGTCTCGTATTGGGTGTGACGACTCTTGATCAGCATCGACGTCTGGAACGCCTCCGTCGATTTCCCCATCTTCGACGCCAAGACCAGGTCGTTGAAGAAGAAGGTCCTCGGCAAGGTCGGCGGAAAGATCGGCACCGACAGCAAGGTGCCCGTCATCGAGGCCCTGCACGACATCACTCTTTCGGTTAAGGACGGCGACCGGGTTGGGCTCGTCGGCCACAACGGCGCCGGGAAGTCCACCCTGCTACGGCTGCTGTCCGGCATCTACGAGCCGACCAGGGGTACCGCGAGGATCAACGGCAGGGTCGCGCCGGTGTTCGACCTCGGTGTCGGCATGGACCAGGAGATCTCCGGCTACGAGAACATCATCATCCGAGGCCTCTACCTGGGCATGTCGCGCAAGCAGATGGAGAAGCGCATCGACGACATCGCCGACTTCACCGAACTCGGCGACTACCTTTCGATGCCGCTGCGTACCTACTCCACCGGTATGCGGGTTCGGCTCGCGCTCGGTGTGGTGACCTCCATCGACCCCGAAATCCTGCTGTTGGACGAGGGCATCGGAGCGGTCGACGCCGCGTTCCTCAACAAGGCTCGCGACCGGCTCGTGGACCTCGTGCGCCGCTCCGGTCTACTCGTGTTCGCCTCCCACCAGGACGATCTGCTGCTCGAACTGTGCACGTCGGCGATCTGGATGGACGAGGGCCGGATGAAAATGCACGGCTCGCTACGCGAGGTACTCACCGCCTACAAGGGCAAGGACCCCTTCGAGAACGTCAGCAAGGAGACCCTCGAACGCCTCGGCGAGGCGCCTGCGATGAGCGGTGACTGAGGTGGCTACCGAACCCCTTGGCGAAGGCAGTGTTGCCGCCGTTGTCGTGACGCGGCACCGGCGTGAACTGCTGGCTGAATCGCTGAAACTACTCGCGGCACAGACGAGGCCGGTTGACCATCTGGTCGTGGTGGACAACGGCCCCGACGAGCAGCCGGTCCGCGATGTCGTGGCCGACTGCCCGCTGCCGTCGACCTACCTGCCGTCGTACCGCAACCTCGGCGGCGCGGGCGGGTTCGCGCTCGGCATGCTTCACGCGCTGGCGCTGGGCGCCGAATGGGTGTGGCTGGCAGACGACGACGGCAGGCCCGCCGACGAGTATGTGCTCGCCGTGCTGCTGGAAGAGGCGCGACGAAGGGGACTAGCCGAGGTCTCGCCCGTTGTCACCAGTATCGAGGACCCCCAGCAGTTGGCGTTCCCGCTGCGTCGGGGACTCACCTGGAAACGCTCCGCCGCCGAACTCGGCACCGACTTCCTTCCGGGCATCGCATCGCTGATGAACGGTGCACTGTTTCGTGCTTCCACGCTCGAGGTGACAGGCGTTCCCGACTTGCGACTGTTCTTCCGCGGCGACGAGGTCGAGATGCACCGGCGCCTGGTGCGTTCCGGGCTGCCGTTCGGGACGTCGCTGAAAACCGCCTACCTGCACCCCAACGGCACCGACGAGTTCAAGCCGATGCTGGGCGGCCGCTTCCACGCGCAGGACCCCGAGAACCAGGTCAAGCGCTACTACACCTACCGCAACCGCGGTTACCTGCTGTCCCAGCCGGGCATGCGCAAGATCGGCGCGCTTGAACTGCTTCGGTTCGGGCTGTACTTCGTGGCGGTCAAACGCGACCCGAAGGCGTTCGCGCAGTGGCTCCGGCTGGTCCGGCAGGGCCGCAGGGAACGCTTCTTCCGCTATTGAGCAACGGCTTTCGCGATGTGCGGTGGCTTCCCCGAGATCCGGGAAGCCACCGCACATCGGCTACTCTCCGATAACCGGCGGCGCCGTGCGCTCGTTGGTACCGAACACCTCATCGGGGTCACCCTCGACCAGGTAGGTCGGCCGCTGATGCTCCTCGTCCTCGCCGCCCTGACCACCACGGCCTGCACCACCCATGGGTGCCCCGCCCATACCGCCACGACCGGCGGCCGCCGCCGCGCCCGCGCCACCGGGCATCCCGGCCCCTGGCATGCCGCCCGGCCTGGCGCCCGCGCCGGAAGCGGCTCCCGGTCCCGCACCGGCTGCCCCAGAGCCGCCACCCGGCCCGAAACCGCCGCCGCCACGACCAAAGCCACCCGCACCCCCGCCACCAGCACCGCCGCCACCGCCCGGGACCATGCCGGGCATCGGCATGGCACCGATCCCCTGCGTGTTGCCGCCACCGCCCGGCACACGGGAGCGCGGGATACTCGGCGAACGATAACCGGACGGGCGCGTCCCGCTGGGCATCGGCCCCACGCCCGTGCTCACCCCGCCCGGCAACGACCCGGAACCACCAGGCGTGGAACCGCCGGGAGAGAACGAACCGCTACCGCCACCACCAGGCACGCTTCCACCGGGCACACCACCGCCCTGGTAACCGGAAGGATTGGTCCCCTGTCCGCCACCTGGTTGCTGCACGGTGGGCACCGGCCGGTTCACCTCACCGGAACCGCCCTCGCCGAACCGAGGCGGCTCTGCGAACACCGGCTGCTTGTTACCCGCGTCGTGCAGGTCGGTGTCGTACCTGGTCATGACCTGCGCGGCCTGCTCGTGAGCCTGCTTGCTCTGGTTGTAGGTCTCGATGCTCTTGCTGACGTTGCCAACCACGTTGAAGGGGTCGTCACCCCAGCGCTGCATCTCCGTGTCCCAGCTGAACGGCACGGGTTCGGGCATGCTGTTCCTCGCGGTGCTCGCCGCCTCCGACTCCTGGTGGATGATGTCGGACGCCAACTGGGCATTCTGGGAGTTGCCATCGGCCCACGTGCTCAGCCCGGTGAAGTAGTTGTGGGCTTGGTCGGCTGCTTCGCCTTCCCACCCCTGCTGGGACTTGCCTACGCTTTCCTTGAGTGCGTCGGCCAGGTCCTGGAACAGCTTGTGCAGGTCGTAATATCCGTCGGAATATGTCTCGACCTGGGCCGGGTCCACCGCGGCGAGGTATTCCTTGAGCCGCTGATGATCTTCACCCAGATAGTTCCCGTCGGGCGAGGGGACACCACCCATGTACTCGACGTCGCCCGACTGTCCTTCGCGAATTCGTTGCTCGCTGATCTCGTCGGCGCGAGAACTCGCCCGTAGGTGGTCGGCGAACCGCTCGAAGATACCGGCGTCGCCTGCGTTGACTCGTGCCTGTAGGTACGGCTCGACCTGGCTTGCCGGGAGCCGTTGGATCTGCGCTTCCGACAGTGGGGGCGGTTCTTGTCCGCTCTGGAGGTAATTCCGGACCTCCTCTGCCGGCATGTCGAGGAACTCTTGTGCCGTGGGCTGCCCCGGCCTAGCACTGGTCACTTCGATCACCCCATGGGAAGTTTCGGATCGATGATCTCGGCGATGCGGGAGGCGATATCGCAGGCCTTGTCCGGCTCGACTGCACCTACAACCACGTCGACCCGGGCATCCTCACCAACGGCCATGGCAATCAGGCATCCGTGATCCGGTGTCGTGGTCCGTACCACCCCACGACCCGAATCCATTTCGCCGCGCTGCAAGCCCGTGCCCAGGTCGACCACACCGTCGACGCCGACATTGTCTCGCACACTAAAACTGATCAGCGGAAGCTTCTGTTGAGCATTTTCACGCACCGGATTCCAATCGCAACCGCGAGCCGTTCCGACCTGCCGCGCGTTCGGTTCCTGGTACTTGCCGAACGCGGCCACTTCACTATCGGTCAGCAGCGAGCACGGGTCCACAGAATCGATGCCTCTCGACGTCGAACCAGAAGAATCACTGGTCGGTACCGACGACCCCACCGAAGTGTGCGCCGAAGGACGGGAATCCTCGGGCGAAGCCAATCCAGACTCCGCATCCGAACATCCGGCCAGACCAAACGCCGCGACGAGCAGCGGCACAGCCGCGGACCTCCGCATCACGAAAGCCATTGCTAGACCACCCCAGGCTGAAACGTGCTCGATGCCGAATCCTCGTTGTCACGATACTTCCGCATAGCGAGCTCCAGCGCTTTATCCGCGTCAGACAAGACTTGCTCGAGCTTGCCAAGCACGTCGAACGCCGACCCAGGAGCTTCGACAGCAGTCTTCACCTGGTGCTTCGCCACAGCCTGCCCATAAGCATGGCTTCCCAACTGCGGTTCCTGCGTGAATTTGTAAGAGAAGTCTGCCCTAAGCTCTTGCACCCGGGTCTGCATTTCTGCGAGCGTCTTGCGAATCGGCTCGGCCGCATCTTCGCTGACCCGGAAGTGACCCTGCCGCGCTGAGCTGACCATCTCCCTGGTCTCCGCCGCCATCTTGTCCATGGCCTTGGCGTCGAGCGCGGAAACCGCGCCGGCGGCGGCGCCGACAGGCGCACCGACCGCGCCCTGGCCGGCCCCCGCATCATCCCAGGTGATCGGCATCGTCTACCCCACATCCTCGGCTGCGTCGTCCGACGGCAGTTTACCGACCGTAGAACGCCCATGACGGCACTTCACAACAACCCACCACTGCGACGCACACCTGCCGCCATCCGTTCCTCGGCAGCTACCTCAGCTGTTCCGAAGCTGTTCCGACTGCGAGCGCAGATGCGAGGTGATCCTGGTGTTGTCGGCGGGAGCGTAGGTGAGCCACTGCTGCCCGTCCTCGGCCGCTCTCTGGGTGCAGAAGTAGCGCCCGTCCTCGGTGTCGAACCACACCACCGGCGTCAGGTTGCGCTGCTTGCCGTCCGTGCCACGCACGAAGACCGTGAACTGACCGATCCGCAGCTTCGGCTTCTCGAACAGGCGTTCCACCGCGCGCAACTGGGGCGCCGCCTGCGATCGAGAACGGGAGGCACCCGCGAACGGATCGTAGGAGCCTTCGTCGGTCCTCCGCGTGGGCTTCGGCGCCTCCGGCTTCGCCACCGTGACCGACTGGCCCGGTCCGGGTTTCGTGCTGGGAAGCAGGTCCACGACCGCCGAGACAGCGCTCGCGGGCCGGACCTGCTCGAACACCATCAGGTTGCCGTCCTGCCTGGCCACGACTGCGAACTCGCCGGACACCGCGGACCTGGCGAACAGCCGCTCGGCTTCCCCGAGCCGCGCGGCCGCCGTGATGGCGACGGGTCCGTTGACGAAAGTCTCGAGCGCCGCCCGCGCGTCCGGGTCAAGCACACCGCCGCGCAGCAGCCCCCTTCCCTCAAGATCGCGAAACACCGCCTCGCGCACCTGCGCACGCTGGGTGTGGGTGGTGCCGATGTGTGGCACCTCGAAGGGAAACGGCGCCCGGCCAAGCCGAACGTGCTCGAGCAAGATGTCCACCGCCGCCAAGGACAGTGAGAATGAGTGCGCCATTCCCTGATCCCCCCGGATGTCCCTCCAACGTGTCGGAAATGCACGTTAGCACTTGCGCCCACAGCGAACCGGCTTGCACGGCTGATCACGCGATGCTGTCGTTGGTGCATGCCCGATGAGAAGCCCGCACTGGTCCTGCACCTGGCAAGCGGAGGCGAACCGCTGCTGTTCGCGCTCGAACCCGACGACGTCGGCGACCTGTCGAAGCGGCTGCATCTACACGTCGAGCACGGCTCGACGCAGACCATCCGCACCAAGGAAGGAACAACCGTGGCCGTGGACTTCTCGCACGTCGCGGTCGCCTACATCGACGACCTGCAGCGCAAGGGCAAGGTGTTCGGGCTCCACTGACCGTGGCCGTGTGAGCTCACAACCGGTAGAGGCGCTTCCAGTTCTCCCGGCTGGTCAGTTCCGGCATCGCGCGCTTGTACTGCGCCTGCACGGCCCTGCCTTCCTTGCGCAGCCGGTTGACCACCCGGACGCCACGCTTGGCCAGTTCGAACATCCGGTCCCGGTCGTAGCGCCGCACCCGCACGCCCTCCTGGGAGGCGTCGGTCACCACGGCCGTGTCGAACAGCGCGACATGCCACCAGTGCGCCTCATCGCTCGGGACGGCCCCGAGCGCGAACCGGTGCTTGCCGAGCAGCCGGGTGATGACGCGCTTCAGCAGCACAAGTCGCTGCATGCTCGGTCGCGGCGCGGTGTTGATGATGCCGATGTCGTTGGAAGCGATGCCGGGCACGTCGGTGGCCGGATGGCGCTTCGTCTCAGGGTATTGGGCCCTGATCTCGCGGATCTCCTTCATCGCGGCCACCCCGCCGTCTTGCAGGATGTCGGGGCCTTCGAGGAAGTCCTCGACCGCCTTGATCAGGGTCGCCGAGAGTCCGTACTGCATGCCGAGCAGGTAACGCACCAGCTGCGCGAGCAGCACCCTGGACAACACGTTCAGGTCGAACGGGCTGTGCAGGGCGGCGGTGATGATGGAGTTACGCAGGTTGAAGTAGCGGTGCCACTCGTCCCAGTCCTTCCAGTGGAAGTCCGCGTGCCACACGCCCGCGCCGGGAAGGGTCACGGTGGGGAAACCGTGGGCGCGTGCCCGGTAGCTGTACTCCGCGTCGTCCCACTGGAAGAAGAACGGCATGGGGTAGCCGATCTCCTTCACGACCTCGTACGGGATGAGGCAGGACCACCACCCGTTGTAACCGGCGTCGAGGCGACGTTCCTGCCGGTTGGGCTTGCCGGTCTTCTCGTCCACGCCGAGCAGGTCGGCGGTGGAGAGACTGTGCGTGACCGGCTGGCCGGGTTCCAGCGTGTTCAGCCGGGCGTACTCGGCGCCGACGTGCAGCTGGTTGGGGTGCAGCAGGTTGAGCATCTGGCCGCCGACGATCATCGGGTCGGCCGCCCGGTTGGAGAACGCGGTGAGCCGGATGACCAGGTCCGGCTCAAGCAGCACGTCGTCGTCCATGAACAGTACGTTCGCGTGCTCGGTCTCCGTGTGGCCCGCCACCTCGTACAGACCGCGGGTGAAGCCGCCCGCGCCGCCGAGGTTGGGCTGCTTGATGTAGTGCAGCTTGCTCTTGAGCGCCTCGGCGACCTCGGCGAAGCCGTCTCGCGAGTCGACGGTGTCCGTGCCCTGGTCGGCGACGTAGATGGCGTCGAGGGTGTCCAGCGCGGGCAGCGAGTCGGCGAGTGCCTTCAGGTTGGCGAGACAGTCGTCCGCCCGGTTCATCGTGCAGATCGTGACCGCGGTCGGGCGGATGGTCGCGGGCGACTCGACGGTCCATCGCACGTCGGAAACCGTGAGTCGCTGACCCGCCTCCGTTTCCAGGTCGAGCCACAGCGCGCCGCCATCGAGGAACTTGTCCAGCGGGGACTCCAGCCGCACCGGGGTGGGCTGCTCGGCGTTCTCGACCTGCCGCACCGCGACCGTGCGCGGGTCTCCCTTCACATCGGAGGCCCGCACGGCGAGCATGCCCGCGCCCGTGACGGTGGCTTCAACGGTGACCGAACCGGCCGTCGTCCAACGCTGCCAGTAACTGGCGGGGAAGCGGCCGAAGTAGGTGTTGCCGGAAACGCGGGCGGAAGGCTCCAGCGTCACGCTTTCCCGCCTGCGGGCGACGACTCCCTCGACGACCTCGGAGTAGAGGTCCTTGCTCACCACATCGGACGGTCCCGCGTACAGGCCACGCTGCGCGAGCAGCCTGCCTTGTGGGGCGTGCTCGGAGAACGTCGCCTGCTCCTCACCCTTCGGTGTGGCGGCAGTGGCCTTGCCGGTGGTGGCCGGTTGAGCAGCCGGTGCGGCTTTGCCGGGCATGAGACCTCAGTCCTCCAAGGGAGACATTCAGGTGGGGGTCACCCAGTAAGGTACAGGCTTACCGCACGGCGTCGTTCGGAGCCCTTCACGCACGCGCTTCGCGGAACACAACCCACTTCAGCATGATGAAATTGATCGTGGTCGCTGTACCCTGCGCGATCACCCACGCCAGCGCGACTCGCCAGGTGAACTCCGGCAACAGGTGCAGGGCCAGGGCATTCGTACCGACGTTGACGAAAAACGTCACCGTGTAAAGCAGCACGAAACCGCCCAGTTGGCCCGCGCCACCCTTTTGCGCCGCGGTGAATGTAAAACGCCGGTTAAGGAAGTATGCGGTTGTCGTCCCGGCGATGAAACTTATCGCCTTTGCGAGGTGTACCCACATTCCCGCTTCGAGCAACAACCAGTAGATGCCCGAGTCGACCAGCGCGCAGAACCCGCCGATGAGCACGAACCGGAAGACCTGTGTGAGCAGGCCCGGAGAGGCCGACTGAGCAGCCGCCTCACTCGCCTGTGAGTCCGTCGCCACCACCGCACTACCTCGTCAGTCAGGGTTCGTCGTCCCGTCCGAGTCTAGGCAGCGTGGCATGGCTACCCTGGTCCGGGTGAGCATCGAACGGCGCGCACTCAGCGGGTGGGGCCGCACGGCACCCACGATCGCCAACGTCCTGCACACCCCCGACATCGAGGTCATCGCCCGTGCGGTGAGTCAGGCCGGGCAGCGCGGCGTCATCGCCAGGGGACTCGGCCGCTCCTACGGCGACCCCGCTCAGAACGCGGGCGGCCTGGTAATTGACATGACCGCGCTGGATCGCATTCATTCGATCGACCCCGACACCGCCGAGGTGGTGGTCGACGCGGGCGTGAGTCTTGACGCGCTGATGCGCGCCGCGTTGCCGCACGGACTGTGGGTCCCCGTACTTCCCGGCACCCGCCAGGTGACCATCGGCGGCGCGATTGCGAATGACATTCACGGTAAGAACCACCACAGTGCGGGTAGTTTCGGCAACCACGTGGTGTCGATGGACCTGCTCACCGCGGACGGCTCCATCAGGACGCTGACCCCGGAAGGCCCGGATTCGGAGCTGTTCTGGGCAACTGTCGCCGGCATCGGGCTCACCGGAATCGTCCTGCGCGCGACGGTAAGGATGAAGCGCACCGAGACCGCCTACTTCGTCGTGGACGCCGACCGCACGGCGAACCTGGACGAGACCTTGGCGCTGTTCACCGACGGCTCCGACCTCAACTACGACTACTCGATGGCCGTGCCCGACCTGATCTCCTCCGACGATCGGCTCGGCCGCGCCACGTTCTCGCGAGGGTCACTGGCCACCGTGGACCAGTTGCCGGAGAAGCTGAGCAGCGACCCGTTGAAGTTCGACGCCCCGCAGCTGATGACACTGCCGGATGTCTTCCCCAACGGGCTGGGCAACAAGCTGACCTTCGGTCTGATCAGCAACCTGTGGCAACTCACCGTGCCGAAGCAGGGGGCGCGCGGCAAGATCCAGAACCTGACGCAGTTCTACCACCCGCTCGACATGTTGGGCGAGTGGAACCGGGCGTACGGCTCGCGCGGCTTCCTGCAGTACCAGTTCTCGGTCCCGTTCGGCGCGGAGGGCGCGTTGAAGGACATCTGTCGCAGGATCGCGGGGTCCGGCCACTACTCGTTCCTCAACGTGATCAAGCGGATGGGCGAGTCGAACCGGGCTCCGCTGTCGTGGCCGTCTCCGGGTTGGATGCTCAGCGTGGACTTTCCCGTCAAGGACGGGCTGAGCCGCTTCTGCGACGAACTCGACACCGAGGTACTCGAGGCGGGTGGACGGCTCTACACCGCGAAGGATTCGCGTACCTCGGCCGAGGTGTTCCACCGCATGTACCCGCGGCTGGACGAGTGGCGCAAGGTCAGGCACTCGGTCGACCCAGAAGGCGTATTCATCTCCGACATGGCCAGGAGGCTGGAACTGTGATCGACGCGGTGGGCAACCCCAAGTCACTGCTGCTGCTCGGCGGCACTTCCGACATAGCCCTGGCGATCGCCGAAAAGTACCTGGCGCAGCGCCCACTTCGGATCGTGTTGGCCGCCCGGCCGTCCGACCGGCTGGACGCCGCGGTGCAACGGCTGCGCGGCAAGGGTGCGGAGGTGTCCACAGTCGACTTCGATGCCACCGAGACCGCCAATCACCCCGCCGCGATCGACAAGGCCTTCTCCGAAGGCGACATCGATCTGACCGTGGTGGCGTTCGGACTGCTCGGCGACCCGGAGCAGGCCTGGCAGGACCACGAAACCGCGGTGCGGTTGGCGACCGTGAACTACACCGCCGCCGTCTCGGTGGGCGTGGTGCTCGCCGACAAGCTGAAGGCGCAGGGACATGGGGCCGTGATCGCGCTGTCGTCCGTGGCCGGCGAGCGCGTACGCAGGTCGAACTTCATGTACGGCTCGACGAAGGCAGGCTTCGACGGGTTCTTCCTCGGTCTCGGTGAGGCACTGCGACCCCACGGGGTACACGTGACGGTTGTCCGACCGGGCCAGGTGCGCTCGAAGATGACCGAGGGCCTTGGCAAGGCCCCGCTGGAGCAGACCCCCGGGCAGGTCGCCGAGATCGCGGTGAACGCCGTCAGGGACGGCAAGGAGCTTGTGTGGGCTCCTTCCACGTTCCGCTACGTCATGTCGGTACTGCGGCACGTGCCGCGCCCGATCTTTCGCAAGCTGCCGATCTGAGCAGGCTGGGCTTCACTGCACGAACCAGTACCCGAACGAGGTGTACTCCGGGTACGGGCTCAGGAACGGCCGCACGGGCTTCAACTCGACGGAGACCGTGGGCGAGGACACCAGCTCACCGGGCACGGTGAACTCGTCCACGGTCCAGCCGTCCTGCCGCTGGCTGAACCGCCACACACCCGCGTCCTGGCCGTCGACCAGCACGCGAACCTCGTGCATCTGCCCGGTGGCGAACACGCGCGTCGCGATGGTGAGTGGCTGCCCCGGTGAGAGGTTGCCCGCCGTGAACCGCTCCCCTCCGACGATGATGCGCCCGCTGTCCACCACATCGCCCTCACGGCGTAGCACCGTGTACGGCTGCAGGCCGGGCTGCTGCATGCTGACCTCGTAGCCGTGCGCGGCTTCGCTGTCCAGCGAACCCGCGTTCAGGTAATCCCTGACGTCACCCGGGACGGGAGCCCGATCACCGCTGCCTGCCAGCGACCAGTCGGCCCGGTACACCTTGGTATCGGTGAACGGCACGATGCGGCCGCCGTTGAGGTCCGGTGGTGTCCGCACGGGGAAGACCGTCAGTGCGGGTGTGCGGAACACGCCGGCATCGACGAACGGCTGCATGTCGGTGCCCGGCCACGGCTCGTACACGGCGAAGTAGCCGGGTCGCTGCCCCTGCGGCAGGTCCCGCAACGCCTCGTACAGGCTGCCGGGGCCGTTGTTGCTGGGTTCGGCGAACCCGTTGGTGGCGAGTCCGATGGTGTCCACCACTCGCCGCTCGCCAAAGTAGGCAATGGCACCGACGTCCTTGACACCCACGATGGCGTCTTCCGGCAGGTTGCCGTTGATCCAGGCACCCACCGAGACGTCGGTGTCGCGAATGGTGGCCGACTCCCTGCCGAGCCGGACGGCCCACGTCGGCAGCGCGGCCAGCGAGAACAGCAGCACCACCAGCAACAGCGAGTGCAGCGCGATCCCTCTGGAGCGCTCCTGCGGCACAAGGCGGGTGAGCGCGTAGCCACCGCACACCGTGAACAGTACGAACAGCGGTAGGAACGGCTGGAAGTAGCGCAGCTCGTGGATGAGTGCGGTTTCGAGAGTGGACGCCGAAACCACGACGACCGCGAAGCCGACCGCGATCGCCGCCAGCAGCGGCCGCCACTCCACCCGGGTGGCCAGCAGGTAGCCAAGACCGACGAAGAACAGCAGCAGAGCACCGGGGAATGCGAAATCGGTGTTGTCGAGCGCGGTGAACGAGCCGACGAGTCCTCGCACGTTCGCCACCGTCCGGTCGACGAAGTCGCCGACGTACAGGATCGGGTCGTTGTACAGGTGCGACTTGGATCGCACGCCGTTCGCGGTGAACGTGCCGGTCGCCAGCTTGTAGAAGAGGTACTGCCCGACACCGGCGGCCACCGGCAGCAGGCCCCACACCGCGAAGGCGGGCACCGTGCGGGTGCGGACCATGCCCGCCTTGCGCGCCGCGAAGATCGTCCACACCATGGCGGCGGTGAGGGCGATCGCGAAGAACATGCCCTCCGGCCTCACCAGCGCGAGCAGGGCCGCTACCACCGGCGTGTACAGGAAACGCCCCTTCGGCCGTTCCCTGGTGAAAGCCAACACCGAACCGGTAAGCAACACCGCGGTGAGGCCGACCTCCATCCCGCTGGCCGCACCCCACAGCAGCGGGCCGCTGACCGCAGTGAGCACGCCCGCCCACACACCGACGGCACGGCCGGCGAACAGCCTGCCGAGCCGGTAGGTGAAGGCGGCGGACCCTGCGAAGCACACGATGCCCAACGACACCGCGAACGGCAGAAAGAGACCGCCCTTGAACCCGATCGCGTAGCCCGCGCCGAGCACGAAGGCGTACAGCAGGCTGCTGGCGCCGGTGCTGACCGGGTCGCCGGTGTTGTACTGGAACGGGTGACCTGAGCCGAGCTGCCTGCCGTACTGCAAATGGATGTAGGCATCGTCGATAGGGGCGATCAGATTGCCCTGGTTGTAGGCGAGATCGACCAAGACGAACACGCCACCGAGCAGCAGGGCGAGTGCGGCGACCGACCACGCCAGCGGGTCACGCCGTCCAAGGAAACCGCGCCTGTCGCGGGGCGCTCCCTCAGGCGCCGGTTGCGCCATCCGCTCCGCCTTGCCTTCGCTCTCCGTGTCGGCTGTCGTGGTCATGTCTCCCCAACCGTCCGGTTTTGCCCGTAAGCTACCCGGGAAATCACCACCTCGATCGGGTGGGGCAACGGTTACCACTTCTTAGTGATCAGCGTCCTTCGGCGGGCACCAGCGTGAAATGGCCGACACCACGTGCGGCCGAGTACACCTGCCAGGTGTTGCGGCCACCGCCGGGACCTCGCTCGTACAGCAACCGGTAGTCCAGCGGGCGCGGCTCGCGCGAGTAGTCGAACCACAGGTAGTTCAGCCGCAGCAGAGCTGAAGTGACCGGACCCGCTTCGTCGATCCTTTCCTTGACCATGTCGGTGACGTAACCGCGGTCGGAGAACGGATCCACGATCGAGCACTCGCAGTAGTAGGCCAGCGTGCCGATCTCCCCTGGTGAACGCACCGTCGCCTCACCGACACGGTCCTTCAGTTCGCGGCCGACGCGGGCATAGTCCTGCGCGCTCGCCCAGTTGCCGAAGATGACGGGCGAGCGCCACGGCACACCCTGCTTGACGTCGACCGCCACAGCCCCGAACAGCAGCAGGGCGACGGCCCCGAGCGCGGTCAGCGGGCCGCGTGAGAGCAACACCTCGCGGTCCCTGGAGCGAGCCAGCCACACTCCCAGTGCCGCGACCGCGAACATGCCGAGCGAAGTGATCGGGGTGGCGTAGTACCAGTGGTAGGGGCCGACGTCCAGCAGCGAGTACGCGATGTAGTGCGCGATGCCGCCTGCGCCGAGCCCGGCCAGCGCACCGACGGGCGGGAACCGTTCCCATCGCGCCGAGAACCGCACGGCGACGAGGGCGAACCAGGCGAGCACCCCGACGAGCGCGGGCCCGAACGACAGCAGCACGACGACGCTGCGGCTGAGGTAGTACATGGCGGGGCCGCTGAAGAAGCTCCACCGGCCGAACAGGTCCGCCTGCGCCTGCTTGATGACGAGCGTGTCCGGCAGCGCCGAACCGAACGCGAACCAACTGAACAGGTACCAGGCAGCCGCGACAGCGATCGCGACCAGCGCCGGGCGGAGCAGCCCGCGCCTGATCGCGGGGGTGCTCAACGCGATGACAACCACGAAAACAATGAGGTCTGGCCTGGTCAGCAACGCCAGGCCGGACACAGCGCCGTACAGCAGCGGACGTTCGTCTGTGGCGAACACCGTCAGCAGCACGAGCAAGGTCGGGATCAGCAGCACCTCGAGCCCGATCGCGGACAGCACGAACGGGTTCACCAGCACGAGGACCGCGCCGAGGAACGCGACCGCGGTCGAGAACCGCAGTGCCGCCGCCAGCCTCGCCCATCCCCATCCGAGCACGGCCGCGGAACCGACACTGAGCACACCGAGCGCGAGCACCGGGTGCGGCCCGGTGCCGAACAGCCTCGTCACCGCAGTAAGGGAACCGAGCAGCAACACGTTGAGCGGGGAGGTCGCCGAGTTCGACGGCATCCCGGGGACCAGAGCCCACTCGCCGTGCACGGCGAGGTTCTTGGCGTAGGCCAGGGTGATGTAGGCGTCGTCGGTCAGGCTGTCCTTCACGAGCAGGAACGCGGCCAGCGCCACCGCGGCCGATCCCAGCGGGAGGGCCCAGCTCGGCATGGCCCTTTTCATGCTCCAGACCGCGCCTTCTCTAGGGTCCAACGGTGACCTTTCATCGCTGGGTGATCGCGGGTCTTGGGACGCTGTCAGCACTGACCGCCGTGCTGTTCGTCCTCGCCCCCGTCGAGCAGGACGTCACGACGTACGAGTGGCCCTCGGGACCGGACACTTCGAGCACGGCATTACCTCTGTTCCCCTACGAGCCCGACCGGATGGACGTGGAGTTCGGCTGTGCCGACGTCGTGGCGCTGGGTGAGAACTCGACGGTGTCGACGGTGCTGTCCACCACCACGGACAACCTGGACGTCGACCAGCACACTAGTGCGGGACTCACCCTCAAGGTCAGCCACGACACACTATCCGCGCAGGTCGGCGACCATTCCGTGATGTCGCGGCCGGTCGGCGCGGACTGCGTCGCGTCGGTGCACTCCGACTCCGGTGGCACCACCGTGAACATCGACGGCGTCGTCGCCGGCCACACCCAGGCACGACCGGTGGTGAACAGCCTGCACACCGACCTCGCCTCGGCCGGTTCGCTGCGCGTGACAGTCGTGCCGGACACCCGGTACGAGACGAGCCCGAGCGCGGTGAAGCTCGCCCTCGGCGCGGTGACGGTGGCGGGGTTACTTGCCATGCTGATGCTGCTTAGCCGGTGGGAGGCGGCCAGGGTCAGGCACGTGCGGCTGCTGCCTGTCGGCTGGTGGCGACCTCGGCTCGCCGACGCGGTGGTGGCCCTGGTGCTGGCGGCCTGGGCGGTGATCGGGTCGCCGACCGTGGACGACGGCTACATCATCGCGATGCTGAAGGCCGCCGACGACACCGGCTTCGTCGGCAACTACTTCCGGTGGTTCAACGCACCGGAGGCGCCGTTCAGCTGGTTCTACGAGCTGTACCGACCGTTCGTCGAGGTCAGCGGCGACGCGTGGTGGATGCGGGTGCCGTCGGTACTGCTGGGCCTGGCGCTGTGGCTGCTCATCGATCGGCTGCTGTTGCGCAGGCTGGCGACCGGGCCACGGGCGGCCGCACGCTGGACGGCCTGCGTGGTGTTCCTGGCGTGGTACGTGCAGTTCGGGATCGGCCTGCGCCCGGAACCGTGGGTCATGTTCGGCACGCTGGTCGTGTTCGCCCTCGTCGAAAGGGCCGTCGCGACACTGGCACTCACCCCGCTGGCGGCGGGGGTGCTGGCGGCCGGGGCGACGGTCGCGGTGACCCCGACCGGCCTGGTGGCGCTGGCACCGTTCGTGGCGGCACTGCCCGGTGTGATCCGGCTGGTACGTGCACACTGGCCGGTCTCGTTGCCGGTGTTGCTCGGTTCCGGCGCGGGCGCGCTGCTGCTCATGTTCTTCGACCAGTCGCTTTCCGCCGTGCTGCACTCCACCGAGGTGCGCACCGCCATCGGACCCAGTTTCGGGGTGCTCGATGAGGGCGAGCGCTACCAGGACGTGTTCGATCCGCTACAGGGCGGGCTGAACCGGCGGATGCCGCTGCTGCTGTTGTGGCTTTCAACGGCGGCGCTGGCGGTGCTGTTGCTGACCCGGCGGGTGAGGGGCCTGGCGGCCGCGCCGACCCGCAGGCTGCTGATCGTGGGTGCGCTGTTCTTCCTCGCCCTCGCGTTCACACCCACCAAGTACACCCACCACTTCGGCGCCGTGGGTGGGGTGGCCACCATCCTCGCGGCCGCGCTGGTGCACACGGTCGCCAGCGGCGCGCTGCGCAGGGCGTGGCAGCGCTCGCTGCTGGTCGTGGCCATCGCCGTGACGGCCGCTGTCGCGCTGGCCGTGCCGGTGCGCTGGTGGTACATCGCCAACCTCAACGTCAAGTGGTCCACTGTGCCGCCCGGCTTCCTCGGCATCGATCTCGCCGACGTCGTCCTGGTCGGCGGTGTGTCGCTCGCGCTGGTGGGGCTGGTCGGTGTGGGCCGGTCACTGGTTCGCTCACCCGGCGTGTTCCTGACGCTCGCGGCGGCGGGCACGGTGCTGCTCGAGGTCGGCACCATGGCGTACGCGATGGTGCCCCGCTGGGACACCTACACGATGGGCCGGTCCAACATCGCGGCGCTTGGCGGCGGAAGCTGCGGTGTCGAGGACTGGCTGGACGTGGAGCCCGACCTGGCGGCTGGTCTGCTGCGGCCGGTGAACGCCGGTGAGCGGGCCCGGTTGAGCGGGTTCACCGTCAACGGCGGCTTTCCCGAAGACGTCGCGCCGGTGCGGCCGTACGGCACCGAGGTCGCCCCGGTGTGGGGCAGCGGTGGCGGCGCGGGGTCGGTGACGACGGGCTGGTACAGCCTGCCAGAGCGGGCCGCCTCGGCCGACGCGCCGCCACTGGTCGTGCCGGTGGGCGGGCAGGGACTCGTCTCGGCGAAGGTGCAGTTCGCCGACGCCGACGGCCAGGTGGAAAGGGAACTGAGCCTGCGGCTCGACCGCGAAGGGGAATGGCGTGACGCGCGCTTCGCGCCCGGCCACGCGCGGCTGGTCCGCGTACTCGCCACCGACGAACGTGACGGCGAAGGCTGGATCGCCGTGGGCGCACCACGGCTGCCCGAGGTGGTGCCACTGAGCGATTACATCCCGATCACCGAGCCGGTCGCGGTGGACTGGATCGACGCCTTCCTGCTGCCGTGCAGGCAGCCTGCCGCGCTGGCGGACGGGATCGTCGAGCCGGTGCGGTACCGGTTCGCCTCTGGACCTAGCATCCGCAGGCTCGGCAGCATGTCGTTCGTCGCGGGCGCGGGTGGACCGTACGTGCCGCTGCTCCAGCTCGCCGCGCAGACACCCGTCCCGACCTATCTGCGCGGCGACAAGCTGGTGGAACCGATAAGCGTGTTCCGGCTCGACTATCCGGTGCCGATGCGGGACTCGCTGGTCACAGGTAGTAGGAGAACACCAGAGTGACGACCCAGGAGGCACCGAGCACCTGCAGCACGCGGTCGCGCAGGGCGATCTCCTCCGGCTCGCCCGCGTTGCCCCCGTCGACGTCCACCGCGTAACGCAGGACGGCGATGACGAACGGGACCATGGAGATGACGCTCCAAATGGTGCCGGGTACGCGCTGCTGCTGCTCGAAGGCCCACAGGCTGTAGGACATGATCAGTATCGCGGCGGAGGTCGCCCAGACGAACCGCAGGTAGCTCGCGGAATACTTCTTGAGCGACGACCGGATCTTCGCGCCAGTGCGCTCGAACAGCATGATCTCGGCGTAGCGCTTGCCCGCCACCATGAACAGCGAGCCGAACGCGGTCACCAGCAAGAACCACTGCGAGAGGCTGATACCGGTGGCGACACCACCCGCGATGAGCCGCATGAGGAAGCCCGAGCCAACGATCGCCAGGTCGACGACGGGCTGGTGCTTGAGCCCGAAGCAGTATCCCAGTTGGATGGCCTGGTAGATCAGCAACACGATGAGCAGCCGCCAGTCGGCCAGTAGACTCACCGCGCAGCCCGCGGCGAAGAACGCGACAGCGGACACGTAGGCGACCGGGATGGGCACGATCCCGGCCGCGATGGGCCGGTTGCGCTTCGTCGGGTGCGCGCGATCGGCCTCGACGTCGACGGCGTCGTTGATGAGGTAGACCGAGGACGCCACGAGCGAGAACGCCACGAAGGCGACCGCCGCGTCGCGCAGCACGTCAAGGTTGGTGATCTGGCCCGCCGTGAACGGTGCGGCCAGCACCAGTACGTTCTTCACCCACTGCCGTGGCCGCGCCGTCTTCAACACCCCGAAGACGGTCCCGACCGGACCCTTCTTGCCTGCCAGAGCGCTGTCGCTCACTTCGGCATGCTCGGTGGTCTCACTCATCGTGGTTTCCGCTTCCGTGAGTTCAGCCTGCGGCGCAGGAGGCCGCCGACGGCGCCGCCAAGCGCCGCTCCGACGACCACGTCTGTCGGGTAATGAACGCCGAGGACCAGCCGGGAGGCCAGCATCGGCGGCACGAGCGCGGGCACGAGGTTACGGCCCGTCATTCCGGAGTACAGCACCGCCGCGGCGGTGGTGGAGGTCGCGTGTGAGGACGGGAAGCTCAGCTTGCTCGGCGTACCCACACCCACCTTCACCTCCGGGTGGTCAGGGCGGGGGCGGCGTACCACCCGCTTGACCGCGATGGAGGCGGCGTGGGCGCCGACGACGCCCGCCGCGGCGGTCAGCCAGTCCTTGCGGCGCTTGCTGTCGACGGCCGCGCCGAGCAAGCCCAACGCGAACCACCCCGCGCTGTGCTCGCCGAAGTGGGAAAGCCCGCGAGCCGCCCGAACGGTGGCGGGGCGAGCCATGGCCCGCTGCACACCCGCGAGCACGGCGAGTTCACCGGACAGTTCGGGATGGGCGGGGCGGGCGTCGACGCCCGGCTTCGCCGTAGGGTCCTTCTCAAGCATCGATCGATCCGTCCAGCGGCGCGCCCTCGGTCAGGTGCGGGGCGATCTTGTTGTCGAACATGGACAGTGCCGACCCGATGGCCATGTGCATGTCCAGGTACTTGTAGGTACCGAGCCGCCCGCCGAAGAGCACGTTGCGCTCACGGGCCTCCTTGCGGGCGAGTTCGCGGTAGCTCTCCAGCTTCGCCCTGTCCTCCGCTGTGTTGATCGGGTAGTACGGCTCGTCGTCGTCGGAGGCGAACCGCGAGTACTCACGCACGATCACGGTCTTGTCCTCGGGGTACTCGCGCTCGGGGTGGAAGTGCCGGAATTCGTGAATCCGGGTGTAGGGCACCTCGATGTCGTTGTAGTTCATCACCGAGGTTCCCTGGAAGTCGCCGGTGGGAACGACTTCCTGCTCGAAGTCGAGCGTACGCCAGCCGAGCCTGCCCTCGCGGTAGTCGAAGTAGCGGTCGAGCGGACCGGTGTAGACGGTCGGTGTGCCCTGCGGGATGAGGTCGCGGACGGCGAAGTAGTCCACGTTCAGCCGCACCTCGATGTTCGGGTGCTCGGCCATCCGCTCCAGCCACGCGGTGTAGCCGTCGACGGGAAGGCCTTCGTAGGTGTCGTTGAAGTAGCGGTTGTTGAAGTTGTAGCGGACCGGCAGCCGGGTGATGATCGACGCCGACAGCTCCTTGGGGTCGGTCTGCCACTGCTTCGCGGTGTAGCCCCGCACGAACGCCTCGTACAGCGGGCGACCGATCAGCGAGACGGCCTTCTCCTCAAGGTTCTGCGCGTCCTTGGTGTCGATCTCGCTGGACTGTTCGGCGATCAGCGCGCGCGCCTCGTCCGGGCTGTGGGACTTGCCGAAGAACTGGTTGATGAGGTGCAAGTTCATCGGGAAGGTGTAGACCTGTCCCTGGTACTTGGCGAACACCCGGTGCTGGTAGTTCGTGAAGTCGGTGAACTGGTTCACGTAGTCCCACACTCGCTTGTTGGAAGTGTGGAACAGGTGAGCGCCGTAGCGGTGCACCTCGATCCCGGTCTCGGGCTCCGGTTCGGAGTAGGCGTTGCCGCCGATGTGTTCCCGCCGCTCGAGCACGAGAACGCGCTTGTCGAGCTGACTCGCCGCCCGCTCCGCCACCGTCAGGCCGAAGAAACCCGATCCGACGACGATCAGGTCGAAACCGGCGAATGCGGCTTCGGTAAGGTCTGTGGGATTCGTCTCCGTGCTCACGACCGAAGAGGCTACCGGCGAGCCGTGGCCCTCGTGCGGCGAGGCCATGGTTGGGGGTGATGTTTTCACAAACCCGCCAAACCTCCGCGCCCTACCCCGCCTCACGAGGGCCACGAGGCCCCCAGCACCCCCGGGTGGCCTTCGCGGTAGTCCGTGACCGGATCGACGCGAGCGAGAGGCGAGTGGTTCCCGAAAACCCGATCCTCACCCGTTCGGGCTAGACATCAGCGCGTTCACCGCTCCCGCAGCGTCGGCAACAACTCGTCCGCGACCTGCTCCAGCACCGACTCGTGGCCGCAGTAGGGCGGTTCACTGCGTGGCCAGTGCGCCACGACATCGGTGAACCCCAGCTCGCCGGCCCTGCCTGCCGCCTCGGCGAAGGCGTCGACGCTGGACAACGAGAACACCGGAGCCGAATCCAGGCTCAGGTAGCGATGAACACCGGCGGGATCGCGCCCCGCTTCGGCCAGCCCCGCCTCGAACCGCTCCTTCAGTTCCCGAACGGAGCGCCACCACTCGTCCTGGCTGTCAGCGGGGTTGCCGTTGGTCACCCAACCGTCACCGAACCGGGTGGCCAGTCGCATCCCTCGCGGACCGTTCGCGGCGATCAGGAACGGTGGCCGCGGCCGCTGCACGGGTCCGGGGAGGTTGCGCGCACCGCGCGCGGTGTAGTGCTCACCGGAGTAGTCGAAGCCGTCGGTACGCAACAGGCCGTCCAGCGCCTCGACGAACTCGGCGAACCGGTCGGCCCGCTGCCCGGCCGACAGCCCAGGTTGGCCGAACACCTCGACGTCGTAGCCACCGCCACCCGACCCGACGCCGAGCACGAACCTGCCGTCACTGAGGTCGTCGAGGGTGATGAGCTCGCGGGTGAACGGCACGGGGTGACGGAAGTTCGGGGAGGCCACGAAGGTGCCGAGCCGGATTCTGGAGGTCACCATCGCCGCAGCGGTGAGCGTGGGCAGCGCACTGAACCACGGACCGTCGACCAACGAGCGCCAACCAAGGTGGTCGTAGGTCCAGGCGTGATCGAAACCGTATTCCTCTGCGGCCCGCCACTTGGGTTCGGCGGCCCACCACCTGTCCTCCGGGAGAATCACGATGCCTACACGCACGCCGCCACACGCTATCGGTGGCTGTGAGGAGGTCACCGGACGGGCATGCTCTGTAAAACTGGTTGGTGTGGAGAAACCCCGGCTTATCGCCTCAGACGTCGACGGCACCCTGCTCTCACCGCTGGAGCAGGTGACGAAACGCACCGTGGAAACCGTCGGCAGGGCTGTCGAAGCGGGTTCGCCCGTCGTGTTGGTGAGTGGCCGCCCACCTCGGTGGATTCCGGGCGTGGCCGAGGAGGCCGGGCTGGACGGCTACGCGGTGTGCGCGAACGGAGCCGTGCTGTACGACATCGGGGCCGACCGCGTGGTCGATGTCCACGGACTGCTCGACCCGATGCTGCTGCACGACGTCGCCGAAGCGCTCGACTTCGCCATCCCCGGCTGCAGGCTGGCGGCGGAACGCATCGGCACGAAAGCCGTGGACCCAGATGTGCGCACCTTCGTGATCGAGAGCGAGTACCACAATCCGTGGGGGGACGGCGAGGGGTCCGTCACCTCGAGGGCGGAGGTGCTGGGGTTCCCTGCCGTGAAACTATTGGTCAGCCACAAGAAGATGACTTCGGATGAGATGGCGATGGCCGCGCGCACGGTGCTCGACGGCACCGTGGACATCACCTTCTCCTCCGGTGGCGGGCTGATCGAACTCGCCGCGCACGGCGTCACCAAGGCCACCGGGCTGGCGGCTGTGGCGCGGCGCATGGACGTGGCGGCAGAACACACCATCGCCTTCGGTGACATGCCCAACGACGTGGCGATGCTGCGCTGGTCGGGGCACGGCGTGGCGATGGCCAACGGGCATCCCCTTGTGCTCGACGTCGCGGACGAGGTCACCGGCCCCAACTCCGAGGACGGTGTCGCCCAGGTGCTGGAACGCTGGTTCTGACCTCAGGCGCACGGCACGTAGCGGTACGCGTGGTCAGCTTCGAGCAGCTCGAGGACGCTTCGCTTGGCGTCGCGCCGTACGTACAGCGAGACCCACTGCTCGGTATCGGCACGCCGGAAGCTCGCCACCTCGTACAGCCCGGCGAAGGCCGGGTTGAGGCCGCAGTGCTGCTCACCGGTGTATCCGGTGTCGGTGTCCACCGCGACCAGCGGCATCCTGCTGACCGGGTAGTTGTCGTCGCGCGCAGGGTAGGCCGCCGCACCCGCCGACGGCCGCTGGGCTCGCGTGTCGAGGTGTCCGTCCGTTCGCCCGCTCGCGGCCACGACAACCAGCGCGGGCCCCGCCCGGTATGCCAGCGCGCCGGGCCTGTAGGCACTCACAACGCTGCCCGATGGCAGGTTCTCGCCCAGCCAGCCGCCGATCTGCTCCAGCTGGCCTGTCGCCGTTCGCCACTCGTGCATGGCCGGCAGCATGCGCGGGTGCCCGGTGGTGACCACCAGCGACAGCCCACACACCGCGGCGGCGGCAACTGGCACCGTTCTGCGGCGCGCGAGCGCGACGGCCCGTGGCTTCGGGGAAGGAACGGAAGGCGCACCTATGCCGATTCCGTACGCCGCCGTCACGGCCACCGCCAGCAGTGGCGGTACGGCGGCCAGCAGCCGCCAGGCAGGCATCGGATCGCCACCCGCGTAGACCACGAACATCGACTGCACCACCGCGAGCAGCAGTGGTAGCCACACCACGGCCCTGGCGCGGACCGAGGCCGGGTCTTTCGCCCTGCGTCGGGTGAGCAACATCGCGACGGCCGCCGCCGAAAGCAGTAGGAACGCCTGGTACGCCAGCGCGAAGCCCGCCAGGTAGTCCCATCCCGCACCCAGCCGTTCGGCTGGCGAGAGCGCGCTGCCCGCAGGGTGGTCGTAGAAGGTCAGGCGCCACGCTGTCCACGGCACCAGCAACACGAGCGCACCCAACGCATAGGCCGAGGGCGCCCATGCCGTGGTGTGCCCGCGCGCGGCGCGCACCGCCAGCCACAGGCCCACCACCACGGCGACGACCAGCCCGTCAGGCCTCGTCATCGCGGCGAGCGCCGCGAGTACTCCGGCCACCACCGGCCGTTGCGCGGCAACCGCGTAGCACACACTGAGCACGAGCAGCACGAACAGTGACGTTTCCAGTCCCGAAGGGCCGTAGGCGGCCAGCGAACTGGCGCCCGCTGTCAACACCGCGGCCACTACACCCAGTCCGCGCATACCGGCGCCGCCACGCTGCGCGTCCGCGACGACGCGGTTGACCAGGAAGTACGAAAGGAGCACGGCGCTGAGTGTGCACAGCACGCCGAGCACGACCGCGCCGGTGACGACACTGCCACCAAACATGGCCCGCGGCAGGGTGATCAGCACCAGCCACAGGAAGTTGGAGTAGCCCTCGACGCGCTCACCCGGGTTGAACACCGGCCCGTAGCCGTCAGCGATGTTGCGCGCGTAGCGGAAGGTGACGAACGCGTCTTCCGCGATCGTCGAGTAGAGCAGCTGGTGCGCGAGTGAGAACGCCAGGGTGAGTGCCATGGTGGTGGCCCGCCAGCCTGCCTCGGCGTTGAGGCGGGGCCACGCCACCACCAGAACGGCGGCGAGCGCCAACCACGCTCCGATCGTGACAGTCACCACTGCCCACCCCGCCCTTCGCACGGAGGCCACCGCCGCTGCGGGGCAAACTACCTGGTCAAACCTGGCCCGCGAGGAGAAGGGTCGGCCTAGGACTCTTCCCGCACCAGCCGTTCGAGCTGCCGGTAGTCCACCTTTCCGCTCGCCAGCAGTGGCACGGTGTCGACACCGCGCACGTCGAACCCGCTGACGTGCAGGTGGAGGCGGTCGGCGAGGTCGGAAGAGACGGCCCGGCACGTCTCCTTGCCCGCGCCCTGCGCGAACAGCACCACCTTGTCGTCGGCGGGAACGGCAGCCACCACCTCGATGCCGGTGTGGCCCGCGCGCACGGCCTGCTCGAGGTCGTCGAGGCTCACCCGGTTACCGAACACCGAGCCGATGCGCTTGAGCCGTCCGGTGATGAACAGGTACTGCTCCTCGTCGAGGTAGCCGAGGTCGCCGGTATCGAGCACGCCGCCCATGTCGTCGCCGTGTGCGAGTTCGGCCTCGCTTTCGGCGTAGCCCATCATCACGTTCGGTCCCCGGTACACCACCTCACCGACGATCTTGGGGTGGGTGGTTTCCTCGCCGTCACCCCTGCGAATCGAGAACGCTCCACCGGGTAGGGCGACCCCGGCGGAGCCCAGCTTCTCGCCCAGTCGTTCGGCGGGCACGGTGGCCATCCTCGGCGCGGCCTCTGTCTGCCCGTACATCACGAACATCCGTCCACCCGCGCTGCTCATCACCTCGTGGAAGTGCGCGACCAACTCGGTGCGCAGCTTGCCGCCCGCCTGGGTCAGCGTGTGCAGTCTCGGGTAACGGGTGGGATCGAAGTCGATCCGGTGCAGCACCTCGTAGTGCTGCGGCACCCCGGCCAGCGAGGTGGCGCCGTGTGCGGTGACGGTGTCGAAGAAGCCTTTGCTGAGCGGTCCGCCGCGCTCGACCACCACGGTCGCGCCCGCCACGAGATGGGAGTTCAGCACCGACAACCCATAGCTGTAGTGCAACGGCAGCGTCGTGGGTGCCACGTCCGCTGGCCCGATGTCGAGCACCTCGGCGATGGCACGTGCGTTCGACAGCACGGCCTGCCGTGACAGCCGCACCAGTTTCGGCGCGCCGGTCGACCCACTCGTCGGCAGCAGCACGGCCAGCTCCGGGTGCGGCAGGACACATTCGGCATGCTGTCTCACCCAGTGCCCGTCCCGAACGGCGAATCCGGGTGGTGGTGCGATCGGCGGCGGTGTCAACACCGCGGCGGGTCGGAACCGCTCCACAAGGCTTCGCAGGGACTGGGTGTCGAGCGCGGGGTCGATGAGTGCGATCGCCCTGCCCGCCGCGAAGGCGCCCAGGTAGTGCAGCACTCCGTCCAGTTCGACGTCGGCGCGGGCGAACAGCACACCCTCGGGCAGGGCGCACAGCCGCTCACCGACCCTGCGTACCTCGGCGAGCAGCCCGGCCCCGGTCAGCGTCCGACCGCTCTCGGCGTCGATTACCCGCGCGCTGTCGGCGAGCAGCCCTTGCATGGCTGCGGCCCCCCGTCGGCCCACATGGTCCGTCACGGGCGACGCCTCCTCGCTGACCAGGCCGAGGGCGGCTGTTCTCCTTGGTCCGGCCCGACCCGACCGAGTCCTGTGCTCGATGTGACGCGATGATCGGGCGCTCACTGTACCGGACCCGCACGGCCGTACCTCGCCAGGAAGATCGGCCCGGACCTAGGCTGTCAGGGGTGCGAGGGCGTTCGGTGTTGGTCATCGGAGGCGGGATCATCGGCCTCGCCGTGGCCAGGGAGCTTGCCTTGCGAGGCGCGCGGGTCACCGTGCTGGAGAAGGAACACCGGTGGGGCGCACACCAGACCGGCCACAACTCCGGCGTGGTGCACGCCGGCCTGTACTACCGGCCGGGTTCACTGAAGGCCAGGATGTCGGTCGCGGGCAACCGCTCGATCGTCGCGTTCGCACGCGAGCACGGGGTGCCGGTGCGCGTTTGCGGCAAGCTGGTGGTGGCTACCTCGCGCGCCGAGCTTCCCGCACTCGCCAAGCTGGCACAGCGCGCGGAAGCCAACGGCGTGCCCGTGCGGATGATCTCGCCCGCCGAGGCACGCGAGTACGAACCGCACCTGTCGTGTGTGCGGGCGCTGCGGGTGGAATCGACGGCGATCATCGACTTTCCCGGTGTCTGCGAGGCACTCGTGGGGCTGCTCACCGACGCGGGCGCCGAGTTGCGGTTGGGTACCGCCGCACTCGCCATCCGGTCAAGGGCCACAGGCGGGGTCGAGGTGGCCACCGGCGGCGAGGTGCTGGCCGCCGACGTGTTGGTGAACTGCGCGGGACTGCACTCGGACCGGGTGGCGCGCATGGCGGGCGTGCGTCCAAGCGCCCGCATCGTGCCGTTTCGGGGCGAGTACTACGAACTGCGGCCGGGGCGCTGTGACCTTGTTCGCGGCCTGATCTATCCGGTACCCGATCCGGCGCTGCCGTTCCTCGGGGTGCATCTCACCCGCATGCTGGACGGCAGCGTGCACGCGGGGCCGAACGCGGTGCTCGCGCTGCGCAGGGAAGGCTACCGCTGGTCGGATGTGTCTGTCGGTGACGTCGCCGACATCGTCGGCTTTCCCGGGACCTGGCGACTCGCCCGCAGGTACGCCCTCGGAGCCGGGCTGGCGGAGGTACGCAGGTCGCTGTCGAGGCGGCTGTTCGCCCGCAGTATCGCCCGGCTGGTGCCCGCCGTGGGAACACAGGACATCGTGCGGCACAGCTCAGGCGTGCGGGCGCAGGCGTTGCGCCAGGACGGTTCGCTGGTGGACGACTTCCTGATCGAGCGTGCACCCGGCCAGGTCCACGTGCTAAATGCGCCTTCCCCCGCGGCGACGAGCGCACTCGAGATCGGCGGTTACGTCGCCGACCAGGTCGACTCCGTGAGCTGACTAGGCGGGAGGCAGCGCGGCGGAGACGATCGGAATCGCCGCCATGACCGTGTCGCACACCTTCGCCCGCTCGTCGTGGCCGCCGAAGATCGTGGCGGAGGAGTGCTCGGTGACATCGAGTTCGGCCACGCACGCGGTCTTGATGCCGGACGGCTGCGGGTAGAGCCGCCACTTCCAACCGGAAGCCTCGATGATCTCCGCCGGCTCGTCCGTACTGTCGAGCGTGCCCTGACTCGGGTAGAGGGTGATGATGAGCGAACTGGCGCCGGGGTCGACGGCGGGGTCCCACGAGCAGTCGACCGATTCCTCGTCGCCGCCGTCGCTGGGCTCGCCGTTCGGCTTCAGTCCCAACCGCTCGGTCTGCTCGGGGGTGAGCAGGGTGCAGGGGTCGAGGTCGACGAGCGGACTCGGTGGCCGGGTCGCCTCCGGAGCGGGGTCACCTCCAGGCAGCCGTGCGGCGACGTAGGGTGCGGCCGCCTTGGCCACCTCGCACGCCTGCTCCGCCGTCGTGAAGTCGCTGCTCACCACGGTCACGAACGAGGTTTCCGACAGTTCGGTGGCCAACAGGCAAACCGACTCGCCGCCGACCGGGTCGAGGTAACGCGACCAGTTGAGACCTCCCATCTCGACGGTTTCCTCCGGCTGCACGCCGTCCACGTAGTCGACCAGCGGAAGGTCGGTGGCCAGCCCGATGGTCAGTGAGTCGACGTCAGGATCGACCGGCATCCAGGTGCACGACGGTGGACTGAGCTGCGACGGCTCACCGGGGGTGAACTCGCCCTCTTTCGCCAACCCGAGGTATTCGGCTTCCGCTGGGGATAGCAGCGCGCACGGCTCGCCGGACTCCACGCCCGAGGTGCTCGGCGGCGGGGCGGCGACGGTACCCGCAGAACCGGTGACGGTGCTGGTACATGACGCGAGCAACAGGACAGTGCCCAACACAGTGCCCATCACCGTGCCTGACACCGTGCCTGACGTAACGGCAGCGTTCGCGCGCACGAGACCCCCCGGTGTCGGTCGGTCGTGTTGCCGACAGATGAACGGCCGTCAGCCTATCCGGCGACGCAGGGTCACCGGGGTTACGTTCGGTTTCGCGGCCGTGAAGAACCTGCCGGAGAGGCTGCTGCCGTGCCGCGCCGAACCTAGCGTTGACCTGGTGTTCCCCGAGATCGAACGGTTCGGCGGTCCCGAGCAGGTCGGCATCGGGCTGGTTGCCCCCTTCGACTTCGCGTTGGGCCGCGAGCTGTGGCGGTGGCTCGACGAGCGTGCGTGCCTGCACTCGACTCGGCTGCCGTACCTTCCGGAGCCGGTGACGGTCCCGCTGGCAACCGCGCTCGCCGACCCGCACGGGGTACGCAGGGCGACGAGGGACGTACTCTCTCCTGAGCCGCGCGTCGTGGCCTACGCCTGCACGTCCGGCAGCTTCGCCGAAGGCGCGGCCGGAGAGGCCGCCGTGGTGGCGGCGATGCTGGAGGTGGGCGCACCCGCTGCCGTGACCACCTCGGGTGCATTGGTAAGCGCGCTGGCCGAACTCGGCGTGGGCCGGGTCGCGATCGTCAGCCCTTACGTGGCTGAGGTGACCGAGCGACTGGTCGGCTTTCTCATCGAGTTCGGTGTGGTTACGACGGCGAGCATGGGGCTTGGCATGCTGGGCGGCATCTGGAAGCTGTCCTATTCCGACGTGCTGCGCGCGGTGGCGGGTGTGGGCACCACCGGTGCCGACGCGCCGTTCATCGCCTGCGCCAACGTGCCGACCTACGACCTCATCGCGCCGCTGGAGCGGCTGCTGTCGATACCCGTGCTCACGGCCAACCAGGTAACCATGTGGGCGGCACTGCGTGCCGCGGGCATCGGCCCGATCGACGCGCCCGGCCTGCTATTCGCCGACCGGGGCAAGAACCTCGCGACCGCCTAGGAACGGGCGCATCGCTTCAGGCACCCGCACCGAGCCGTCCGGCTGCTGGTGGTTCTCCAGGATCGCCACGAGCCAACGGGTCGTGGCGAGTGTGCCGTTCAGTGTCGCGGCGATCCGCGGCCGCCCGTCGGCGTCGCGGTAGCGAACCGACAACCTGCGCGCCTGGTAGGTGGTGCAGTTGGAGGTGGAGGTCAGCTCGCGGTAGGTCTGCTGGCTCGGCACCCAGGCCTCACAGTCGTACTTGCGAGCCGCGCTGGAGCCGAGGTCGCCAGCGGCCGTGTCGATCACCCGATACGGCACCTCGATCTTGGCGAGCATCTCCTCCTCCCAGCCGAGCAGCCGCTCGTGTTCGGCCTCTGCCTCCTCCGGCCTGCAGAAGACGAACATCTCGACCTTGTCGAACTGGTGCACGCGGATGATGCCCCTGGTGTCCTTGCCGTAGGAGCCCGCCTCGCGCCGGAAGCACGACGACCACCCGGCGTACCGCAGCGGCCCTGTTGAAAGATCCAGGATCTCGTCGGCGTGGTACCCGGCGAGCGGAACCTCCGAGGTTCCCACCAGGTAGAGGTCCTCATCCGGCAACTGGTACACCTCTGAGGCGTGCGCGCCGAGGAAGCCGGTGCCCGACATGACCTCCGGGCGCACCAGCACGGGCGGGATCATCAACTGGAAGCCGTTGGCCGTTGCCTGCGCCGCCGCCATGTTCAGCAGCGCGAGCTGCAACTGCGCGCCGATGCCGGTAAGGAAGTAGAACCTGGCGCCGGAGACCTTGGCGCCGCGTTCCATGTCGACGGCCCGCAGCCCCTCGCCCAGCTCGAGGTGATCGCGGGGGGTGAAGTCGAACTCCGGTGGTGTGCCGACGTGCTTGAGCACCACGTAGTCGTCCTCGCCACCTGCGGGCACCTCGGGGTGCACCAGGTTGGGAAGCCGCTGGTACAGCTCGTCGAACTCCGCGCTCGCCCTTGCCTGCTCGCTCTCGGCGGCCTTGACCCGTGCGGCCAGCTCCTTTCCTTGCGCGAGCAGCGTTTCACGCTCGTCGCCGGACGCCTTGCCGATCTTCTTGCCGAGTTGCTTCTGCTCGGCGCGCAGCGTGTCGGCGCTGGCGATGGCGGACCTGCGGGTGGTGTCGAGGGACAGCAGCCTGTCCACCACGCCCTCGTCCTCACCTCGGGCGCGCTGGGAGGCGCGCACGACGTCCGGGTCCTCGCGCAAGGTCCTGAGGTCGATCACACCAACCGAGGGTAGTCGGCACCGGTTTCCGGCTGTCGGCGTGGTACCGCCGCTGCTGTCTCAGTGCAGCTCGCGCACGAAGTCGACCACGATCTCTGCCAACCGCTCGCCTGCGTCCTCCTGCAGGAAGTGCCCCGCACCGGTGATCGTGGGATGCTGCCTACCCGCGGCGCCCGCCATCCGGCTGCGCAGGATGGGTGCCATTCCGCCGGTGATCGGGTCACGGTCGGAGAAGGCACACAACAATGGCAGCTCGAGGATCGACAGTGTCCGCCATGCCCTGCGGTTGGCCTCCGTGGCCGGATCATCCGGAGTGGTCGGTACCAGACCCGGCACCGCCCTGGGCCCAGCCTTGTACGTCTCGTTGGGAAACGGGGCGTCGTAGGCTTCCCGTTCCGGCTCGGACAGTTCGCGTACGCAGCCGGACTGTACGAAGCGCGCCACGTCCAGCACGGGAGCGTCCTGCACCGCGTCGTGGAAGTCCCACCACACGGCTGGCATGTCGTGGTCGCCGGTCGGCAGCCCGGTATTGGCGGCCACCACGCCCGCGAACCGGTCCGGGTGCTCGGCGACAAGTCGCAGCCCGATCAACCCACCCCAGTCCTGCCCCACCAGGGTGAGCCCTCGCAGATCGAGCGCGTCGAACGCGAAGGCCCGCATCCACTCGACGTGCCTGGCGTAGGTGTGGTCGGTCACCTCGGCGGGCTTGTCGGAACGGCCGAACCCGACCAGGTCGGGGGCGATCGCCCGCAGCCCGGCTTCGGCCAGCACCGGCAACAACTTGCGGTACAGAAAGGACCAACTCGGCTCGCCGTGCAGCAACAGCACCGTCGGCCCGTCCGGCGGACCGGCTTCCACATACCCGATCCGGACGATCCCGTGCACGGGATGGTCCACGTCCGCGTAGAGGGCTGGGTAGTCGAAGTCTGGGAGGTCGGCGAATCGGTCTTCTGGTGTCCGCAGTAGCCGCACGGCGACCACCGTAATGGTTAGGAGATGGCCACGGCCACCACCAGACCGAGAGCGACGTGCGCGGCGGCCACTACGAAGCTGGCGGGAGTGAACCGGTCGCTCTCGATGGTGGAACGCACGTCGATGCGGGTGACCCACTCAAGCAGCCGCACCGCGAGCACCTGCGCCACGATGCCGATCAGCCCGTAGACCAGCGCGGTGATGAGCCCCTCGGCCAGATCGCTCGCCGATGACCAGATGGCGATCACGATGATGAACGCCATGGACACCATGCCCGACGCGGTGACCACCACGGCGTTCGGCAGGCCGCGCCGCACGAGTTCCGACAGCCTCCCCGGCGTGGTGAAGTCGATCGCGTAGAAACCGAGGAGCATCAGCACGAGGCCGACGATCGCGTAGAGCATGATCGCGCCGATGCCCCTGGCGAGGTCGGTGCCGAAGGTGTCGGACAGTGCAACAAGCACAGCAGTCTCCTGGGTCGACGTTGAAGGTGTCGGGCGTGTCCTATCACGATTGGGGTATGCGGTGGGGCACAAAGGCCGCACCGTCATCGGTGACCAGTCCCGAGGTTTCCCTGATGCCCAGTCCCGCCGACTCGTCCCCGACGATCCACGCGCCGAGCGCAGGTCTGAACCCCTCGAACTCCGGCAGCGGGTCGAACGCCTGGTAGACGTGGCCTTCCGCGCCGTATACGCCACCGGTCTGGGTCTCGTAGCCAGGCGCGACGATCTGCACGTTGGCTCCTTCCCGACCCAACTTGGGCTTGCGCACGTACTCGGTGAGCACGCCGGGGTGGTCGTTGAACGCGGGCAGCAGGTTGGGGTGGCCCGGGTAGTTCTCCCACAGCAGACCGAGGATGGCCTTGTTGGAAAGCAGCATCTTCCACAGCGGTTCGATCCACATGGTCCGCGGCAGCGACTCAACGGCGTAGCGGCCGAACTCCTCGTCGACCACCCATTCCCACGGGTAGAGCTTCACGACGGTGGCCATCGGGGCCTCTTCCAGATCCACGAACCGCTTCAGCAGTGGGTCCCAGCCAATCTCCTCGATGGCAAGGCCCACGGTGTCGAGTCCTGCCTCCGCCGCCGTCTCCTGCAGGTAGGAGGTTGTGATGTGGTCCTCACCTGTGCGGTCGGCGCTGGACCAGGTGAAGTGCAGTTCCTTGGATGGCAACCGCCCTCCGACCTGCTCCCAGCGTTCCACCAGCCGTTCGTGCACGGAGTTCCACTGGTCGTCGTCGGGAAAGACATCGGTCTTCCAGTGCCACTGCACCACCGCGGCCTCCAGCAGCGAGGTCGGGGTGTCGGCGTTGTACTCCAGCAGTTTTGCGGGGCCCCTGCCGTCGTAGCGCAGGTCGAACCGGCCGTAGATGTGCGGGTCGCCGCGCCTCCACGACTCGGCGATGTGCGGCCACACCCACTCCGGAATTCCGAACTCGGCGTATCGCTGTGCCGTAACGACGTGGTCGACGGCTTCCAGGCACATCGAGTGCAGCAACTCGACGTCGGCCTCCACGGAGAGCACCTCCTCCATGGACAGCACGTAGTGCACCGACTCGTCCCAGTACGGCCGGGCCTTGCCGGAGGCGTATCGCGCCGGTGTGCCGAAGACGAGCCCCTGTTCGGCGACGATGCGTTGCCAGTCGGGCCGAGCTTGCCGGGACTCCCTGTGCAACTACGAGCCCCCGCTCTTGCCGAATCCGCTGCTGCCGCTGATGCCGAATCCCCCGCGCTGGATCGTCTTGCCCGACGGCGTGCTGATGTTGGCGTTGGCGGGCCGGGTATACGAACCGCCGCTGACGGTGCTGCCCACGCTGCCGGTGCCGCCGTAGTTGTAGCGGTACTGTTGGTAACCGCCGCCCGGCATCGGCAGGAAAAGGAACCCTCCGGAGTAGTAGCCACCGTGGCTGGTGACGTAGTCGCGGTCGCAGTACTCGTCGTTCTGGACAACGGTTCCGTTCGCGTCGGTGCACACGGCGGTGACCTCATCCGGCGCCGCCACCGCGTACCAGCCCGCGACCAGACCCACGAGTCCCACCGTGACGCCCCCGCCGATCAGCACCTTCCGCCTGACCTCGGCCTTGTGCTCGGCCGCCTCGGCCTCCCGCTGCCGCGCCACCTCGCGCTCACGTTCCTGCTCGGCGGCCTTCTTCCGCGCGCGCTGCTCGGCGAGCGTGGGTTCGCGCGGCGTGGTGCTTTCGGCGTCCTGGAACCGCATGGAACCACGCGGCTTGCGATCCTTCGAGTCGAGCTCGTCGGGGTCGTCCGTCATCGAACACTCCAGTACCCACGGGACAGGGGCGACGTCACCCTATCGGCTCAGCGGCAGCCGCGTTGCGAGAACAGGCATCATGGACAGCGATGTCCGACCAGCCTGTCCGGTTACGTTCGACCAGAGCCGCGCTCCGCACCCGCGCGCTCATGGTCGGCCTCTTCCTCGGCGCACTGCTCGCGCTGTCCGTGACCTGGGTTTTCGCGCTGGGACCCGAGAGCGAGCAGGTCAAGGCGGAGCGCGAGGCGCAGCGCATCGTCGCGGCGAGGGAGCAGGCCTTCCGCTCACCTCCTGGAAGCTGCCTGACTTGGACCAAACCCGACGCCAGCGACGTCTCGAAGGTGTCGTGTGAGAAGGAGCACCTGTTCGAAGTCGTCGGTGCGGCGGATATCTCCGACGAGTACGGCCCCAAGGCCAAGGCACCGAACATCGACGGCTGGCGCAAACTCACCGAGGAACGCTGCGGCACCATCGCGCGCGATTACCTGCCCAAGCCGCTCGACCCGTTCGGCAAGCTGACGCTCGGCGTGCTTCGCCCAGACGCCGAGCAGTGGGCACGAGGCGACCGCAAGCTGCACTGCGGGCTGCAGTGGGTCGGCCCCGGCGGGGAGATGCAGAAGCTGGACAAACCCGCAGCCGAGATCAACCAGTCCAACGTCTGGGAGGCGGGCACGTGCCTGGCGCTGGTCGGCAAGACGGTGGGCGACCCGATCTCGTGTTCCACCAAACACTCCTACGAGATCGTCGGTCTCGTCGACCTGCGCGACGAGTTCGACGAGTACCCCCCACCCGACAAGCAGATGACGTGGCTGGACACGACCTGCTCCAAGATCGCCAAGGAGTACACCGGCGACAAGGATCTCGCCAAGGAAGGGCTGATCCTGAGCTGGGACGTGCGAGAGAAGGAGAGCTGGGACGCGGGCTCCACGCTGGTGAACTGCAAGGTCGGTGCCGTGTTGGACGACGACAGCGGGCTCGCACCGGTGCGCGGCAGTGTGAAGAAGTCCGAGAAGCCGCCCGAGAACAAGGACGGCAACACCGGCGGCGAGAAGTCCGGCGAAGGCAAGGAGGGCGACACCGACCAGGCGCCGGGTGGTGGCGGCGAATCTCAGCCGCCCGAGTCCGGAACGCAGGACACCGGCGGGTGAGGCCGTGGCCGTGGAGATGAGCGACGCCCGGTTCGAGGAACTGGTGGCCGACGCCCTGGACCAACTGCCGCCGGAGTTCGCCTCCGCCATGGACAACGTCGTGGTACTCGTGGAGGACCGCAACGAGTCCGAGCCCGACATCCTCGGGCTCTACCACGGCGTCGCGCTGACCGAGCGCGGTCACGACTACGGCGGGGTGCTGCCCGACCGAATCTCCATCTACCGCGAACCCATACTCGGCATATGCGACACCGAGGACGACGTGGTGGAGGAGGTGCTGATCACCGTGGTCCACGAGGTGGCACATCACTTCGGCATCGACGACGCGCGGCTGCACGAACTCGGCTGGGGATAGGGAGAGTTCTGACGAGCGGTGAACCGGGCGACCCGTGCCGCTGCCGCGGCGGTTCACCCGACGACGACGCCGGCGGCCACCTGGGCTCGCGCGGCGCTGACCCGTGCACGCCGCACCCGGCCGCGTGCCGCCCGCGCCGAGCCGCGGCTGTCGGGTCGATCGCAACCGCCATGCCGCCGTGCGCTACGGCAGCGGCGGGTATCACGCCAGGTCCCGGCCGTTGATGCGTCGGCTGCGCGGCGGGTTGGGCTGGCTGCTCGCCTCGAGCGCGGCGGGCAACCTCGGTGACGGCATCGCCAAGGTGGCATTCCCACTGCTGGCTGCCACCTTGACAAGGGACCCGGTGCTGATCGCGGGGCTCGCCGCCGCCCAGTTCCTGCCGTGGCTGCTGCTGGCGTTACCGACCGGCGTGCTGCTGGACCGGGTCGACAGGCGGACGGCGATCGTGCTCGCCAACATCGTACGGGCGGTCGCGGTGGCCGCCACCGGCGTGCTCGTGCATCTCGGGCTGGCTTCGATCTGGGTGGTGTACGCGGCCGCGCTGGTGGTCGGCGCCGCCGAGACGGTCGCCGACAGCGCGACGAACGTGCTGATCCCCGATGTGGTGCGGGGAAAGGGGCTGTCGCGGGCCAACAGCATGCTGCAGGGCACCGAGATCGTCGGGCAGACGTTCGTGGGCGGGCCCGTGGGCAGCGTGACGTTCGCGGTGTTCGCCGCGTTCCCGTTCCTGCTCAACTCCGGGGCGTTCGCACTGGGTGCGGCACTGTTGCTGGCGATGGCGGGTAGCTACCGGCCGCCCGCGCGTGAGACCCCGGTTTCCGGCGTGCGTGCTGATGTCGCGAGCGGGTTTCGCTGGCTGCGCGGCAACCCGGTGCTGCTCAGGCTGCTGGCCGTCGCGGGACTGCTCAGCTTCACCACCGAGCTGGCGCAGGCACAGCTCGTGCTCTACGCCTTGCAGGACCTCGGTCTGGACGAGGCCGCCTTCGGGGTGTTCGCCTTCGTGGGCGGAGTCGGCGGGCTCGCCGGCGCGGCGGCGGCCACCCGCCTGCTCGACAGGGTCGGCAGGCGCGGTGTGCTCGCGGGTGGCATCGCGGTGTCGGGCGCGGCGTTCACAGCCATGGGGGCCAGCGAGGAGGCTGTGCTTTCCGGCGTGCTGTTCGGCGTGTTCGCGGCAGCGATCGTGACCGTCAACGTCATGCTCGCGACGGCGAGGCACGTGCTGGTGCCGAACGAGCTGCTCGGCAGGGTGCTCGGGGTGTGGCGAACCGTGGTCTGGGGCGCCATCCCTGCCGGCGCGTTGCTCGGCGGTGTGCTCACCGACGCACTAGGGAGCTCAAGCGCGACGTTCGTGGTGTCGGGGTTGTCGCAGCTCGCCCTCGCCACGGCCGCGGCGCTGGCTGTGCGCGGTTGACGATCAGGAGCCGCCGGAGCCGGGCTCGACAGTGCGCACGGTCAACTGGTGGCCGGGGATGTCCCCGCCCGCACAGCCGGTGCCTGGTACCTCGACGTACTTGGCGGCGGTCTCTCCTGGTGGATACACGCGCAGCCCGCGGACCGGTGTCGGCTCACACGCGGCCGGGTCGTAGTTGCGAACCTGCACGAACCCCACCACGGCGTGGGCGGCCTCGCCCGGTTCGAGCGAGACCGGACCACCCTTGGGCCCTTCCCGCTCCGCTGCGGGGCCCACCTGATGGCCGTCCTCCCCCGCGACGTAGGAGACACCGGGGAAGCCCCGCAACACGCACGGGTTGTCGCCCTCGTTGGTGAACCGCAGCGGCCGGTAGTACGTACCGGCCGCGGCGGAACCCCGCCCCAGCGAAAGTGCCAGCTCCGCCGACCGGCACAGTGCGGGCTCGCCCTGCGGGGGCATGCCACTTCCCCGCACCGACTCACTGGTCGTTGGGTCCTTCTCGGCTTCACCCGTCGGCGGTGCCTGTGTGGTGCGTTGGGCCTCGCTCGGCCGCGACTGAACTGGCGACTGCGCCGAACCCGCCGTGTTCTGGGAGCCGCCACCACAGCCTGCGAGGCCGAGCACCACGGCCACGCCGGTGGCGACCAGCGCCACGACCGGGCTCCCGACGCGCTTCATGGTCATCACTCGCCTCCTCGGGAATGGTGCTACCCGATGGACGAGTGAGATACACACAGGGTTGCCCTCGATCAAGTGAGAAATTGTCGGACTGACCCGGGAGCTCAACCCAGCGTCATGCCGGCCCAGTCGTGGCAGTGCCAGCCACCGTCGGGCAACGCCTCCAGCCGCACGATCCCGGTGTTCGGCAGCAGGCCCTTGTCCGCGACCTCCGAGGTGACGTTGCGCGACATCCATTCGGCACCCAGCCGGATCGCGCCACCGTGACTGACCACGACGACAACCCCGTCGGCGTGCCGCTCCGCGTGCAGACCGCGCAGCCGTTCGACCGCACCGAGGAACCGCTCGCGCACCTCGTGCCCGCTCTCCCCGCCCGGCATGGAGGGGCTGAGGTCGCCCTGGGTCCACGGGTGCACGACCTTGAAATAGGTTTCGATCGCCTCTGGGTCGCCGCGATCCTCCAGATCGCCGACGTTCACCTCGTGCACCCCGTCCAGTGGGTTTACCTCCATCGACAACGCCGCGGCCAGTGGCTGGGCGGTCTGCTGGGCCCGCGTCGCGTGCGATGCGTAGACGGCCGCGACCGGCTCGTCACCCAGCCGCTGCGCCAGTGCCTGCGCCTGCTGCCTGCCGAGGTCGGTCAGCGGTGGGCCCGGTAGCGCGGTGTTCAGCGTCCGCAGCACGTTGGCGGTGCTCTGCGCATGCCGGACCAGGTAGAGCCTCACGCCAGTTCTCCCCTTCTCACGGCGGCGACCCAGTCTGCCGCGTTCACGAAGTCCTGGTTGGCCGCTCCTTGCTCGATGGTCGCGGCCACCCCGTCCGCCCTCGGGTGCGAGCCGAGAAAGCGGACGTTGTTGCAGCGGCGGCGAAGCGCGGCGAGCGCGTCGCCGATCCTCGGTTCGATGACATGCCCCTCGAAGTCGATGAAGAACCGGTAGAGACCGAAGTTGCCTTTGATCGGGCGCGCGTCCAGACGCGTGAGGTTGATGCCGCGAAACGCCAACTCGGTGAGCAGTTCGGCGAGCGCGCCGGTGCGGTTGGCCGCCGCGGCCACGATCGAGGTGCGGTCGTGGCCGGTCGGCCCTGGCAGCGTGCCCGGCGGGCGCAGCAGCAGGAAACGCGTCCTTGCGTCGGGCACGTCGGCGACACCGGTGGCAAGTACGCGCAGTGGATAGTGCTCGACGGCAACCGGAGCGGCGACAGCGGCGTCGTACTCCCCTCGTTGCACGGCCACGGCGGCCGCCGCCGTTGACGACGCGACGACGGTGCGGGCCTGCGGAAGGTTGGCCGCGAGCCACTGCCTGACCTGAGCAAGGGCGTGGGGGTGGCTGGCGACCGTGCGTACCGTGTCGACGTCGTCGCGGGTGAGCACGCTGAAGTGCACGGCAAGCAACTCCTCCGCGACGGCCACGAGTGGGGCGTCCTCGGCGAGCCCGTCGAGCGTCGCGGTGACGGCGCCCTCCACCGAGTTCTCGACCGGCACGCAGGCACCGGCGGCCTCGCCCTTACGGACGGCTGTCAGCGCTGCCGAGATCGTCTCCACCGGGAACAGCTCATCGTCGGCTGCCAGTCGGCGCGCGGCCTGCTCGGTGAAGGTTCCCTGGGGTCCGAAGTAGGCGATCCGTGACACCAGGCAAGGCTACGGTGAGACCACTCTCACTCGCATGGCCGGTAGGACCGGCGGTTACCAGGCGGCGTCTTTTTTGCGATGCTGTAGTTGTGACCGCCGAATCAGGCACGCAGGCACGAAACGGGTCCGGCACGGCAGCCACTCCACCGCACCTGCCAGAGTTGGTGTTGTGCGCGGTCGACGAGCCGCTGGCGAGAGCTTGGCAGACGGTACGCGACACGGTTTCGGGTTCGGTGCACGTGCACCATGGATCGGTACTCGACGTGGCCGCGCAGGCGGTGGTGAGCCCGGCGAACTCCTACGGTTGGATGCGCGGCGGCATCGACGCCGTCTACGCCAGGGCGTTCCCCGGCATCGAACAGCAGGTGCGCAGCACCGTGCTTGCCTACCACGGCGGCGAGTTGCCGATCGGGGAGGCGGTAGTGGTGCCGACCGGCGAGGTGGCCCCGGAGTGGCTGATCAGTGCGCCAACGATGCGGCAGCCGGGTGAACGGTTGCCGGAGGACTCCGTGCATCCCTATCTCGCCGCGCGAGCGGTCTTCCAGCTTTGGCGCGAAGGCAGGTTCGAACACGGCGTCCAGATCAGCGAGGCCGTGCAGACCATCGCCATGCCCGGCCTCGGCACCGGTGTGGGTGGTATCCCGCCCATGACGTGCGCCCGGCAGGTCGCTGCCGCGTGGACCGAGGTCTTCGAACGCGGCTGACACCGCTCACGGTCAGCCGTGGCCGTGCTCGGGTACCGCCGACCGCGCGGCCTTCGACTCTCCCTTCCGCGTGAGGTGGCGGTCAGCATCACCACAGCGTCAGCTTCGAGGTGTCGCTCGGCGAACACCTGGTACTTGCCGCGTTCGCGGGCTTCAGCGGAACCGTCCGCCACCGGCTCCGGCGCGCGGTGGCGTGGAGAAGGTCACAGTCGGTTCATCCGGCAACCGACCTACCGTTGAATCTGCGGTTACGCAGATGTACGGCGCTGGCCCATCGACGGGCAAGGAGTGAGCGTATGCCACGGGTCCGTGAGCTGAGCCCCTATGTCGAGCTGCAGCGTGATCAGTGGCGTGAGTTGCGCCGCTCCACCCCGCTGCCGCTCACCGCAGACGAACTGGTGCGGCTGAGAGGGCTCGGCGAGAAGATCGACCTCACCGAGGTCGCCGAGGTGTACCTGCCGCTCTCGCGACTCATCAACCTGCAGGTGGCGGCGCGGCAGCAGCTGTACGAGGCGACCACGACGTTCCTCGGCGACGACGCCCACGGCACCAAGGTGCCGTTCGTCATCGGCATCGCGGGCAGCGTCGCGGTCGGCAAGTCCACTACCGCCCGCATCCTGCGTACCCTGCTTGCCCGCTGGCCGGACCATCCCCGAGTGGACCTTGTCACCACTGACGGCTTCCTGCACCCCCGTGCTGAGCTGGTGCGCAGGGGGATCATGCACAGGAAGGGCTTCCCGGAGAGCTACGACCGCAGGGCGCTGCTGCGGTTCGTCACCGACGTGAAGTCCGGCGCCGAGGAGGTTCGTGCACCCGTCTACTCACACCTGGCCTACGACATCCTTCCCGGCGAGGAGCAGGTGGTGCGCAGGCCGGACATCCTGATCCTGGAGGGCCTCAACGTGCTGCAACCCGGCCCCCGGCTGACGGTGTCGGACCTGTTCGACTTCTCGATCTACGTCGACGCGCACACCGCGGACATCGAGCAGTGGTATGTGGAGCGGTTCCTCGAGTTGCGGCACACCGCGTTCGCCGACCCCAACTCGCACTTCCACCACTTCGCCAGCCTGCCGGACGACGAGGCCAGGACCGAGGCACGGCATCTGTGGAAGACGATCAACGAGCCGAACCTGATCGAGAACATCCGACCCACCAGACCGCGCGCCACACTGGTGCTGCGCAAGGACGCCGACCACGCGATCAACCGCGTGCGACTTCGTAAGCTCTGAATTCACCCGTTCCGGCTGTTTCCACGCCTGGCCGTCGGGCGCGCCCGGCCTGACGATATTCAGGATGGACAAGGCGACGCGCCGGGTACTCGTGAGCGTTCTCGGCCCCCCATGTGTCCGCAGGCGTGACCACGACGAACCGATCGCCGACCCGGCGCTTCGGGTGGTGCTGGCGACACTGCTGGTCAACGCCAACCAGCCGGTCTCCGAATCGGAACTGATCGCGGCCGCGTGGGCGGGCACCGAGAAACCGGCCAACCCGCACGATTCGCTCTACACCCGGATCTCCAGGCTGCGCACGTTGCTGGCACCGGACGGCGACGTAACCTGGTCACCCGCCGGGTACGTGCTGCGCATCGACCCGCAACGCATCGACGCGGTGTACTTCGAGTGGCTCATCGAGACCGCGCGCTGGTCCGACCCCGCCGGGGCCGTCGAACTGCTCACCGGCGCGCTCACGATGTGGCGGGGCGAGCCACTGCCACAACTACGCGACGCAGGCCTGGACCACCCGGAGGCGGTCCGGCTGAAGCAACTCCGGTTGCGCGCCGTCGAGGACCTGGCGATCAGGGAACTGCAACTCGGCGACCCGGTGCGGGCGGCACAGCGGCTGCTCGCGCTGCTTGAGGTGCAGCCGCACCGGGAACGCGCCTGCGGTTACGCGATGTGGGCGCTGCACGGCATCGGCAGGACGGCGGATGCCGCCAGGCAGTACGAGCTGCTGCGCGATCGGCTCGCCACCGAACTGGGCGCCGAACCCGGCAGCGAGCTGCGGTGCACCTACCACGCCGTTACGGGAAGCCCACCGCCACGCCTGCGTGGTACCGCGGCACCACCGGCGAGCGGTTTCGTGGGCAGGCAACCCGAGCTCGCCCGGCTGACCGCGATGCTGCGACGCGACGGGATCGTGACCGTGGTGGGCAGGCCTGGGGCAGGCAAGACCCGGCTGGCGCTGGAAGCGGTCTCCGTTGTGGCCGATCCGGTCGCCGTGGTCCCGTTGACGGACCAGGACGGCGACACCGTCGCACTCGCAGTGGCCGCGGCGCTCGGAGTGCAAACCGACGGCGACGGGGAGTCCGCTGCCGCTGCCGTTACCGAGTACCTCATCGGCAGGCGGCAGGTGCTCGTACTGGACGGCTGCGAGCACGTGCTCTACGCCGTGCGGGGCCTGCTAAGGCGCATCCAGTGGCGCTGCCACGCCGTGACGGTCCTTGCCACCAGCCGGGTCCGGCTCGGTCTCGGCGGTGAGCAGGTGCTTGCGCTCGGGCCACTGCCCGTCGACCCGGCGACCGACCCGCTCGCCTCGCCCGCGGGCCAACTCTTCCTTGAGCGGGCAGGGGAAGCCGGCACCGGTTTTCCCGCCACGCAGGCCGAAGCCGAACTCGCCCGCGCGGTGTTGCGTGGCCTGGACTGCCTTCCACTATCGGTTGAGTTGCTGGCGGCACGGCTCGCCTCCCGCGAAGGGCAGCCACCTGCACAGTGGCCGCCCGACATCGCCGAGTGGTGCTACGAGGACTCGGGCAACGCCGAACGGGACCTGCTGGCCGCCCTGGCCGTGTTCCACAGGGACTTCGATCTCGCCTCCTGCCGAGCCGTTGTAACCGATGGTGGCGACGTCGAAAGTCTGCTGCGGCGCCTCACCGGAGCGCGGCTGCTGACCACCGACGGCACAGCGGCGCAGGCGCGATACCGGCTGCCGGACCAGCTTCGGCGGATCGCGGCGACGCGACTGTCCGGTTCGGACCACGAACCCAAGGTGCGCGAGCGGCACGCCCGCTGGTGCCGCGAAACCGTCGTGGCCGCCACTCGCCGCGCCGCTGAGGACTTCCCTTCCGCCGCGTGGAGCGTGCACAAGGCGGCCACCGACATCGCGGGCGCGCTGCGTTGGGCGGAAGTCGAGGACCCGCCGCTGGCCGCCGATGTGACCGGCCACCTCGGGCTGCTTTCGCCGTACCGCTGCGAGCCCGGCCTGCTCGCCTGGCGGCTGCGGGTGGCGCGCACCGACACTGAGCACGCGTTGGCTGTGGCTTCGGGTGCGGGGGCGGCCGTGCACCTCGGCCACGTCGAGGAAGCGTTGCGGCTGGCCACGAAGGCCGCGGAGTCGGCGACCACTACCGAGGAGCGCTACCTGGCACTGCACTCGCTGGCGAGCGCGCGGCTGCTATGGGGCGATCCTGTCGGGGCTGCCGCCAGCTGTGCGGAGCTCACGGCCGTGCCCGACCTGACCGAGCGCTGCCGGGTCGACGCACTGGCCCTGTCCGCACTTGCCGCGGCACGCAAGGGCAGCCACGACGAGGCACGGCGCACCGCCGCCGACGCGGTCGGATTGGCGGAAGCGTCCGGCGCGGCCGACCGGCTCGCGTTCGCCCGCTACGTCGAGGGCGAAGTGCGGGTGCGCACCGACACCGCGGCGGGTGCCGCCATCCTGCGAACCGCTCGGGCGCAGGCCGTGGCGGCGGGTGCCGCCGTGGTGAACCGCTGGGCGACGACAACGCTTGCGGCCGCGCTGGTCCGGCTGGGCAGGGTGCCGGAAGCGGCGAAGCTGCTGCAGGAGGCGCTCTGGCACTGCAGGCGTGCCCGTGTGCTGCCCGACACCGTCGCAGCCGTCGGCGTCGCGGCCGACCTGCTAACCGCCGCGGGTGACCGGCAAGCGGCGCAGCGGCTTCGCTCCGAGCCTCCGCCCGGCGATCACCTCGCGGCGGCCGAGGTCGCCGACGGGGCCGCCCGCGCGATCGCGGTTTGGTTCGGCACCTGGCAACCGTGAGGCCCTCCCGCACGCGGCGGTAGGCATACAGTTGGCGGTCATGCGGCGGCGGTGGTTGATCGGCCTCGTTGTGGTCGGCACGATCGTCGCCGTGGTGTTCGGCGGCGCGTTCGCGTTCCAGCGGAAACTGATCTACCTGCCTTCCGGCGGTCAGCCGCCCAGTGCGGCCGAGGTACTGCCGGGCGGTCGCGACGTCGCGTTCACCACCGAGGACGGCCTACGGTTGGCCGCCTGGTACTTCCCGGTGCCCGGTGCCACCGCGACCGTACTGGTGGCGCCGGGCAACGCCGGGAACCGCTCGGTGCGGGTACCGCTCGCGCGGGCGCTCACCGGCGACGGCCTCTCGGTGCTGCTGCTCGACTACCGCGGCTACGGGGGTAACCCGGGAAACCCCACCGAAGAGGGCTTGAAACTCGACGCGCGTGCCGCGTGGCGCTTCCTCGTGCGAGAAGCCGGTGTGTCGCCCGGCGACCTGGTGTACTTCGGGGAAAGTCTCGGCGCCGCCGTCGTCAGCGAACTCGCCGTGCGACATCCACCCAAGGCGCTGGTGCTGCGTTCGCCGTTCACCGACCTGGCCGCTGTCGCGCGGCGGCACTACCCATTCCTGCCGATGCGCTGGCTGCTGCTCGACACCTTTCCCGTCGTCGACTACGTCTCACGGGTACGGGCACCGGTGACCGTGGTGTACGGAACCGCCGACTCCATCGTCCCCGCCGAGCAGAGCGCAGCCGTGGCCGATGCGGCAGGCGCCGCCGTGGTGGAGGTACCCGGTGCCGACCACAACGACATGGCGCTGCTGGACGGCCGCCGGTTGATCGACGCGATCGTCGAACAAGCGGTCCGGCCACGATGACCGCACCGGCGAAGGCTCAGCGCTACCTGCCTCATCCGACCGGCCCAGGCTGCCGGCCGAGCATTAACCGGTTGGCCGATACCGCGCGTAGCTGTCCGCGGTGACCCTTATGGGGGTGTAACAGCGGCGCGGGGAGGTCCACCAGTGCTCTCGATCATCCTCACCTGGATCGGCGCGATACTCGGCATCGCCGTGCTGCTGGCTATGGCCTTCGGTGCCTTCGTGCTCGACTTCGACGACACCCGCGGCAGGCGGGAGCGCGATCAGCAGCCACAGCGGCCGCAACAACCGCGCCGGGGCTGCGAGCAGCGTTGAGCGCCGGGGGCGTCATTGCCTTGCCACCTTCGGCAGCGCGATCCTCGCCCTGCGGATCTCGGCGAGCAGCCTGCGCTTGCGCTTGTGGGTCTGGACCAGCTCGGCAAGGTACTCGCTGAACTCCTCCGCGGTTCCCGCGCGCTTGTGCAGCATTCGCAACCTGCGTAGCTGGCTCGCCGCCCGCGCGTAGTTCTCCGCGTCCCGCTGCTGGATCAGCGCCTCCACATGGCTTCGGTAGACGGGGATGAGGTCGCCCGCCGGGTGTTGCCCTGCCGCTCGCCATGCCTCGTCGGCCCTGTCTTCGGCGAGCAGATCGCGCACCAGCTCGGCAGGCTGCCGGGAGCTGGCGCGTTCCAGCGCGTCGACAACGGGGCCTCGACGCGCCGCTCCGTCGTTGCCGAGTGCCTGCGCGGCGTGCGCGATCGCCTCCGCGTGCCTGCCTGCCGCGCGCAACACCCGTACGATCCTGAGGCTGATGTCCAGCCGCGGCAGTTGCTCCGAAAGCAGCCGCACCACGGTGTCGACATCGCCGGTGATCTCGGCGATCTCCAACCGAAGCCGCTGCGCCGTCCCGCCCCTGTCGGTGGACTTCTCGGGATCGGCCTCCGCCAGCACGGTGTCCACAGCGGACCTGACCAGCTCGATTCCGTCGGTGCCAAGTGCCTGGGCGAACTCCGGCAGCCGGATCTGCGGCCACCCCGGACTGTCGAACGCGACCCGAACTATCCACTCCGCCAGTTGTCTCGGCTGCGGTGGGTGCGCGGCGCAGGCCCTGGCGTACAGCGAGACCGCTCTCTCCAACTGGTCCCGCATACCGCCCGCCGAGTCGTCCACATCGGCGAGCGCCGCGATTATCCGGTCGACCGCGTGTCTTGCCAGCGGCGCGACGTCGGCCTGCGTGCCCGCGTCGAGCAGCCGGCGCAGCGTGTCGAGCACAGAGGCGATCTGCACCGACTCGGCGGCACGCACCGCGTCGTCGAGCAGGTCGCTGACCTCGGCCAACTCTCCATCGGTGGCACCGCCTGCCATCGCATGCAGCCGCTTGCGCAGGTCGGCGTCACGGTCGGCCTGCTCGCACAGGAGGTCGGCCAGCGTCTCCTTGTCTAGCGAATGGAGGAACGAACGCAGGTCCGATCGGAGGTTCACCCGCTCATGGTGCCATCCGCCGCGGGCTCGTTGGTCACCGTCACGTGCCGATCGATCGCCGACTGTCGCCGCTGCCGAGGCACGAACAGTTCCCCGAGCCTGCACACCTCAAGTCCTGACTGCAGCCGCAGCGCGTTCACCGCACCAAGGGGTGTGCCGATGGCGGCCGACTTCACGGCCTCGAGGTCAGCGAGCAGGAACAGCCGGTCCCTTGCCCTGGCAACGGCCGAGGCGAACTCGCCGCAGTGGTCCCGCCAGTCGTCGCGGGTGAGGTCGAGCACGACGGTGCCGAACTCGTGGCCCACCACCGTGCCTGCCGTGCCGACCGACACGGCAGGCGCGTCGCGAAGCGTCCGCAACCAGTCCTCCACATGCGACTGCTCAGGCACGAACACCGCGCCACCTCGGGCAGTGACCAGTTTGGCAAGCGCGGCCCGTTCCCCTGCGCTGCCCGTGGTGTCGAGCAGGACCACCTCGGTGGTGCGGTCATCGCCGCCCGCCAGCACCTCGTAGCCGGTGGCGTTGGCCAGCGTGCGAACGGAGGGGCCGAACCGGAACTGCGTGGTGAGCACGGCACAGCCGGGGTGTGCCCGCGCGTCGGCTGGGCTTTCGATGCCACAGTGGGAGAACGGCGTCGCGAGCGTCCAGCTACGCACCTCGGGCAGGTCCGCCGCGAGGTGCGGGATTCGCCGGGACGGTGGCTGGTTGAAGTCACCGAAAACCACGGCGGTTTCGCGAGCCTGCGCCACCGCCAGCAGCACATCGGCCAGCGGCGCCGACCCCGCGTCGTCAATCAACACCACGTCGAAGGGGCGGCTGGTGAACACATGCCGGTCCAGCGAGGTACGGACCACCCTGCCCGACTCCCATGCCGCCGCCTGTGACTCGCCGCGGAGCCGGTACGCGCGCTCCCCGATCCACCACAAGCGTTCCTCGAACCGACCACGCAGCGCCGCGCGGTGCTTGCTGCGTTCCCGCAGCCGCTCCCGCTCAGCGTGCAGCCCGGGGAGCCCGCGCCGCACGCACTCGGCGTGAAACCGCTCGTCCTGTTCGCTTGCGACTCCACCGGCGCGAAGCCGCACGATGCTGCCGCGCAACTGTTCCGCGTGCGCGTGCGCCCGCGACTCGGCGCGCGCGGCCTCGTCGAACCTGGCGTGCGCGGCGGCCAGTTCGTTCTCAAGCCGGTGCAGTTCCTCGTCGGCCAGTTTGCGGGCGCGCCTGCTCGCCTGCTCGATCCGCTGCACCACGAGGTCGCGCTCCGCCTCGGCGGCAAGCAGGTCCTTGCGGTCTCGGCGTCGCCCCCGGTAGAAGCGACCCCCTTCGCTCAACCGGCGCCCGAGCTCGGCCAGCCTGGCATCGAGGCGAGCGAGTCGCTCGCCGAGTGCGCGGGTCTCGACACTGCTGACCCGCTCGTCGGCCACACACGCCCAGGCCTGCCGCTTGGACCACAGGAAGGCGCGGACGTCGGCGAGTTCCCCGACCGTTTCCGCGTGCAGCCTCCTCGCGTCCGCGTACTCCGCTTCCAACACCCGCGCCCTGTTGCCGCAGTGCAGCCTGCGTTCGGCTTCGAGGAAGGCGTCGTGGTCGTAGCCCGCCAGCACATCGTCGAGGTAGGCGAGCCTGCTGTCGGCCGAGGCCAGTTCGGCCAGGTCGTCCTGGATGCGCACGCGCTCGGGGTCGGTGGGTGCTTCCACCCGGTTGTCGGCGGCGGTCACGTGAAGCACGCGCTTGCCCGCGCGGGCGAGTTCAGCGACCGCGGAGGAGGCGATCCGCGACTTGCCGGTGCCCGGCGGGCCCCATACCAGCCGTACCCCCGGGGTGAGGCAGGCTTCGTAGGGATCGTCCGCGGGGTCGAGTTCTCCTGCGGCGAGCCGGTCGGCCAGCGGGGCGTAGCCGATGTCGCGTAGCCCTCTCGCCAGCCGGGCGAGCGCGTCGTGCGGCGACAGTTGTCGCACCCACACCTTGCCGCACTCCGGCGGCAGCGTGCCGGTCTCACGCAGCCAGAGCACACCGCCGCTGACCTCGCCCTTCACCGGGACAGCGGCTCCCTCGCGCGGGCCGTTGTCCCCGGCGAGTCGGATGTCCTCCAACAGGTCGATCGCTTTGCCACGCAGATCGACCACCAGGGTGCCGTCGGTGGTCTTGCGCGGGCGCCCCAAGCTGGTCCACTCCTCGACTCGCCGCGCGTGTTCGAGCTCGGCCTCAACCGCGCGGGCCGCCTGCTGTCGCCAATCGGCCATCCCGCCCCTTTCGTCGCGCCCCGAGTAAACCAAGGAAGGCCCTCGCGGGCGCTGCAAGTAATCCGAGTGTGTTACCTGCGTGGTAGGTAGGAGCGGTGACATTGGACGATCTGGCCCGCAGGCTGCGCGAGTTCGCCGACGCGCGTGACTGGGGCGAATACCACACTCCGAAGAATCTCGCCATGGCTCTGTCCGGTGAGGTCGGTGAGCTGACGGCACTGTTTCAGTGGCTGACTCCGGAGGAATCGCTCACCGCGATGTCCGACGAACGGTTGCGAAGCGAGGTGCTGGACGAACTCGCCGATGTGTTGCTGTATCTGGTTCGGCTCGCCGACGTACTCGGAGTGGACCTGCTGGCGGCGGGCAACGCCAAGATCGAGCGCAATGAGCGTCGCTTCCCGCCAGGGCGCGGCGGCTATTCGTCGCCGTAGCTCAAGCCGCTTCGACGCATCAGCGAACTCACCGCGGGCACACCCACGATGCCCACAATGATGAACGCCGAGGAGTCGACGCCCGCCATGCGGTGGTTTGCGGTGACGCCGAACTGGCTGTTCAGCAGGCCCACCTCGTCGGCGAACCGCTACCAGCCCGGGGGTGGTTGCGCGCCCAGTGGAGTCACCACCGTGCACGGCACGTCCCGTGGACTGTCCGGGTCCAGGGCATTGAGCACCAGGCCCGCCGCTACCGGATCGGCCATCACGCCGCCGTGCTCGGCGAAGTCGCTCGGGCAGTAGTCCTGCAACACGTGGTTGGTGACGTTGGGCGCCTCGGCGATTCCACTCGTGTAGGGAACGACGAGTTCGTCGTAGCGCGTCACGATGTTGGTGTAGGTGACCTCCGGGGCGAAGGTGCCTATCGCGTGCAGCTTCTTGTAGTAGTCCGATCCTTGGAAGAACTGCGGGCACGACGCGCACACCACGTCGGCAACCGCGTCGATCACCGGGTTCAGCCCCAGCGCCTGCGCGGTCTGGTAGATCAGCGGGAGCCCGGCGAGCGTGGTGCCCTCCCAGATCGGCGTCAGGCTGACGTATTTGTCCACTTTGGTCTCGCCGCCGAGGAAGCGCACGTAGTAGCTGGGCATGATGGTGCCCTGCGAGTGCCCGAGCAGGTCCACCTTCGCCGCACCCGTGCTGTCGAGCACCCGCTCGACGAACACCTTCAGTTCCTCGGCGCTCTCCTCCATCCGCCTCAGCCCGCCCGGCTGGTAGCCGGGCAGCGCGCCGCCGAGCGAGTTGACGCCGTAGGTGAAGGAGTAGACGCAGTAGCCCTCGTTGGCCAGCAGCGGGGAGAAGGTCTGCCAGTTCACCGTCTGGTTGGCGATCAAGCCATGCACCAGCACCACCGGATTCGGGTGCTCGGCGCTGGGCTCACACGACCAGTCGTTGGCTCCAGGCGGAGGGCTGTCCGGATCCGCCAACTGCGCGGTGACACCCGCCAGCAGCGACCACGGCACCGGCAGCTTCTCCTCCTCCGCGCTCGCGGTAGCCGGCAGAGCCACGAACGCCACGAACGCGGTGAACGCAGCGACCAGAGCGGCGAAAGACCTCATCGTCGACACGCCTCCCGTCACTTGTCGTACGACGGGGGGAGTCAATCACGAACCCGGCGGGACGCCGGCAAAGATCAACCGGATGGCGCAGTACGGTTCAGTCCCGCCGCTGTAGCTCGCCGTCCACGTAGACGTCGGCTTTTTCCTGCGGGAACGCCACCAGACTCGCGATGCGAGCGCTCTCCGGAAGCGGGGTTCGATACGACCAAGCCAGGTCAGGCACCAGCGTCTCACCGGTGTTCACCGACCAGTACTCCGCCTGGCCCTTGTAGGGGCAGTGCGTCACCTTGTCGCTCGCGACCAGCAGGTCCAGGCGCACATCGGTCTTGGGCAGGTAAAACCGGGTCGGCAGGTTCGTCTCGAACAGCAATGTCGGCCGGTGCGAATCGGCCACGGTGACGCCGTTCACCTCCACCCGCACGTGCCGTGAGCTGGGCAGGATGTCCACGCGTGTGTGCGGGTCGCGTGCGTGCGTGAAGACCTCCTCGTCCTCCTCGAACCAGGCGTCCATCGCGGGCCAGTCCAGCCGTACCCGGTCGCGCAACGCCTCGATCGGCGAGTCCGGGTATTCGGTGACGGCGCCTTCGGCCTCGCGGTCGCCGACTCGCAGGGTGGACACCTTGCCTTCTCCCCTGCTCGGCGATCGCCGGGTCTGACGGGTCGGCACGAACAACTCGGTACGCACGTCCGCGCGCGGGAAGTAGTACGTCGGGTAGTAGGGCACCTCCCAGACCAGCAACGGCCGCTTGGTGTCTGCGACCACCTCGCCCGCGAGCACGGCGCGTACCCGCTTGGCAGCCTGTTCGATCCGGACCTGGCCACGGTTTTCGGCACTCATACCGGCCCGAACCTCGCCGGGCCGCGCAGGTATTCCCACCGCCGCGCCGAGTAAGGCGAAAGGGGTGCGACGGTGGTCTCAAGCTGGGCTCCTGGCCGTTTCCACGGACGTAACCTTTGGGCTATGGCCATTCAGGTGCTGCTCGTCGACGACCACGAGGTGGTGCGCAGGGGCCTTCGGGAACTCCTCGGCGACGAGGCGGGCATCGAGGTCGTCGCCGAGGCGAGCAGCGCCGACGAGGCCCTCGCGGTCGCCCTGCACGTCGAGCCGGACGTCGCGGTGGTTGACGTCCGGCTCGGCGAGCGCGGTGGCGACGGGGTGTCGCTGTGCCGGGAGTTGCGCTCACTGGCCAATCCGCCACGGTGCCTGGTCCTCACCGCGTTCGACGACGAGGAAGCCGTGGTGGGCGCCATCATGGCGGGAGCCTCCGGGTACCTGCTCAAGCAGGTTCGCGGCCAGGACGTGGTGAACGCGGTACGGGAGGTCGCCGCGGGTCGCTCTCTGCTCGACCCGCTCACCACCAGCCGCCTGCTCGAGAAGGTGCGCCACCCCGAGGAGCCCGACGAGCTGACCGTGCTGAGCGAGCGGGAGCGCAGCGTGCTCGACCTCATCGGCCAGGGCCTTTCCAACCGGGAGATTGCGGCGCGCCTGTTCGTCGCGGAGAAGACCGTGAAGAACCACGTCACGTCGGTGCTCAGCAAGCTGGGCATGCAGCGCCGCACCCAGGCGGCCGCCTGGATCGCCCGCAGGGGCGGCGTCACTCGAGGATGACCGCCGAGTAGTCCGGAGCCTGCGTCACGAGACCACTGTCCAGGTGGAACCGCTTGGCTGTCTCGTAGGCCTCGCGTTGCACATCGGGTGTGCGCGGCACCTCCGAGCGCAGGATCGGTACCAGTGCGTCCACCGCGGCCGGGTCGGACTTGTCCAGGTACTGCCCGAGCAACTGACGCACCTCGGCCTCGTCACCGTGGATCACTTCCAGTGCCTTGCCCATCGCCCGCCGGAACGCCGCGACCTCGTCCTTCTTCTTGTCCAGCAACGCGGTTGTGCTGAACATGACCCCGTGCAGCGCACCCCGCATCGACGGCACGTCGCCTCGGGCGGGCGAGATGAAGATCCGGCCCGCCCCGACGGCCTCTGCTTGCTGGCCGATGGGCTGGAAGAACGCGAGCGCGTCCACCCGCCCGGACTTCAGCGCTCCCACCGCGGAGGTGGCCGCGGCACCGAGGTTCACCAGCGTCGCGTCGACGGCCGCGTCCTTGCCGATCCTGCCGAACAGGTACTTCACGAGCGCCTCGGTACCGCTGCCCGGCCCTGTGATGCCGATCTTCTTGCCGACCAGCGCCGCGGCCTTGTCCTCGACGCTCGCGCCGTCTGCTGGCACGTCGAGCGAGGTGGCGACGATGATGTCGACGTAGTACTCGCTGACGAGACTGGACACGATCCTGGTTCCGTTGTCGGTCTCCGCGAGGTTGAAGGCGTCGGTGACGACACCTGCCCCGAGGTCGATGCTGCCGGACTTCAGCGCGGCGGCGACCTTCGCGCCGGTGCCCAGCCGGGGTCGGTCGCCCAGCTTGACGCCCTCATCGGCGAAGATTCCGCGCTGTTCGGCGATGAACAGTGGGAAGAACGCCACCGAGTTGCTGATCTGACCGATGTTGAGGGTTCCTGTCGGCGTCGAGGACCCCCGCGACGCGCAGCCTGCGAGCAGTAACGGAGCCGCCGCGAGACCCTTGAGAACGGTGCGGCGTGCGAAGTTTTCAGTCATTTATCGGCTTCCATTTGTTGACGCGTTTGTCGATGAGTCCTACGAACACGTTGAGCACCGCGGCGATCACACTCAGCACCACGAGCGTCGCGAACACGCCCGCGGTGTCGAACTGTGCCGCGGCATCGTTGATGAGGTAGCCGAGTCCGCGGTTGGACGCGACCAACTCACCGATCACCGCACCGATCAGCGCGTACGGGATCGCCACCTTCAACCCGGTGAGCACGCCGGTCATCGACGCGGGCAGTACCACCTTGCGAGCGATGTCCCAGCGGTTTCCTCCCATCAGCCGCACCGCGTCGACAAGACCTCTGTCGACGTCGCGAACGCCTGCCGCGGTGTTGAGGAACACCAGGAAGAACACGGTGGCCGCGGCCAGCAGCACCTTCATGTGCATGCCGATGCCGAACCAAACGATGAACAGCGGCGCCAACGCGACCTTCGGGATCGAGTAGAGCGCCATGATGAACGGGTCGAGCACCCGGTAGAGCAGATTGAGCGAGGCCAGCACGAAGCCGGCAAGAGCACCGGTGACCGCACCGAGCAGGAAGCCGTAGACGATCTCCTGCACGGTGATCCAGCTGTGCAGCCACAAGGTGCCGTCGGCCGCCCACTCCACGAGCCTGGCGACGATGTCGGTTGGCTTGCTGGTGAACGTGATATCGATCCAGCGCTCGCCCGCGATCTCCCACAGCACCAGCACGAAGGCGATCAGCGCCAGCCGGAGCACCCACACCGTCGTGGTGGTGCCGTGCCGCTGCCACCAGGTGCGTGGAGCGGCGACGCGGACGGGGCCGCCGTTGCCCGCGGTTTCGGTGATGACTCCGCTTGCCTCGGTCATCGCGCTCCCTCCTGCAATGCCGCCGCCAGTTCGGTGTGCAGCGCGACGAACTCGGGGTCGACCCGGAGCGTGTCGGCGTTCCTAGGCCTGGCGAGTTCGATGGGACGGTCGAGCAGGATCGCGCCGATCTTGCCGAGCACGACGACGCGGTCGCCCAGCAACAGCGCTTCCTCGATGTCGTGGGTGACGAAGACGACCGTCTGCCCGCCTTCGTGCCACAGCCGCAGCAGGTCGGCCTGCAACTCGGCGCGCAGCTGTGCGTCGAGCGCGCCGAACGGCTCGTCCATCAGCAGCGTCGACGGGTTGCCCGCGAGCAGCCTGGCGAGACTGGTCCTGCGTCGCATGCCGCCGGACAACTCACGCGGGTAGTGGTGTTCGAAACCTGTGAGCCCCACTCGCCCGATGAGCTGGGTGGCGACGGGTCGCCGCTCACGGACCGGCACCCCGCGGATCTCCAGCGGCATCTCCACGTTGCGCAGCACGTCGCGCCACGGCATCAACGTGTCGGACTGGGTGAGGTAGCCGATCTCGGTGTCCGGTCCGGTGAGGACCCGGTCGCGGTAGCGAACCTCGCCCTTGCTCGGCTGGGTGAGTCCGGCGAGCAGGTTGAGCAGTGTGGACTTGCCGCACCCGCTGCGGCCGAGCACGGTGACGAAACTGCCCTCCTCGATGGAGAGCGTGAAGTCGCGCAGCGCGACGGTCGCCACGTCGTTCTTCGCGAACTGCTTGGTGAGTTCGCGGGTTTGCAGCAGCGTCGCGGTCATCGGTCGCCCTTCTCGTCTTCCGCGCGCATGCCGTAGGCGTCGTAGCTGAACTCGCCTGCCTGCCACCGCGCGCGCAGGCCCTCTTCCTTGGCGATGCGCTCGCGAACGGATCGGACCACGTCGTCGACGTCAGCCGCTGCGACGGCGACGGCTCCGTCGTCGTCGAGCACCACGAGGTCGCCGGGACGGACCGTCGTTCCGCCGATCTCCACGGGCACGTTGACGCTGCCGCGGACGCTCTTGGTCGCCCCGCGCGCCCTGCGCCAGCGGCACCACACGGGCAACTCGAGCGCCGCGAGTTCGGCGCCGTCACGCACGGCGGCGTTGACGAGCACCCCCGCGGCTCCCGCGACGCGGGCCTGCGTCGCCAGCAGGTCGCCGAGCAGCGCGAACGGCTCGGGGCTCGGCATCGTCAGCACCAGCACCTCGCCGGGCCGCAGGTGCGTCATGACTTCGTGCACGGCGCGGTTGTCGGCCTGCCCGCACAGCGCGGTCCTCGCCGGACCGGCGATCTTGCGACCCGGGATGAGCGAGATCCACTCCTCATCGAGCAACCCGCGCCGTGAGTAGCCCTCGTACACGGTCGCGACGCCTGCTCGCGCCAGTTCCTCTACCGGGCCGCTCACAGCGCGCTCACCACATTCGGCAGCAGCCGGTGGAAGGCTTCGGCCTGCCGGATCTCGGCATTGCCGGTGACCTTTCGCGCGTGGTTGCCGCGTTGCTCGGCGCGCTGGGTGTAGTACTCCTTGAGGTACTGCTGCGCAGCCATGTGGCCCATCGCCTCGACCTTCTTGTCGAACACGGCGGTGATGTCGACGTAGACCGTGGGCACGAAGCCGCACAGTTCCGGTTGGTGCGGCTCGAACGCGAGGAACTCCGACGGCGGCGCGGTGCGGAAACCGCTGGCCACACCGGCACCGGAGGTGAGCAGCCGTGCCCTCGCCACCGCGGCGTGCGCCACCGGGTGGTCGGGGTTGAAGGGGTCCTTCTCCGGGTGGGTCAGCACCACGTTGGGCGCGAAGTCACGCATCAACTCGGCGAGCCGCCTGATCGACTCCTTGCCCACCTCCAGCGGGTAGTCGCCGAGGTCGAACGCCTCGAACCGGGCACCGACGGCGGCCGCGGCCTTGGTGGCCTCGGTGTGCCGGATGCGTTTGACGTTCTCCTCGGTCTGCCCCTGCTGCTTCCACAGCTCGCCTGATTCGCCGCGCTCGCCGTAGGACAGTGCGACGACCAGGGCCTCACCTCCTGCCGAGGTGTGCGCCGCGACGGCTCCCGCCGCCCGCCACACGAAGTCGGCGCTGTGTGCGCCGACCACCAACAGCCTTCGCGTGCTCATGCCTCTCCCTTCGCGGGCGCGTCCGGCAGCGGCTCGGCGCCGACCAGCCACCTGCTGTTGTGCACCGTCATGGTGCGGACCTCTTCCTCGGTGAAGCCGCCTTCGAGCAACACGTCGGCGGCGATGGCCAGGCCGTCCTCGACCGGAGGGTTGAACGGCTGACCGAGGTCGCTGGAGATCACCGAGTGCTCGTAGCCCGCCTCGCGGATGTTGCCCAGCCACACGTCCCAGTCGACCTTGCCGGTGTACGGGGTGGTCAGGCAGCGTTCGAGCAGGGCGCCCCGTTCGGCCAGCCTGCGCTGCCGCTCGATGCCCACGCGCTGGGAGGTGAACTCGGGGTGGGTGACGACGACGCGCCGCACACCTTCGGCCTCGGCGGCCTGGACCACGCGTTCGATCTCGTCGGCGTGCAGATGGCCGGTGGCCAGCACCATGTCGTGTTTGGCGATCAGCCGCAGTACCTGCCTAGTCTTCGCGAGAACCTGTCCGGCTTCGTCGAGTACGTCCACCGCCTCGGCGGCCATGCCCGATTCGGCGAGTTCGGCCTGTATCCGGGCCCACATCGGCGGGGTCGCGCCCTCGGGTTCCGCGGCCTGGCAGTCGCGCTGGTTGGCGCTGTCCACAGTGGGCAGCCACACGAACTTGGCGCCGCTTCTCGCGGCGATCTCCACGGCGATGGGGTTCATGCCGCCGACGGAGGCGTTCAGTGTGATCGCGCCGAGCACGGTGGTGTCCGGTCGCACGCCCCGAACCACCTCGGCGCGCTCGGCCGTTGGCACGTAGTGCGATTTCAGTACGAACCCGGCCATCCCCACTTCGGCGAACCGCTTGGCGAGGGTGACGTCGTCCACCCTGCGGCGCATCACGTCCGGCGCGATGTGGATGTGGACGTCGAACGCTCCTCGCACCAGTTCGCGAGCGCGGGCGGACGGCTGAGGGTGCTCAGACATGTCGCTCCTTTGCGGCCATTTTCTGAGCCTAGATTGTTAACAATCTCGTCGCAAGAGTCAACAAGAACCTGTGCGGGATTTCGCCGTAGCCGCGCTACGGCAGGCCGTGCAGGGTGGGCCCCGGCAGGTCCACCTCTTTCAGCGCGGCGATGACGCTGTACAGGTGTGCACGGGCGGCGTTCTCCGCGGCTTCGGGATCGTGCGAACAGACCGCGTCGATGATCGCCAGGTGTTCCGGCAGCGAAATCGCAGGCCTGCCGGGGTGCATCGCGAGCCTGAACTGGTGGCGCACGTTCTGCGCGCGCAGCCGCTCCAGCACCTTCGAGGCGGTCTGCTGACCGCTGATCTCTCGCAACCTGCGGTGCAGCGCCTGGTTCAGTTCGGAGTAGCCGAGCAGGTCACCGTTGGCTACCGCCGCGCGCATGCCGGTTCCGATCCCGGTGAGCTCGCCGATCTCGGCCGCGGTGATCCGTTCCGCGGCCTTGGCGGCGCACAACCCCTCCAGCACCATGCGGACCTCGGAGATCTCGACGGCCTCCTCCAGGGATACCGCACGCACCCGCGCGCCCCGGTTCTGCACGCGCTCGACGAGCCCCTCGTTGGTGAGCTCCAGCAGCGCGGAGCGTACGCTGGCTCGACTGGCCGAGAACCGCGCGGACAGGTCCGCCTCGACCAGCCGCTGGTCGGGAACGAACTCACCGCGAACGATCGCCTGCCGAATGGCGTCGACCACGGCCTGCTGCTGCGGCCGCGCGGCCTCGCCTCCCGCCACGGTAACTCCCACCTCAAAGCATTGAGCATTGTCGCCAATTTTGTTAGCTAGTGTACCGTCTCGCGGGCGAGAGGAGTTTGGCTGTGTCGCTATCCGAAGAGGGACCCACGATCGCGGTTCTCGGGCTCGGCGAGGCAGGCGGCGCCTTCGCCCGTGACCTCGTGGCCGCGGGCGCGGTGGTGCGCGGGTACGACCCGGCGGTCGCCGCCGCTGCCGGTGTTGTGGCCACCTCGACCGAGGCAGGGGCGGTTACCGGCGCTGACCTGGTGCTCAGTGTCAACAGCTCGGCCGCCGCCGTGGCAGCGCTGCAGGCGGGAATCGACGCACTCGCGCCGCGGGCTGTGTGGGCGGACCTGAACACCGCTTCACCGGCAAAGAAGCGGCAACTCGACGAGATCGCGCGCGAGCACGGCCACTCCTGCGTCGACGTCGCGATCATGGCCCCTGTGCCCGGTCATGGGTTGCGGGTGCCGATGCTGGCCAGCGGGCAGGACGCGGCCCGACTGACCGCGTTGCTGCGGCCACTCGGCGCGAATGTGGAGGTGTTCGAAGGCCCACCGGGGTCCGCGGCCAGCCGCAAGCTGCTGCGCAGCGTGTTCTTCAAGAGCCTCGCGGGCGCGGTGGTCGAGGCACTCGAGGCGGCTCGGGCGGCGGGTTGCGAGGACTGGTTGCGGGGCAACATCGTCGAGGAGCTGACGCGCGCCGACGAGTCGACGGTGGACAGGCTGGTGTACGGCACGTACAAGCACTCGGTGCGCAGGGCGGACGAGATGGCGGCCGCGGCGGAGATGCTGACCGAGCTGGGGGTGCCGCCCGCCATGGCGGCAGGCGCAAGGGACCTGTTGCTGCGGCTTTCGCGGGAGTGAGGGCGCAGCAGGCACTCATTGCCGCAGCGGCAGGTCGAACGCGACCAGCGTGCCCATGCTCGGGGAGGAGTTCACGGTGAACGTTCCGCCCGCCGCCTCCGCACGCTCGGCGAGGTGACGCAGGCCTCGTTTGGCGACGTCGCGGGGTACGCCGCAACCATTGTCGCGAACCCGCAGCCGGATACCGGCCGCGTCGCGGTGCAGCGTCACCCTGGTCTCGCTCGCACCGGAGTGGCGGACCACATTGGACAGCGCTTCGCGCAGTGCGGCACGCACGTGGTCGGCGCGTTCGGGCGGGATGTCGGCGAGTTCCCCTGACAGTTCCAGCGTAGGTGGGTAGCCGAGTAGCTCCCCCGCGATGCGCACCTCGGCCCGCGCCGATTCGGCGAGGTCGGTCGCGGCGGGCTCCGGCTGCCTCGGTTCCGGCTCGGGTGAGCGCAGATCCCGGACGGTACCCCTGATCTCCTCGATGGTCTGGTCGAGTTGCTCGATCGCCTCGGCGAGCCGTGCCGCATCGGCGTGGGCGAACCGCTTGCGCATCCGACGCCGGACTCGCTCGAGCCGCATGCCCGCCGCGTACAGCCGCTGCACGATCACGTCGTGCAGTTCCCTGGCGATGCGTTCCCGTTCCTGGTACAGCGTCACGCGGTGCCTCGCGTTGGCGCCTTCCGCGAGCGCGAGCACGACGCCCGCCTGCCCCGCGAACGCGGTGAGCACTTCCACGGTGCTCGCCGAGAACGGTCGCCTTCCCGGGGATCGGTAGACGGTGAGCACGCCGAGGATGCGGCCAGGCGTGCCGAACGGAGCGGCGGCGAACGGGCCGTACGAACTCAGCTCCCTTGGCACGAAGCGGGAGGTCCTGGTGTCCCTGGTCACGTCGTCGGTCACCACGGGTTCGCCGCCACCCGCAACCCGGCCCGCGGCCGACTCCGCGGGCAGTGCCAGCCCGAGCAGGTCCGCGGTGGACTCGCCGTGCGCGGCCTCGACGGTGACCGAACCGTCGTCGGAGCGCACCATGACCAGCCCGAGGTCCGCGTCGGCCAACTCCACGGCATGGCGCACAACCGAGCCGAGCACCGCGTCGGGGTCGTCGTCGGACAAGGCGGTGGCCGTGATCTCGGTGGCGGCGGAGAGCGCTCTGGCGGCAAGAGTGGGTTCCATCAGCGCTATCAAGGTTAGGCTCCTTCGGCCGCCATGACCGGGTTTGTCGCGGTGACGTGCGCCGCCACATTCCCCGCCCGTACCTCCAGCACGAGGTCGGCGAAGGCGGCTTCCTCCTGCCGGTGGGTGACGTGCACGACAGTCTTGCCCGCGAGCAGGTCGGCCAGGTTCGCCAGCACCTCGCGGGCGGTGGGTTCGTCGAGGTGGGCGGTCGGTTCGTCGAGCAGCACCAGGTCGGCGCCATCAGCGGCGAGTAGTGCCCTCGCGAGCGCGACCCTGCGCGCCTGCCCACCGGAAAGGCCTGCCCCCGCGCTGCCGAGGACGACGCCGGGGTCGAGTCCCGGCAGGCCCGCGGCGGCGAGCGCGGTGGTGAGTCTCTCGGTGGTGGCGAGCGGATCGGCAAGGCGAAGGTTCTCGGCGACGGTGGTGGAGACGAGTCCGGGCTCCTGCGGCGCCCATGCCACCCGCTGGGGCAGCACGATGTGGCCCTGCCGTGGTTGGAGGAAGCCGAGCAGGGCGGCAAGCAGGGTGGATTTGCCCGCCCCCGAGGGGCCGATCACGGCCACGTGGCAGCCGTTGGGAATGTCGAGATCCACCCCGGTCAGCACCGGTTGGTCGGTTTCGGGCCAGCTCAGTTCGACCCCACGCATGGTGATCGCGCCTTCCGTGGTGTACCGGACCGTGTCGGGGGCGGGAGCTGGTTCGGCTGCCAGCGTGCTGGCCAGCTGGCCACGGGCGTCGCGCAGCGAGTCCCAGTGTTGAGCCGCCGCTGGCAGCATGGTCAGCACCTCGGCAAGCGCCAGTGGAACGAGTGCGAGCACGGGCGCGAGGACGGGATCGAGAGTCCCTGACGCGGCCGCTCGCGTGGCGAACCAGGTGCTCACCACAGCGGCTGTTCCGGTGGCGAGTATGACCAGGCCGTCGGCCGCGCCCGCACCGAGTGCCTGCCTGCGCGCGGCGGCGGCGAGTCGGGTGTCGGCGCGAGCCAGGTCGGCGCGCCGCGCGGCGGCGGCTCCGTAGGCGATCAACTCGGCTGCCGCGTCGAACAGCGAGAGCACCTGGGTGGCGATGTCGCGCCGTCCCGCCGAGAGGGTCGCGGTCGCGTGGCGTTCGAGTGCCAGTGCCAGTGCGGGGGCGAGCACTGCGGCGGCGGTCACCGCGATGGCGAGCGCGAGCCCGGCGGCAGGCAGCACGGCGAACTGCACGACCACCGCTCCGGCGAGCACTACGCCCACCACGAGCGGGGGTGTCACCACCCTGGGCAGCAGGTCGCGGACGGTGTCGACGTCGTCGACGAGCCTGCGTAGCCCCTCTCCCCTTCGCAGTCCCAGTGTGCGGGTGGGGCCAAGCCGCACGAGCGCACGCCAGAGCCGCTCACGCAGCCTGCCCGCGATGCGGAAGGCGGCGTCGTGGGTGACGAGCCGCTCGGCGTATCGCAGCCCCGCGCGGCCGAGGCCGAAGGTGCGCACACCGACGATGGCGACGGCAAGGGTGAGTATCGGGGGCTGTTGTGACGCCTTCGCGATGAGCCACGCCGAGGTGGCGGTGAGCGCGATGCCCGCGAGCAGCGCGGCGGCGCCGAGCACCACGCCCGCGGTGAGCCTGCGGTCCAGCAGCAGGCGAAGGCGCAGGGGTGAGCCCGGAGCGCGTCCGGGCTCACCTTCCTGCGTGGTCGGCTCGGGGCCGCCCAGGTCATCGCCCGTGTCGAGCGCGGTGCGCTCGTGCGCGGCGATCACCACGGCCGCCCCGGCCCGTTGCGCCTCGCCGACCGCGGCGAGCACCCGTTCGGCGTTGTGCGCGTCCAGGTGGGCGGTTGGTTCGTCCAGCAGCAACAGCCACGCCCCTGCCCGCACCCGCAGTAGGGCGCGAGCCACGGCGACTCGCTGCCGCTGCCCGGTGGACAACCGGTTGACCGGGCGGTCGGCGAGCCCGGTGAGGTCCAGCCGCGCGAGCATCTCGGTGATCTCTTCGGGTTGGGCCGCTGCCAGTTCGAGTTCGCTGCGGACGGTGCCACCCGCGAAAGCGGGCGACTGCGGTACCCACGCGACGCGCTCGCGCCAGGCCGCCAGGTCCACCTGCTCCAGTGGCACGCCCGCGATGGTGACGCTGCCGCTTGTCGGGCGCACGAACCCGAGCAGCACGGACAGCGTCGTCGTCTTGCCTGCCCCGCTGGGCGAGGTCAGCCACACGGTCGATCCGGGAACGGCGGTGAACGTCTCGCCGTCGGGGGCGAAGCTGTCGCGCCGCCGAACGCGCAGTTCGCGGACCCGTAGCTCGCCGCGCGGTGGAACCACGGTGCCGGTGTCGGCACCGGGTTCGGCGAGCACGTCGGCGACTCGCCGAACGGCTTCGACGCCGTCCTCGCTGGCGTGGAAGGCCGCCCCGACGGACCGTAACGGCTGGTAGCACTCGGGAGCGAGGATCAGTACCCCGAGTCCGATAGCGAGCGTGAGGTCGCCGGAGACCAGGCGAAGACCGATCACCACCGCCACCAGTGCGACGGAAAGCGTCGCGGCGAGTTCGAGCACGAACGCGGAGGAGAACGCGATGCGCAGGGTGGAGAGTGTGGCCTTGCGGTGCCGTTCGCTGACGCGGCGGACGGCGTCGGCCTGTGCGCCTGCCCGGCCGAATGCGGCGAGCACCGGCAGGGCTCGCACGAGTTCGAGCAAGTGCCCCGACATCCGGTGCAGCGCGTCGGTCGAGGCGCCGACCCGCTCCGCGGTGTACTTGCCGACGAGGATCGCGAACAACGGAAGCAGCGGCACGGTGAGCGCGATGAGCAGGGCCGAGGGCCAGTCTGCGAGGAGCACGGCCACGCCCGCGGCGAGCGGGACGACGGCCGCGGTGACGAGCGCGGGCAGGTAGTCGGTGAAGTAGGCGTCGAGCGCGTCGAGTCCTCTGGTCGTCAGTGCGGTCAGCTCGCCGGGACCGCGCTTGGCGATCCACTCCGGACCGAGACCGACGGCGTGGTCGACCACCTTGGCGCGTAGCTCTTCCTTCGCGCCCACCGCGGCGCGGGCCGCGACCACCCGCATCGCCCAGCCGAGTACGGCGCGAATGAGCACCGCCGCCAGCAGTGCGGCCAGCCTCGGACCGTGCCCTGTGAACTCGCCCGCGACGATGTCGGCCAGTATCGAGGCGAGCAGAAAAGCCTGCGCCACGAGTGCACCCGCGTTCAGCAGGGACAGCGCGGCGGTCAAGGCCAGCGCCCGGCGCGCCGCGACCGACAGTGCGGGCAGCGCACCGAGCGGACCTCGTCCCACCCGGCCTGTGTCCACTGCGGACACTTTGGCGGGAAGGATGGCTCGGGTGGGAGAGTTCATCGGGGTACGTGCGCCTTCGGGATGTGCCTTGTGCCGATGCGGTTGCGGAACACCCAGTAGGTCCAGCCCTGGTAGACGAGCACGGCGGGAGCTCCGAAGGCCGCCACCCAGGTCATGACGCGCAGGGTGTAGGAGCTGGAGGACGCGTTTTCCACCGTCAGCGAGTAGGCGTCAGCCAGCGTGGAGGGAAGCACCTCAGGGTAGAGGCCGCCGAACAGGGTTATCGCGGCCGCGGCGATGAGCACGCCGAACGCGGCGAAGGCCTGCCCCTCCCTTCCCACGGCCAGCCGCCACCACCCGACGGCACCTGCCAGCGGCACGACGAGCAGCGGCACGAGGGTCCAGGTCACGCCCTCCCGCCATTGCACGAACAGCCCGAGCGCCACGAGCGGGAACAGCGCGGCGGGTGCGATGCGAAGTGCGAGAGCCCGTGCGCGTTCCCGCAGTTCGCCTTCGGTCTTCAGCGCCAGGAAGGTGGCGCCGTGAACGAGCGAGAACCCGGCGATGGCCAGCGCACCCAGCAGTGTCTCCCAGCGCACGGCCGCGAACGGCGAGCCGACCCGGTTTCCCGCGGCGTCGATGGGGAGCCCGAGCACGGTGGTGGCCAGCACGAGCCCGACACCGAGCGGCGGGATCCACGAGCCCGCGACGATCACCCTGTCCCAAGCGCGCCGCCACCGTGCCGAGTCGACCTTGCCGCGGTACTCGAAGGCGACGCCGCGGCCGATCAGCGCGAGTAGCAGCACCAGCAGTGGCAGGTAGGCGGCGGAGAACAGCCCGGCGTACCAGGCGGGGAACGCGGCGAACGTGGCGCCGCCGGCCACGATGAGCCACACCTCGTTGCCGTCCCACACCGGACCGATCGTGTTGATCATGACGCGCCGCTCGGCGTCGTCACGACCGAGTACGGGCAGCAGCATGCCAACGCCGAAGTCGAAGCCTTCCAGGAAGAGGTAGCCGAGCCAGAACAGCGCGACGACGCAGAACCAGAGGGTTGCCAGGTCCACTACGACTGCCCTCCGGTCGATGTCTCACGTGAAACCAAGTTTCCCCAGGCTGTGTACAACCCCCCGAGTTGTCCACAACCCGCAGGTAAGAACCCGTGGATACCGGCGAAGCCGGTAGCCTGAGAGCGGGGTCGCCCCCCGGAGAGGGTGGGGGTTGGTACCTGCTCTCCGGTTGCTCGATTGGCGGGCCGAAGCATCTGCTCCACCTTCCTCAGTAGGCGAACGCGAGCGCGTCGTCGGTTCCGGATTCGTCGGGGTCGCCGGAGTCGCCTTCCCCTGGTGGCGACTTCTTCGGTGGCAAAACCGCGTCGACGCCGCCCCGGACGTACTTGACCAGCAGGAACACCTCCACGACGGCGAGTGCGGCGTACACCGCCGTCAGCGAGATCAGCGAGGTCCACACCTCGCCGGTCGACACGTTCGAAACCGCCTGCGCCGTGAACATCCACACGCCGTCCACACCGGAGGGGTTCGGGACGACGACGAACGGCTGGCGACCCATCTCGGTGAAGATCCAGCCCGCGCTGTTGGCGATGAACGGCAGCGCGATGCCGAGCAAGGCCATGCGAGGGAACCAGGGTGACCGCGGAATCCTGCCTCGCCGGGTCAGCCACAGGGCCGCCACTCCGATGGCGGCGGCAACCGCGCCGAACCCGATCATGATGCGGAAGCCCCAGTAGGTCACCGGCAGGTTGGGCACGTAGTCGATCGGCTTACCCGCCAGCTCGCCGAGCATGGGGTCGTTCGGGTAAGTGGAGCCGTACCGCGCCTGGTACTCGCCCACCAGGTCCCGCACACCCTTCACCTCTGTGGTGAAGTCGTTGTGCGCCAGGAAGGACAGCAGCGCGGGCACCGTGAACGTCTTGACGCTTTCGCAGTCCGCGTCCGCGACGTCCCCGATCGCCAGGATCGAGAAGCTGGCGGGCTGCTCTGTCTCGCACAGCGCCTCCGCCGCGGCCATCTTCATCGGCTGCTGCTCGAACATGAGCTTTCCCTGCTGGTCGCCGGTGACCAGCAGTGCGACGAATGAGACGACACCGACCCATGCGCCGAGTTTGAGCGAGGAGCGCCACGCGGGAGCGTGCTCGTCGCCGGAAGGCCGCTTGCGCCACAGTTGCCAGGCGGCGATGCCGACGAGGAAGGCCGCCGCCACGGCGAAGGCCCCGGCGATGGTGTGTGGGATGGCCGCGAGCGCGGTGTTGTTCGTCAGTACGGCCCAGATGGAGTTCATGGTGGGCTTGCCGTCCACGAACTCCGCGCCGACGGGGTGCTGCATCCACGAGTTGGCCGCGAGAATGAAGTACGCCGAGGCCAGGGTGGCCAGGGAGAATGCCCACACGGTGGCCAGGTGCACCCGCTTGGGCAGCCTGCCCCAGCCGAAGATCCACAGCCCGAGGAACGTCGACTCGACGAAGAACGCGACGAGTCCCTCCATGGCCAGCGGCGCGCCGAACACGTCCCCGACGAAGCGGGAGTACTCGCTCCAGTTCATCCCGAACTGGAACTCCTGCACTATCCCCGTGACCACGCCCATCGCGAAGTTGACAAGGAGCAACTTGCCCCAGAACTTCGTCATCTTCAGGTATCGCTCGTCGCCGGTACGCACCCAGGCCGTCTGCATGCCCGCGACCAGGACGGAAAGTCCGATCGTCAGCGGGACCATGAGGAAGTGGTAGACGGTTGTGATGCCGAACTGCCAGCGTGCTAGTTCCAGGACCTCCACGAGATCAACTTTGCCGCCCTCCGGCTTCCCGGATCAGGTCCCGTGGTCCCTGGCTCACCGGGACCTAGGTCCCGGTGAGCCACCTCGGCTGCCGAAAGAATAGCTTTCGGCGCGCCGAAACAAATAGTAAGGGTGGCCGACACGGCATTTTTCTGCCCGGCTTATTCGGCGATTCGTGTTTCCCATGTGCTGGGCATTTTCTGCACTCCCCTTTATCGTTGAAGTGAATAGGGGGTGCTCACCAAGGATGTCGTCGGCCCTGCTTGCTTTCGTAGCCGCGTTCGCGCTGGTCGTCGCTGTGGAACTGCCCGACAAAACGTTCGTGGCGACGCTGGTGCTCAGCACCCGTTTCCGCTCGAGGGCAGTGCTTACCGGGGTGATCGCGGCTTTCGCCGCGCAAGCCGTCATCGCCGTGGCGTTCGGGAGCGTGTTGACGCTGCTACCCGATCGGCTCGTTTCCACGGTCGTAGGCGTGCTCTTCGGCGCGGGCTCGGCGATGTTGTTGCGGCAGGGTTTCCGAACGGCCGACGACGGCGCCCACGACGCGGCGCGCATGGCCGCGGCACCAGCCTCGTTCGGGCGGGGCGCGCTTTCGTCGTTCGGGGTGCTGTTCGCAGCCGAATGGGGTGATGCGTCGCAGCTTGCCACCGCGGGCCTCGCGGCCCGCTATGCTCAGCCGTTGGCCGTCGGACTGGGTTCCTTCTTCGCTTTGGTTGGCGTGGCCGCCCTGGCTGTGCTGCTCGGCCACAAGATCCGCAACCGGATCCATCCACGCATGCTGCAGCGGGTGGCCGGATTCGTTTTCGCGGGCCTTTCGGCTTTCGCTTTCGGCAGCGCGCTGTTGGGCTGAGGCGAGCGGTTCCTGGCTCAGCCTCGCAGCACGTCGGCGAGTTCTCCCGCCGCCCGCGCGACCTGTGGCCCCACACTCGCGTTGTCCATCGCCTCGAGTGCCACCACACCGACGCTGGCACGCAACCCCGTAACCCCGCGGACCGGAGCCGCCACGCCGAACGTGCCCGGCTGCGGCTCTCCTGTCGCTGCCGCCCATTCCCTGCCCCTCGGCCGCAGTGCGAGGGCCTTACCCGCCGCGCCTCGTGAGATCGGATGCCTGCTGCCGATCCGGTAGGCCACGTGGAACGACGTCCAGGACGGCTCAGCGACGGCGATCACATGGAGCTGGTCACCTTCGGCCACGGAAAGATGTGCGGTGACGCCGACCGACTCGGCCAACCCACGCAGCACGGGCCGGGCGACATCACGCAGCTGCGGCAACATCTGGCCCGCCAGCCGCAGCACTCCGGCACCCAGCCGGACCTTACTGCCGTCCCGCCACACCAGCCCCCGCTCGGCCAGCGGCACGAGCAACCGGTAGACGGCAGCCCTGCTGGTACCGATCGTGGCGGCGAGTTGAGAGATCGTGGCTGCCTCACCACCGGTGTCCGCCACGGCCTGTAACAGGGCGAGCCCGCGATCCAATGTCAGCGAGCTCTCCCTTGTCACAGCAGGCCCAGCCCTTTCAGGTCCGCGATGGGCTCGGTGAAGCTCACCGAGGCATAGGAGGTGAACAGCGAACGCACCGCTGCGGCGGCGGGATCGCTGAACGAACTCACTTCGCCCGCCAGCACCTCACCGTCGGTGGAGGCAAGTGCCTCACGTACATCGCCTCCGCAAAGGCAGCGGGCCGATGCGACCAGCAGGTTCAAGAACCCGTGGTGCTCGAAGCCGGTCGCCTTGTCGGTGTGCCGCACGGCGCGCTGCAGGCTGTTGGTCGCCTTGAACGAAGCTCCGGGGTAGCTGCTCACCACGGACAGGAAATCCGCGACGTCGTCGATGCTGGGGAAGTTCTCGCTGGAGAGACCTCCGCATCGGATCTTCGGCCAGCTTCCGTGTTCGATGACCTTGCGCACGCCGTCGAGCCAGCCCACACCCCTGCGGGGTTCGACGACCCGTACGACGTCCTCGGGCACGAATTCCGACACCCGCTCCAACCAGACCTCGTCGACGTCGGAGGGTGCGGGCATTTCGACCATGCGCAGCGAGAGCAGTTCGTTGCGCGATTCGACGATGGAGATGGCCTTCGGAACGCCGCCGAGGCCGGTGTCGATGATCAGCGAAAGCGGCAGCGGCTCGGCAGGCCGGATCTTGATCAACTCGGTGATCATCTCCGGCAGCCGGGAGGCCTGACACAGGAACACGCCAAGCATTCCGGCGTGTTCCCCTGCTCTCGTCTCGAGGTGCTTCTCGAGCGCCTCGCGCATCGTCGCTTCGCTTGGCGGGAACAGTGCCGAATCGTCTACGAGCCGCGCGAACAGGGGCGGGATTCCTCGCGGGCCGGGGGGCGGGAGTTCCACAGCGCTTGACACGCCTCACACGCTAGTAGCGAACGAAATCAGAACAAAGTCGTCCGTATTACGAACGACTAGCGAACACTGTTCACGGCAGCGTGCGTGCCTGTGTGGCCAGCCGCACACCCACCGCCACCAGCAGCGTGCCTGTCACGGCGTCGAGTGCCCTGCGGACCGTCGGCTTGGAGAGCAGCCGTCGCATAGCAGCGACGAAGTTGGCGACGATGCAGAACCACAGCGCGGTGATGAGCACCGCTGCCGCGGACACGACAGCCGTGTCCGCGGCAGTGGGATCGGCTGGAAGGAACTGCGGCAGCAGCGCCACGAATAACACGGCGCACTTGGGGTTGAGCACGTTGCACAGCAGTCCGTCACGGAACGCGTGGCCTGTCCGAGTCGGCTCCGGGGCCGAGACCTGCGCCTCCCGCCCACCTCGCCACACCGACAGCAACGCTCTCGCGCCCAGCAGCAGCAGGTAGGCCGCCCCGGCAAACTTCACGACGGTGAACGCCACCGCGGAAGCCGCCAGCAGGCCCGCCACTCCCGCTGCCGCCACGACCGACCAGACCAGGATGCCTGTGGCGACACCCAGTGCCGCCCCCGTACCCGCGACACGTCCCGAGGCGGCGGAGTGCCTCAACACCACCGCGAAATCCGGACCGGGCGACATCGCACCCAACAAGACCACGCCCGCGAGCGGCGCCAGCTGCGACCACGTGGCCTGCAACTCGACCCCCATCCGCTCGAAACTAGCCGCATCGGACCTGACACGCCAGTGTCGTTACCCGGCTGTACTACCCGCCGGGCAACGACACTGGCAAGGCCGTCAGGACGACCTGGACGCCTCTTCCCTTTCCCTGCCCGCGTTCCCGTTGGGCTCGACGAGTCCCTCGTCGATCAGGCTGTGAGTCACGTGCTCGGTGATCTCCTGGCGCTGCAACCGCCGCTGCACGCGCAGCATGGTTCTGCGCTCCGCACGGAAGTCTCGCCAGATCGACACGCACATCCCCAGCATCACCACACTGAACGGCAGCGCGATCAGGATGGCGGCCAACTGCAGCGCGCTGAGCCCGCCCGCCAGCAGCAGCGCGATCGCGACGGCGCCTTCCATGACGCCCCAGAACACCCTGCTCCACGTCGGCGGGTTCGGGTCACCACCTGACGCGAGCATGTCGACCACCAGTGAACCGGAGTCCGACGAGGTCACGAAGAACAGCACGATCAGAATCACCGCGCCCACAGCCATGATCGTGCCGCCCGGGAGGCCTTCGAGCAGGCCGAACAGCGCCCCCTCTGTGTCGACGGTGTTGGCTCCGGTCTCGTCGGTGCCGATCAACCCGCCCTCACCGAACAACTGCCGGTACAGCGCGGTCCCGCCGAAAACGGTGAACCACAGGAACGTGATGGCGGTCGGTACCAGCAGCACCCCCGCGACGAACTCGCGCACGGTCCTGCCTCGGGAGATGCGCGCGATGAACACGCCAACGAAGGGTGCCCACGAGATCCACCAACCCCAGTAGAAGGTGGTCCACCACCCCTGCCACTCGGTGCCGGACTCGCCTTCGTAGGCGGTGGTGTTGAAGCTCATCCGCAACAGGTTCTGGAAGTAGTCGCCGATGGACTGCACCAGGTCGCGGAAGATGAACAGCGTCGGTCCGAGGATGAGCACCAACAGCAGGAGCACACCGGCAAGGCTGATGTTGAAGTTGGACAGCCAGCGAATGCCCCGCTTGAGGCCGGTGATCACACTTACCACGGCCAGCGACGTGATCGCGCCGATGAGCACCACATAGGTGAGATTGCCCGGATCGCTGACCACGTTGAGAAAGTCCAGCCCCGCGGCCACCTGGATCACACCGAGCCCGAGCGAGGTTGCCACGCCGAAGAGCGTGCCCACGATCGCGGCGATGTCGATGAGATCACCGATCCATCCCCTGATCCGCCTGCCCAACAACGACTCGAGCGCATACCGGATCGAGACAGGACGCTTCTTGCGGTGGATGGCATATGCGAGGGCGAGCCCGACGACCACGTAGACCGCCCAGGGATGCAGCCCCCAGTGCAGGAAGGTCTGCACGATCGAGTCCTGTGCACCCTGCTCGTCCTGCGTGATACCGGTGGCCCGGTTCGGGATGCCCGCGAAGTGGTTGAGCGGTTCGGCGACACCCCAGAACACCAGCCCGATTCCCATGCCTGCCGCGAACAGCATCGAGAACCAGGACCGTAGTCCGAACTCGGGCTCCTCCTCATCGGGCCCGAGCTTGATGTCGCCGTAGTGACTGAGTCCCACCCAGATCGCGAACAGCACGAAGCCGGACACGATCAACATGTAGTACCAGCTGAATGTGCCGATCACGGCTTCCTGCACCGCACTGATGGTGTCGCCCACCAGCGTCGGGAAGGCCACCGTGAACAGCACGAACCCCACGATGATGACCGCGGCGGGCCAGAAGACCCTCGGTGCGATCGTCTTGTGCCACGGAGTTCGTGAACCAGGCGGCGCCACGGCCCCAGTGTCTGACGTTTCCGTCACGAGGCTGCCTCCTTCGTCGCGGTTTTACGTCCGTAGCACCCTAGTGCCATCGGGAACGATCATGTGGAAAAGTAACGGCGAAGGTTCACAACTCGTTGCCGCGCTCGGCCCCGGCCTGCGATTTCGGGGAATCATGTAACGTGCCACAGTGTCGAACGGCCTACGTGACTGGTTGCGGCCTGCTGCGCCGCCACGCCCCGCGGTCGTCACCGACCCTGTTCAACGGCGTGGGCTCGTCATCGAGCTCGTCATCGTATTCGGTATCACGCTTGGCCTGTCGGGCCTGCGCAGCCTGCTGACACTGCTGGACGCGCTGCTACGGACGGAACCCCTCGGCCGACAGCGGGTGGCCATCAACGCGCCGCAGGCCACGCTCGACCTGATCGATCTCGGCAAGCAACTACTGAGCGTCGTACAGCTCCTCGGCTGGGGGGCACTTGGGTCGTACCTGCTGTGGCGAGGCGGGATGCGGCTGGTCGAGATCGGGTTTGATCGCCGCGCGCCGGGCAGGGACCTCGCGACGGGGGCGGCACTGGCGGCGCTCATCGGGATTCCCGGCCTCGCCCTGTACTTCGTCGGCTGGCAACTGGGCTTCAACCTCGCGGTGCAGCCTTCCACGCTCACCGACAGTTGGTGGCGGCCGATCACGCTGACGCTCGCGGCCTTCGGCAACGCCTTCGCCGAGGAAGTGCTGGTCGTCGGCTACCTGCTCACCCGGCTGCGACAGTTGGGATTGAGGGAGAACTCCTCGCTGTTACTCGCTGCCGTTCTGCGCGGCTCCTACCACCTGTACCAGGGCATCGGCGGGTTCGTCGGAAACCTGCTGATGGGTTTGGTGTTCGGGAGGGTTTGGCAGCGCACCAATCGACTGTGGCCGCTCGTCGCAGCTCACACCCTGTTGGACGTGGTGGCATTCGTGGGTTACGCGGTGCTGCGAGACCATGTGACCTGGCTGCCGTGAGGTTGCCGAGTACTCGAACATATGTTCTAATAGAGGCGTCGGCCGGCAGGGGATGCGGAGGGTCGACACCGTCGAACAAGGAGGGGATTCCCATGGCCTGCAAGATCACACACCGCGTGAATGACCAGGAGATCCGGTTCGCGAACCGTGACGCCGCGGAGCGGTATGCCGAAATCATGGGCGGAGGCGTGGACAACTGGCACTTCACGATCGTGCCGTCCAGCGAGTCGCAGTGGGCCGTGGTCACCGAGTCGGCGAGGCCGCAGCGCGTGCAGTCCTAGCGCGCAAGAATCCGTGGGTAGACGTTGGCACATCGAGAGGAAAGCGGGCCGAAGCGACTCGATCGTTAGCCCGCCGCGCCGCGTCGTTTCGTGGGACCGCGGAAGGTGCCCCGGGTCATTACGCTCGCGGTTGTGACCCCACCAAGCCTTGACAGCGTTCCGAGTCTTGACGACTTCGACAGCCAGCGAACCGCGTCATACGGTCCCCGGTCTCGAGTGGAAAGTGAGGTCGGTCCACTGCGGTCGGTCCTGCTGCACCGGCCCGGCGACGAGCTCAAGAGGTTGACCCCGCGCAACAACGACCAGTTGCTGTTCGACTCGATCCCGTGGGTAGACCGCGCCCAGGAGGAACACGACGCCTTCGCTAAAGTGCTGCGAGGGCGAGGGGTTGAGGTACTACTGCTGACCGACCTGCTACAGGCGGCGCTCGAGGACCCGAGAGCGCGTGTGGCGGGTGTCCACGCGGCTGTGGACAACAGGCGCCTCGGCGACGATCTCGCGGATTCGCTGCGGTCATACCTGTCGGGAGTGGACGCCGCGGTGCTGGGTAAAGTGCTCATGTCGGGCATGACCTTCGAGGAACTGCCTGCGTCGGAGGGCGCCTCCCTGGTGCGCAAGATGCACCACCCTCACGACTTCGCGGTGGACCCGCTGCCGAACCTCCTGTTCACCAGGGACTCGTCGGTGTGGATCACCGACAGGGTCGCTATCGCCTCGCTGGCGATGCCCGCGCGGCGAAGGGAGACAGCGCTGCTCGACATCGTGTATGCCTATCACCCCCGCTTCCGCGGAGCGGTCAGGGCGTACGGCGCGCACTCAGCGCCGATCGAGGGTGGCGATGTGCTGCTGCTGGCGCCCGGTGTGCTGGCCGTCGGAGTGGGCGAGCGCACCAGCGCGGCGGGTGCCGAATCGCTCGCCAGGTCGGCGTTCGCTGACGAGATCGCGCATACCGTGCTGGCGGTCCCGATCGCGCAGAACCGTGCGACGATGCACCTGGACACCGTGTGCACGATGATCGGCCGGGATGCCGTGGTGATGTACCCGTTGGCCAGGGAATCACTGGTGGCGTACACACTGCGGCCCGGTGAGGACGGCGGGCTGCGTGTCGACGGGCCCGCACCGTTCCTCGACGCGGCGGCCGAAGCGATGGGTATCGACCGCTTACACGTGATCGACACAGGCCTGGACCCAGTGACAGCCGAGCGAGAACAGTGGGACGACGGCAACAACACGCTCGCTGTCGCACCAGGGGTCGTGGTCGGCTACGAGCGCAACGTCGAGACCAACGCGCGACTGGAGGAGGCGGGCATTGAGGTGCTACGCATCGCGGGCTCGGAACTGGGGTCAGGCAGAGGTGGCCCGAGGTGTATGTCGTGCCCCGTCGCCCGAGATTCGGTCTGAAAAGAAAGGCTTCCCTAACCGAATTCCTTTAGGACAGCCTAATCGAAATTAGCGAAGCCTATCCGGATCTGCTGTCCACAACTGGGTTCTACCTCACCCCTCGCCATTGGAGGACAGCGCCGAACTACACTATTTTGAATATATGGCCACCTTGAAGAAGCATCCGCGTTCGAAGTTCTACGAATTGCTGCAGGCTCAGATCCAAAACGAGTTCAACGCCTCGCAACAGTATGTCGCGCTGGCTGTGTGGTTCGACAACGAGGACCTGCCGCAGCTGGCGAGGTACTTCTACAAGCAGGCGATGGAGGAGCGCAACCACGCCCTCGCACTGGTGCGGTACATGATGGACACCGACCACCACGTCGAGATTCCGGGTACCGGCGAGGTGCGCAACGACTTCTCAGAAGCGCGCCAACTGATCGAGCTCGCCCTGGAACAGGAGAAGGGGGTCGCTTCGGACATCCAGACACTCGCCAAGGCGGCCCGCGAAGAGGACGACTACACCGGTGAGCAGTTCATCCAGTGGTTCCTCAAGGAGCAGGTCGAGGAGATCGCGAAGATGTCGACACTGCTCAACGTCGTCGACCGCGCGAACGGCAACCTTTCCGACGTGGAGCAGTTCCTGTACCGGGAGTCGGCCACCGACGAAGGGACCGACCCCACGATGCCACCTGTGGCCGGCGGCAAGCTCTGACCCGTTGCGAAACAAACCCGGGCTCTCCCCCTGTGGAGCAGCCCGGGTTTGTTCATATGCGGCGCGAGCACGCTCGCGCCGACGATTCAGCAGGGCCAGGGTTGCGCGAGCAAACGCAACCGCATGACCGACCCCTGCGAAACGGCGAGGTGATAGCGGGCGTTGCCCACCGCTACCGAGTAGCCGTCGGTTTCCACAGTGAGATCGTCGTAGGCAGCCCGTACCTGTCTCTCCGAAGAACCGGCCCCGACGCCCTCGGTCGTCCGCGCCTTCGACGCGTTGAAGGCCACGACCCCGTGCTCGGCCGAGATCACCACGTCCTCGATCGCGTAGGCGCCTTCGGCCAGCGCGTAGCGCATGCAGCTCCCGTCGGGTGGCGGGGGCTGCGCGTCCGAGGTCAGCATGCCCGTCGCCACGGCCTGCTCGTAGCGCATACCGAGCCGCAGATCCTTGTAACCGTCATGGCGGAGCGCGGGCTCGGCCATCATGACGGTGCCCCTCGCCGGTGGCACAGTTGTCGGTGTGCTCGCGGGCTCCGAACCGGCGACGGTGCGCTCGGTCTCGGTGCGGGGTTCGGCTTCCGGTGACCGACCCGCTCGGCCCTCACCCTGTGGCCTGTCCAGGATCGTCGGGGGCGCGGGCTGCGAGGCGGCAGCCCGGTCGCCGGCCGGTGGCGCGGCGATCTGGACGTCAGAGTTTCCCTCGGGCTTGCCCAGCTCACCAAGTAGAACTCCGCCTGCCACCAAGCCGGCCACCACGAAGGTCGCGGCACCGCTCACCAACGCCCTGCGACGGCGCCGCAGCCGCCTCGCACCCGCGATGATTCGTTGGCCCGCATCCGAAGTAGGCGCGACGTCCAGCCGGTCGTCGGAAAACAACCTGCGCAGTTCGACGTCCAGTTCCTCGCCACTGTCGGGTCCCGGATCGCCGTCCCGGTTCTCGCCTTGGCCGTCCATCCGTCACCTCCCCTCGGGAGCTCTGTCGTCTCGCAGCCTGCCGCGCAGCGACGCGATCGCCTTGCTCGCCTGACTCTTCACGGTGCCTGGGCTAACCCCGAGTGCGTCGGCGATCTCGACCTCGGACAACCCCTCGTAGTAGCGCAGGACGATCACCGCGCGTTGCCTCGGCGGCAGCTCCCGCAGCGCTCGCCACAGCGGCTCGTGCTCGAAGGGGTCAGCGGGCGTGTGCGGGTTCGGCTCCGGAAGCTCCGCGACCAGGTTCTCCCTGCGGTGCCGCCGCCACCTACTGATGTGAGCGTTGGTCATGGAACGGCGCACGTAGGCAAGCGGGTCACCGGTCTTGCGCAATACCTGGCCCCAGCGCGAGCCGATCTTCTCCAGCACCGTCTGCACGAGGTCGGCCGCGTCATGCGGGTTGCCAGTCAGCGCGTGCCCGTACCGCAGCAACCCAGGCAGCGTCGCCTGCACGAACTCCTCGAAGTCCGCGAGGTCGCCAGGCACGACCGATCCCCTCTCCCGACCGACTGTGCCCGCCCAGCCGTCTCCCCTTGCGACGGCGGGCACGAATGCGGTCACGGTAACGCCTCCCTTCCGTGGCCGTTCACCTGGCTCGACGTCTGCACGCACGGGAGGTGCGGGGAGGTTGCCTTGGTGTGTTCAGTTCAGTCCGGCGAGTTCGGACGGTGGCTGGAACGACCCGTCCCGCAACGGCGGGAACGGATGCACCGACAGCACCGCTGCTTTCGGGATCGGGCCGTACACATGCGGAAACCACGGGCTCTGCGGCTCGGGCGGCACCCCCGGCTCCCAGCGCAGCGGCACGTCCAGCAGTTGGGGGTCGATCCGCAACAGGAACAGGTCGGTGCGGCCTCGATAGAGCCGGGTGGCGGGCAGGTGAACGGTGCCGAGGTCGGAGCAGTGGATGAACCCCACCTCGTGCAGCGACCGTGTGCGGTAGTGCTCGCTGTCCGCGACGCCCGCCCAGTCCGCCTCAGAGCAGATGTGCAAGATCATCAGCGCAGGGTCAGTTGCCGACCGATCAGGCCGTCCCTCGCCCTGCGCTCCGCGGCGTTCAACGGCTCGCCGTCCAGCGAGGCGAGCGCGGACTCCAGCCGCGAGCCCAACTGCTTGGCGGGCTCGATCCATTCCCGGGCATGTGCTTCCGGGTCGAGGTCCCACACCGGCACCAGCAGGCCGTGGGCACGGAAGGATCCCGCGTACCTGGTTCCTTCCCCGAGGGTGAGCGTGCCAGCGGCCGACAGTCGCGCAAGCGCTTGCAGCAGGCGGTTCTCGTCAGCCGACCACACCCAGCGCAGGTGTGCCTTCTCTCCGGCGAGCACCCAGTACGCACCGGGGCTGAGCCGCTCGGTCGGCATGATCGCGGCGTTGGCCCGTTCCAGTGACATCGCCACCTCACCGGTGGGCTCGGTGTCCTCGGCGAGCCACCACGAGAAGTCCTCGTGCAGTCGCACGTCCAGTTCGGCGTCCGCCGCCAGCAGATCCTGCAACCGCTCACCCTCCACGGCCTCGCTCGTGGTGTCCGGAACCGAGAGCACCGTGCCGGGTTTCGCCTCAAGTGCCCAACGCAGTGACCGGCCGAGGTCTCGGCTGATGTCCGACGAGCGCGTCTGCACCTGCATCCCGAGGAAGACCTCACCGTCGGAGCGCACGAGCGCGGCGGCGGCCATCGGCAGTACCGTGCCGAGCGTGATCTTGCGCTCGGGATCGTCACGTAGGGTCAACGCGGCGGTCGCGGAGGGCACGAACTCCCGCAGCGCGATCAGCTCGGGTTCCGCCGCGAGCCCTTCGAAGGGGCGCGCCACGAAGACGTCCCGGACCTTGGGTTTGCGGCCCGCCTTCGGACCCTTCTTGCGCGCGGCCTTGCCCACGTTCTCGCCTCCTGCGGGTTGTGCGGTGGTGTCGACGGCACTGGCTGTGGTCCAAGGTTAGGACGGAGACAAAGGCGGTGCTCGGGCGACTAGCCTTGGTGTTGTGCGGGCTCGGCTGACTACGGAGCGGGTGGCGCTTACCGGGAGGCGGGTTCGCCTGCGCGAGTTCTCCGCTGACGACCTGGATGGTGTCAGGGGCATCGTGGGCGACGACCGGGTCACCTACTACCTGAACATCAACTCACGCAACGCCGAGCAGGCCCGCCAACTGCTCGACGGGATCATCGAACGCGCGAGGTTGTGTCCTCGCAGCGACTACTACCTGGCCGTGACTTCGCTTGGTGAGGACCGGGTGGTCGGCTTCACGCGGCTGTTGCTGGGTGATTTCGAGGCCGCTGAACTGCGGTTCGCCATCGCGCACGACTACCAGCGACGCGGCTATGCCACAGACGCCGTGCGAACCATGCTCGACTTCGGGTTCGGCACGCTCGGGCTGCACCGGGTGACGGCCGCGGTCGGCCCGGAGAACGCCGTCAGCCTTGCGCTCGTGGAGCAGCTCGGCTTCACCCGTGAGGGCGTGTTGCGTGACCACGTGTTCACAGGCGGCGCATGGCGCGACTCGATTCTGTACTCCGTCCTCGCGCAGGAGTGGCGGACTCGCGGCTAGCGAGGCCCGACATCGTCCGGCCCACCGTCGCAGTGCCGGAACCTGCGCGAGGCCCTCGAACTACTCGCAAACGCGCCGAGCCGAGCAGAACGTCATCCCTTGAGCAGGTGCTACGGCAGCGGCACATGAAGCGGGAAGGCCTGCGTAAGCGGTACGCCGAGGTCGCCGGCACGGACCTCTCGGAGCGCCAGGCATACCGATGGGTCGCCGGCGAAGTCGCGACGATGCCCTACCCGCATGCGCAGGCCGCGCTCGAGCAGTTGTTCGGCGAGCCTGCCTCGCGTCTGCTCGGCCAGCCCTACGGCCTCGGTGCCATCGCAGCACCACCCGAAGCCCACATGTCGACTCGCCGAGGCAACCAGCGCGACGACTGGCAGGGGCAACTAGTCGCGCAGGCCGCAGAGCGCGCCCGCGACTTCTCGACACGAACGGAGGCCACAACTGTGGGTACCGAGACCCTCGACCAACTCGCCGACGACGTTCGCCGGCTCACGGTGGCCTACCAGCAGCAGCCGCTCGACGAACTGCTCAGCGACATCACCGCGACTCAAGCGCGAGCGTTCGGCCTGCTCGAAGGACACCAGCGCCCGGACCAAGCCCGAGAGCTGTACTTGCTCGTCGGCGTCTCCTCTGGGCTCGTGGCGAAGGCCTCGCACGACCTCGGCGCACCCCACGACGCCATGACCCATGCCCGCGCCGCCTACTCGGCCGCCGACAACGCCGGCCACGACGGACTACGCGCATTGGTGCGAGGACTGCAAGCCCTCATCGCCTATTGGTCCGGCCAACTCAGTGAATCCGTGCGCTACGCCCAGCGCGGCGCCGACTTCGCCGCCCGCACACGGGGCACGTCCGCCGTCTGGCTCGCCGCGAGCGAAGCGCGCAGTCTCGCTGCTCAAGGCAACCTCGCCGAGGCGCGCGCCGCGATCGACCGCGCCACCGAAGCCCGCGAACGCGCCTACCGCGACGAGCTGGACGAACTGGGCGGACTCTGCACGTTCAACCGCCCGCGCCAGCTCTACTACGCCGCTGATGCCCTCGCGTGGGCCGGCGCGGACGAGGCCGAGCACGCCGAGTCGGTCGCAGGGGAAGCACTCGCAGCCTACACGCACGCTCCCGACGTCGACCGCGCGTTCGGCGACGAGGCCGGCACCCGGTGCGCGCTCGCCATCGCGAGGATTCACCGCGGACAACTCGAGGGCGCCGCCGAAGCCGTTGCACCCGTGCTTGAGCTTCCTCCGGCGAAGCGGATTCACGACGTGGTGACCTCGGTCGAACAGGTCAGCCGGGCTCTCGTTGGCGTCGAAGGCGGGAGGACCGCCGCCGAGCTATCCGAGCACCTCCACACGTTCACCAGCGAACGCATAGCCTTGCCGTCGTGACCAGTCAGCAAGCGACCGAGCGGGTAGCACTCGCCGGCCAACGCGTACGCCTCCGCGAGTTCACCGACGACGACATCGACGGTGTGTGCAGCCTCGTCGGCGACGACCGCGTCACCTGGTACCTGTCGTTCAACTCGCGCGACCGCGACCAGGCTCGCGACATGCTCACGGGCATCCTCGAGCGCGCCCAGCAGCAGCCGCGAACCGAGTACTACCTCGCGGTGACGCCCCTCGACGACGACCAGCTCGTCGGCTTCGCCCGGCTGGCATTCGCCGGCGTCCAAGCGGCAAAGCTCGGTTACGCCATCGCGCACGACCACCAGCGCCGCGGCTACGCAACCGACGCCGTGCGAACCATGCTCGACTTCGCGTTCGGTCCCCTCGGACGGCACCGGGTGTCCGCTGCGATCGGTCCCGAGAATGCCGCAAGCCTCGCCGTCGTCGAGCGGGTCGGCTTCACCCGCGAGGGAGTCCTACGCGACCACGTGTTCACCAACGGCGCGTGGCGCGACTCGGTGTTGTTCTCGATACTCGCCGACGAATGGACGCCCAGCGCCGGCTAGATCGCATAGCGCCACACCGCGAGGGCGTGCGCGCTGTACCAAGCGCAACCGAGGACAAACAGCGTCAGCGCGGCGAGCTGGGTACTCGTTCGGCGCCGAGCGAGCCCGACGGCGACCGGGATCAGCAACACGAACGCGCCCACGAGTATGAACCGCGGCTTGGCGTGCGGAATGCCCGACGAACCGAGCATCAACACCACGATGCCCGCGCCGTAGGCCACCAGCGGCCACGGCAGCCGCCGCACAGCGCCGAGCGCCGCGAGGGACATGGCGCCCAGGACCACGCACACCCCAACGGTGACCATGACCGGCGAGTCATCGAGCAGGCCGCGCGTGATCCACTCGAGCGCCTCGGCCCCGAAGTCCCACCGGAAATGCCAACCGACCCACTCGACCTCTTGCCACGTCTGGCCCGTCCGCGCGATCACCGCGACCCAGAGGGCCTCGGTGTAGACCATCGAGAGGGTGATCGCCATCGGTGCGCCGGCGGCGAGCACGACGAGGAGTAGGCCCACACGTGGCCGGGGGTCGACGTGTGCCGCAATCCGCATGATCGCCGGCACCCCCGCGAGCCCGGCCACGCTGGACACGATGAGGCCGGCCGTCGCCGTCGACAGTCCCGGAACGTCGGCGACCGCCGATACCAACCCCGGATAGAGCGGGAAGAAGCCGTAGGGGGCGGACGAGTAGGGCTGGCCGTCCGCGTCGAGCGACGCCTCACCCACCCCGTCATAGCCGCGCTCTGCGATGCCGAGGTACCACTGCCCATCCCACGCCGTCAGCTCGCCGAGCAGCGGCACACCCTGCCGAGCCGCCATGCCCGCCAGCACGCCGACGCCTACCAGGCGCACGAGCAGGTAAGCGGCCAGCCCTACAAGTGCGCGGCACCGCAGCAGCCGCGACCACAGTTCATCAGGAAGACGCAGCCGGCTCGATTGCGTGCGAGCTACGCTCGCCCGATGTTCGTCGCTGACGACCCCACGTTCATCGCCGACCCGTACCGCGAATTTCACAGACTGCGTGCTCGTGGCGAGGTGCACTGGCACGAGGGACTCGGTCTTTTCATCGCCGTGTCGCACCCCGCGGCGTCGTCGGTGCTGCGGCACCGCGACCTCGGCCGGATCTGGACCGACGCGACACCCGCCGAACGGTTCGTGTCGTTCAACATGCTGCACCGCAATTCCCTGCTGGAGAACGAGCCGCCCGCGCACACGCGGTTGCGCAGGCTGGTGGCGGCCGCGTTCGCCAGGGGCCACGTCGAACGGCTACGTCCGGCTGTGGAGGCACTGGCCGCGAGGCTGGTCGCGACCCTCGCCGAGCACATCACCGCGGATGGCGAGGCCGACCTGCTGGAACACCTCGCGCAACCGCTCCCGGTTGTGGTGATCACCGAACTGCTGGGCATACCCGAGCGGGACGGCCCGCGGCTGGTGACCTGGAGCAACGCGATCGTCAAGATGTACGAATACGGCATCGACGAGGGTCAGCAGCTCGCGGCGGAGCAGGCGGCGGCGCGGTTCGCGGGCTACCTGCGGGTACTCGCCGCGCAGCGGTCGGCCAGCCCTGGTGACGACCTGCTCAGCCACCTCATCGCCAGCGAGTTGACCGAGGACGAGGTGGTGGCGACAGCGGTGCTGCTGCTCATGGCAGGGCACGAGGCGACGGTGAACGTGCTCGGCAACGGAACGTACGCGCTGCTGACCCACCGCGGGCAATGGGACCGGCTGGTGGCCGATCCAGCGCTGGCGGCTTCGACTGTGGAGGAACTGATCAGGTTCGACTCACCGCTGCAACTGTTCGAGCGCACCGCCACGACCGAGGTGGAGATCGCGGGGCGGCGCATCGCTCGGGGCGAGAAGATCGCCGCGCTGCTTGGCGCGGCCGCTCGTGATCCCGACGTGTTCACCGAACCGGACACACTCGACATCGGCAGGGACCCGAACCCGCATCTGGGCTTCGGTGGCGGCGTGCACTACTGCCTCGGCGCGCCGTTGGCCCGGATCGAGATCGCCGCCGCGCTGTCCGCGCTGGCGAAGCGGTTGCCGGGGCTTCGCCTGGCAAGGCAGCCGCGACGGCGTCCGGAGTTCGTTATCCGGGGCCTGCGCACCCTGCCTGTGACCGTCTGAAACCTATGCGGCTGTGGGTCGCGGAGCGCGGGACTCGCGGGCGTGAGCGGGGGACTCGCGGGCGTGAGCGGGGGACTCGCGGGCGTGAGCGGGGGACTCGCGGGCGTGAGCGGGGGACTCGCGGGCGTGAGCGGGGGACTCGCGGGCGTGAGCGGGGGACTCGCGGGTCAGCGGGTTGCGGTTGTCGGGCGGTCCCGCCGTGACAGGCGCGGCGCACCCCTCACAGCCACCACCCGCACCGGGCGCACCAGTTCGGCTTCGATCGGCGCGATCAACCGGGTAATGCGGCGGACGACCAGCGCAGTGACCACGGCCAGCACCGTCGCGGACAGATCGGTCAGCGCGCTCAGCACCACCCCATCGGCGTCTGCCTGCACGCCGTCGCGCGTTCGCCAGGCGACGGTCAGCACGAGCAGCACCCCATTGGCCACCCACGCCGCCCACCAACCCAGCACCAGCCGCGAGGGCCGGGGGCGGGCGTACACCGGTCTACGCAGCGCGGCGTGCTCCAATTCGGTGAGGATCGAGCCCGCCAGCACCAGGTTGAGGCCCGGCACGAGGATGCCTGCCACCACCTGCCACGTCGGCCGGGCGGGCTGCTGCCCGGCTTCTTCCGCCGCCGCCGATCGGGCCACGAACAGCCACCACATCACGCCCGCGAACGCGAACAGCGCGAGCACGAACGCCAGCAGTGAGAAGGCCAGCACCAGCGCGTCCGAGGCACCGACGACGGACGCGCTGAGCGCCGAATCACGACTGCTCACCAGCAGCGCATAGCGCCAGCTCTCCGCCCCAGCAGCGATCATGGCCAGCAGTGCCAGCGTCCACAGCACGGTCACCGCGTTGCGCGCGATCATGCGAAGCCGCTGCGGTGGCACGGGCAGATCCGACACCGTGCCGGGCACCGCGGTCGGCCACCGCCATGCCACGTGCGGGAATCCCCAACGGGGCGGGACCTGGTACGACGGCGGGCCGGTGTAGCGCTGGGGTGCCGAGACGTGGCGGGGCGGCCGCGCACCGGGAGGCACGGTGGCGACCCAACGTACCCGACGTCTTGGCTGCTGCATCGCGGTCAGAGCACCTCGGGCGGGGCGCCGTAACGCTCGCCGACGAGGGGCCGGCCCTCGGTCTCCCAGGACTTCATTCCGCCTGCAACGTTCACCGCTTCCACGATTCCCGCCGCGTTGAGCCACGCCGCCGCGTGAGCGGATCGGCCGCCGCCACGGCAGACCACGTAGACTGGCTGGTCGTCGGGCAGCTCGGCCAACTCGGCCGCACGTGCGGGAAGCTCGCCGAGCGGGATGTGCACGGCCTCGGGTGCGTGCCCTGCCGCCCACTCCTCGGGCTCGCGCACGTCCAGCAGGGCCAGTCCGGTCGAGGGCAGGTCGGCAACGGAGGCCGTCGGTGCGGATTCGACACGGTCAAGCACGTGCCCAATCGTCGCATGTCGGATCGTTGCGTGCCGGTGAGCCCGCCCACGGTTCCAGGTGCGAAACGGCTACCTGCGGTGCTTCGCCCTGCCTCGCTCCCTGTCGTCCACGTTGCCGAAGCGAGCCACCGCGCGGTCGCGCATGAAACCCAGCGGGTCGGGGGCATGCAACCGCAGCATCACGGCATTGACGTCGTCCGGGACACGTCGGGCGGTGCCCCTGCTCACCACGATCGTGGTGACGAACGCGGCTGTGACCGTGAACAGGGCAGGTTGCGTGACGAACCACGGTGCCCAGCCACCGGTGTACCTGCTCAGCATGTTCAGCCCGACAGCGACGAGTACCAGGCCGCCCCCGACGCACATGCCCGCCATCGCGCCGACCCACGTCAACCCCCGCCACCAGATACCGAGCAGCAGCAGCGGGCTGAACGTGGAGGCGGCGAGCGCGAAGGAAAGCCCGACGCTCAACGACAGGTCGTCGATGGGCAGGGTTACCGCGATGCCCGCCGGCACGGCAGCTACCGCCACCGCCGCGAACCTGAAGTGGCGCACCCTGCCGCCGAGCAGATCCGTCGCGATCACGCCCGCCACGCTGACCAGCAGTCCGGAGCAGGTCGAGAAGAACGCGGCGAACGCGCCTGCCGCCGTCACCGCGACGACGAGCTGGCCGAGCAGTCCTGGCAGCATCGCGGTGGGCAGTTCGAGCACGGCGGCATCGGTTCGGCCGGTCACAAGCAGTTTCGGTACATAGAGCCTCGACAACGCACCGATGAGGACGGGGAACAGGTAGAACAGCCCCAACAGCAGCAGCACCTGCACTGTTGACCTGCGCGCCGCCTTGCCGTCGGGGTTGGTGTAGAAGCGCACGAGCACATGCGGCAGCCCCATCGTGCCGAGGAAGGTCGCCAGCATCAGCGAGTACGTCCACAGCAGGTCCTGCGACGTCTCCGTCGGCCGCAGCCAACTGGCGTTTTCGAGCGCGCCGTCGCTGACCACGGGCACCTTGCTGCCGGAGGGGAACACCAGCTCGGTTCCGCTGCTGACGGGGTACTCCCTGCCAGGGACCCACAGCGCTTCCTGCTCCCCCACCACCGTCACCAGCGTGGTCTCGGCCACGCGCAGCGTCACCGGCGTCCGGATGTCGACCGTGGTCTCCTCGGTGAACTCCGGTGGCGCCTGCTCGCCAAGCGAACCCGCCGCGCCGGAGCCTGCCCCGCCGAGGAACACAAGGCACAGCAGGAAGGTGGGCACTCCGATGGCGAACAGCTTCAGCCAGTACTGAAACGCCTGCACCAGCGTGATAGCGCGCATACCGCCGGAAACCACGTTGAGCGCGATGACGACCATCACGCCCACCGAGCCGATCCAGGCGGGCGCTGGTGTGATGGCGGTGAGCGCCAACCCCGCGCCCTGCAACTGCGGAAGCATGTAAAGCACGCCGATGAAGACGACGAACCAGGTCGAGACCGTGCGCAACGCTGGAGAGCCGAGCCTGGCCTCGAGGAAGTCCGGCAGCGTGTAGGCGCCGGAGCGGCGTAGCGGGGCCGCCACGAAGATCATCAGTGCCAGGAAGCCCGCCGTGAAACCGATGGGATACCACAGCGCGTCGGCGCCGTCCTTGAGCACCAGTCCGGCGACGCCGAGGAAGGAGGCGGCAGAGATGTACTCGCCGGAGATTGCGGCGGCGTTGCGGCGGGAACGCACGGTGCGGCGCGCGACGAGGAAATCGTGGGTGGTGCTGGCGAACCGGGACATCCTGCGACCGAGGTAAACGGTCACCACCCCGACCACCAGCACGCTGGCGACGGCCCACGGGTTCAGCTGCACGGACAGTTCCTCACAAACGTCTGGTGCCGCGCCCCCGGCTCAGTTCTCGATCATGTTGACGAAATCTCGTTCGTGGCGCTCCGCCAAGCGGTTGTACCACAGGCCCACCCCGAGCAGGAACGGGAACGGCGCGATGCCGAGCAGTAGCCATGGCACAGGCAGGCCGATGAAGCGAAGGGTGGCCAGCGTCGGTGAGAAGTAGAAGGCCAGCGGCAGCGCGCCGAGTACGAAGGCGGCAAGCACGGCGAGCAGCACGCCGCTGCGCAACTGCGCCTTGATCAGGTCACTGATCAGCAACTCGCCCCAACTGGTCTGCTGCGCCAGCTCCACCCTGGCACGCAAGCCACCGGGCGAGCGGCTCGGTTCGGCGAGGACTACCCGCTGCCTGCGCGCGCGCAGCGTCGCGGGGTCGCCGTCGGACGGTATCGGGATCGCGGGACGAGATGTCTGCTGCCGCGACGGGACGCTCCTGCCAAGCGTCGGATCCGGTTCCCGGATTCCGTCGATCTTGCGGTACACCTCGTCGGTCATGACGCGCTACCCGGCGCGGGACGTGCCGACCAACCTGTCCTTCAGCTCGCGGGTGTGCCGCCTGCTGACCGGCAGGACCTTTTCCTCGTTGCCGATGACGACCTGATAACCGCCCTGTCCCATGCGCAACTCCGTGATCAACGGCAGCGCGACGAGGAAGGAGCGGTGAATCCGGACGAAACCCGCCTTCTCCCAGCGCTCCTCGAGTTGCGCGAGCGGGATGCGCACGAGGTGGCTGCCCTCGTTGGTGAACAGCCGCGCGTAGTCGCCCTGCGCCTCCACCCAACGCACCGACGAACGCGGGATGAGCTTGGTGGTCCCGCCGAGTTCGACGGGGATCACCTCGTCGTCGGTCCTGGTCTGGTCCACGGCCGCGGAGGGGTCCGGCGCCGGGGTGGATTTGAGCTTCTCCAGCACCCGGGACAGCGCCTTGTCGATGCGCTCCTGCCTGGCGGGCTTGAGCACGTAGTCGACCGCGCCTAGGTCGAAGGCCTCCACGGCCTCCGACGCGTAGCCGGTCACGAAGACCAGCACAGGGGCCGGGTTGAGTGAGGCGAACACCCTCGACATCTCCATGCCCGACAACCCCGGCATGGAGATGTCGGCGAACACCGCGTCGACGGGTGCCATCCCGCTGCTCTTGCGTGCGCTGATCTCCGCGTCCTCCGACCCGAGGAAGCGCAGCGCCTCGGAAGCGTCCACCGCCGGGATCACACGACCCACGTGCGGGTTCGACTCAAGACAATGCCTCAGCTGGTCGAGACCCGGCAGCTCGTCGTCAACGGCAAGAACGAGCAGCTTTCGTGTTTCATCGTGAGCACTCACAGTGAAACGCATCCTGCCCTGTGAAGGAGGTGCTGTCTACTACGCGGCCGGGCGAACGGGCGGTTACAGCCCGAAACGGGACCAGGCCGCGCGATTGGCGAGCGCATCCAGCGCCGCGGCGGCGGGAGCGCCGATACCGAGCCTTGCCAGCAGCGGCTTCTTCGGCTCGGCCACCACGAGTTCCGCGTCCGGGTAGCGCTCCCGCATCACCTCGCGGAGGTTACCGAGGCCGTCGATGAGGCCGAGTTCCTGCGCCTTCGCGCCCAACCAGACGTCGCCGTTGAAGAGTTCCTCCGACTCCACCAGTCGCTCACCCCTGCGCTGCCTGACCCAATCGACGAACATGTCGTGCAACTGGCCGTGCAGTTTGCGCAGCCACTCGACGTCCTCGGGTTTCTCCGGGCTGAACGGGTCGAGCCGCGACTTGTTCTCGCCCGCGGTGTAGAGCCTGCGCTCCACTCCGAAGCGTTCGAGCAGGCCGGTGAACCCGAAGGAACCGGTGATCACGCCGATGGAGCCGACCAGCGACGTGCGATGGGCGTAGATCTCGTCGGCGGCGCAGGCCAGCCAGTACCCACCCGAGGCGGCGACGTCCTCTGCGAACGCCAGCACGGGCACCTCTTTGCTGTCGGCGAGCTGGCGGATGCGCTCGGCCACGAGCCCCGACTGTGTCGGCGCACCGCCTGGCGAGTTGATCTGCAGCGCGACGGCCTTGAGCCGGTCGTGTCCGAACGCCCTGGTGAGCGCGGACTCGACGGAAGCGAGGTTGATGACACCCCTGGCGAGCGGCGAAGGCTGCGGGTTGATGACACCGTGCAGCTTCACCACCGCGACGACATCCTTGCGTTCGACTCGACCACCGAGCTTGGGGATGCGAGAGACCAGCTTGTCGGTACGGCTCATGCCTCCAGCCTAGTGATGGCGAGCGGCCGGTTGCCCCTACCGGGCTGATCACTCGCTGGCGACCAGGCCGGATCGCGTACCGCCGATCGCGCGGCGGGCACCGGAGGGCAACGATTGGCCGGACTGGCCGGACTGGCCGGACTGGCCCTTCTGTACGGGCATGTCGGTGGCGAAGCTGAGCATGTCGGGCCGCACGCCCCTGACGAACTTCGGCACGCGCATCGTCACCTTCATGCCAGCGCCCGGCGCGGTCTCCACCATCAGCGAGTACTTGTTGGCATACACCTGGCTCATCCGGCGGTTGATGCCTGTCAGCCCGATGTGCGCGCTGCTGCGGGAGTCCCGCATCCCGTCCAACAGCGCGGGGTCCATGCCGACTCCGTCGTCCTCGACGCTGATCTCGGCGTCGGTGCCGTGGTCCTGCGCGGTGACCGTCACCGTGCCGCCGCCGGGCTTCTTGGAGATGCCGTGCTTGACCGCGTTCTCCACCAGCGGCTGGATGAGCAGGAACGGCACCACCACCGACTGCACCTCCGGCGCCACCTTGAGTCGCACGTTGAGCCTGCCGCCGTAGCGGGCGCTCTCGATGGTCAGGTACCTGTCGATGTTGCGCAGCTCGTCGGAGAGCGTGGTGAAGGTGCCTTCGGTGCGGAAGCAGTAGCGGGTGAAGTCGGCGAAGTCCTGCAGCAGTTCGCGGGCTTCTTCGGGATCGGTGCGGATCAGCGACGAGATGGTGTTGAGCGCGTTGTAGACGAAGTGCGGTGAGATCTGCGCCCGCAGCGCCTTGATCTCGGCCTGGTGCAGTTGGTTCTTGGTTTCCTCGAGCCGGGCGGCCTCGAGTTGGGTTCCGACGAACTTGGCCACGGCGTCGGCCATGTGCACCACCTTCTTGCTGGTGCGGCCGACCACGATCAGTACCGCTTCGACGTCGTCCTCGACGATCAGCGGCACCATCACCGCGGTCCGCATCCGGCAGGTACCCCGGTGGTTGCACGGCAATTTGTCGTGGGAGACCACCTCGCGGCGATGCTTCCTGATGGCCATGCCGATGGATTCGACCAGGTCGACGTAGTGGTCGTTGGCCTCACCGTCCCACGACAACAACGTCCCCTGCCCGTCGGTGATGCCGACGGCGAGGCACTTCAGCAGTTGCAGCAGGCGCGTGGTGACCTTGTCGGCAGCCGCCTGGTCGAGCCCTTCCCGCAGCTCCAGCGGCGCCTGCGACATCACGTAAACCGCTTCGAGCACGGCGTTGTCCACCGCGTTGGTCGGTTTGCGGCCGCGGAGCAGGACGGCCACGAGCACGACGAAGCACGCCCCCGCTACTCCCCAGGGGATGATCGGCGTGGTCAGCAGCCTGGACACGGCGTCAATGCTCTGCGTTCGCCCGCCAGGGTGCAAGGTTTGGCCACACACTTTCTGTGCGTGATTCGCGACGTGCTGTCGCGGTCGAGATCGGGAGAGGTCATTTCAGCAGTCGCGACAGCCTGCGGTCGGCGAGCGGCTTGCCGCCGGTCTGGCAGGTGGGGCAGTACTGCAGCGCCTTGTCCGCGAAGGAGACCTCGCGCACGGTGTCACCGCATACCGGGCACGGCAGGCCCGCCCGGCCGTGCACTCGAAGACCGGAGCGTTTCTCGCCCTTCAGCCGGGCCACGGCCTGCCCTACCGAACGCTCCACAGCGCCGGAGAGCACCTCGTGAATGGCCTCGGCGAGTCGCTCGACCGACTCCTCCGGCAGTTTCGCCGCCGTCGCGTACGGGGAAAGCCGGGCGGCGTGCAGGATCTCGTCGGAGTAGGCGTTGCCGATTCCGGCGATCACCGACTGGTCGGTGAGCACGGTTTTCAGCCGGGCCGTTCGGCCCGCGAGCAGTTCGCGCAGGGCGGCGGCGTCGAGTTCCAGGGCGTCCGTGCCGAGCCTCGCGATGCTGGGGACTTCGGCGGGGTCGTGCACGATCCACACCGCGAGCCCCTTCTTGGTACCGGCCTCGGTGAGGTCGAACCCACCTCCACCGAGGTGCACCCGTAGCGCGAGCGGTCCCTTTCCCTGCCTCGGCGGCGCGGCGGGCAGCGAGTCGGACCATCGCAGCCAGCCCGCGCGGGCCAGGTGCACGATGAGGTGGGACTCCCCGCATTCGAGGTCGAGGTGCTTTCCGTGCCGACTCGCGCCGGTCACCTCGCGACCGTGCAGGTCGGTCCAGGACGGGCTCACGGTCTTGAGCACCGTCAGCGAAGCGACGTCAACCCTGGTAATGATGCGGCCCACCGCGTGCTCGCGGAGGTGGTGTGCGATGGCCTCGACCTCGGGCAACTCGGGCATGGCTACTCGACCGGGTGCAGTGGCCCGTCGAAATCGGGCAGGTCGTGTCGCTGGATGGACTTGGCGATGCGGTGTACCTCGCCGCGGACGGCGAAGATGCCGCGTACCGTTCCGACCCAACGCTCCGAAGGCCGTTCCCCGGTCGCGTCGCCGTCGGTCTCGGCCACGATCGTCCACGGCCTGCGTAGCACCCATCGCAGCGGGAAGAACAGCGCGACGAGCAGCAACGCCAGCGGCACCCAACTGGGTACGACGACGTCGTCCGGCATCCACGCGATCAGCACGATCGCCAGCGTCAACGCCACGACGCCCATGGCGATGCCGGGGGCGTAGCTGGCCGCGACATCATGCTCGAAGTCGTCGGCCGTGGCGGGTCGCCGCCACTCCATCTGGGCCCGAATCACCCAGTCCCGGCCGTCGGAGCCCTGGACCAGCCGGTTCATCGTATTCCTCCGCAAGCCCGACCGAGCACGTACTTTCGCAACGGTACCGTGATCTTGGATCCGATGGGAGGCCCGCGCACCTCAGCCGCCACACCCGTCGGCGTGGTCCTGGTTATGGTCTTGGTCGTAGTGCTGGTCGCCTCGCTGCCACGTCGGCCACCGGCACCAGTCGTCTCGGGTGTCGGGCGGAGCGCTGTCAGCCTCATGCTCACCGTCGCGCGAGCGGGCGTAGCTGGATTCGCCGTACCCGAATTCGCCGTACCCGGATTCGGCCGACGGCTCGGTGGAGCGGCCCGACGGTGACCGGCCCGCCGAGGAGGCGGGCGGCGGCGATTGGCTCATGCCGGGCTCGCCGCCCGACCCGCCCTGCGGGCCGGTGGACGGCGGCGGAGTGGTCGACCTGGCCACCGTGAAAGAAGAGGAACCTGGTGAGCGAGCCGGGGTGACTGCCTGCGTACCCGGGTCGCCACGCGGTTGTCCCGTTTCCGCGTCGTCGGCGGCTGCCTCGTCGCCCGTGTCCTTGCCTGGCTCGGCAGGCAACTCGGTTCCACCACCGCCCGGACCCCCCGCTTGCCTGGCTTCACCGGCGATCTCGAGGCCAGGCGGGATTCGGTACTCGCTGGGGCCTTGCCCGGCCACGGCCGGGTTCGCCTTCCTGGAACTGTGCGGCCCGCGCGAGGACTCGTAGGCAGCGGGTTCCACGATCGAGACGCTGGCCGGGTTCGAGCGGTCCGCACCGGGCGAAGGTTCGGCGATGCGCAACTCGACCGCGCCGTCACCGGGCAGACCGATCGCCTCCCCGTGGTCATTCCCGAGCGGGCCCGCCGCCATGCCGACCGCACCAGCCGCGGCCGTGGATGCCAGCGCGAGCCCGATCTTGAGGTTGGCGCCCATCGCGGCCATCGTGCCGCCGATGCCACCGCCCACGGCGGCGCCACCACCGACGCTCGCCGCGCCGGCGGTGCTGCCCGCCGTGCCAGTGGTTCCCAGGCCCGCGCCCGCGGCCAGTGCCAGCCCCGACACCGGGACCAGCAGCACGACCGCGCTCGCGTGCGAGCGCAGCGAAGAGCACACCTCGCGCAGTTCGTCGTGGGTCTGCCTGCAACTGGAGCACGTGCCGAGATGGGCCTCGACCTTTCTGGCCTCCGATCCGGTGACGCTGCCCGCGGTGAAGCCGCCGAGCTTTTCGAGCACCGGCCTGCAACCTTCCGCGCTGCGGCCACCGTCGGAAGCCAGATGTGCCTGTAGATAAGCCGCGCGCAGCCCGATCCTGGCCCTGCGCGCGAGCGCGGCCGTGGCGTTGGGGCTGAGTCCGAAGTGCGGCGCCACCACAGCTGGCTGCTCGCCTTCGACCTCGGTCTGCCACAGCACGCTGCGCCAGCGTTCCGGCAGGCTGGAGAACGCGCGGGTGATGAGCGTGGCCTCAGCCGTCCGGTTCTGCGGGTCGGCCCCGGAACCGGCACGGCTGGTGAGTTCCTCGTCCGTCACGGGAACATCGCGTCGGGCACCGTGCCACTCCCACGCCACGCGGCGCGCGACCGTGAGCAGGTAGGCGCGCACGTTGTCCCGCGGGCCGTTGCCCCTGCGCAGTGCCTGCAGGACGCGGAAGAACGTCTCGGCGGTGATGTCCTCGGCTTCGGAACTGTCGGACGCGATTCCACGAGCCAGCCGCCGCACCGCCGACACGTGTGTCTCGAACAGCGTGCCGAATGCCTCGTCCTCGCCGAGGCGAATGCGTTGCAGCAGGGCCGTTTCGTCGGATCCGGAGATCGCTTGACCCATCCCGCCAGGCACTCCCTCCGGGGTATAGCCCTTGTGGTCGAACGTCGAACACCATACGGAGCCCGGCGAGCGGCGTCACGTCCCGTACCGCCGACGTGACCAAATGCCAACCGATCTGGTCCCACTCGTGAGCTCCGGCGGGTGTGGGTATAGACTGTGCCACGCACGGGTCAGTTCGGCAGTGCAATGCGGACGTAGCGCAGCTGGTAGCGCATCACCTTGCCAAGGTGAGGGTCGCGGGTTCGAATCCCGTCGTCCGCTCCACGGTCAGCCTTCGACCTTGAACGGGTCGTGTTCGGCGAGCAACTTCTCCAGGCGTGCCTGATCTATCCGGCTCGACAGTTCCGTTACTTCCTGCCTGTCACGCACACACTTCGCCACCCCGAACGCCGAGGTGACGGTGTAGAGCATGCCGATGGCCAAGAACGCCCGCACCCAGCCGTCCACGGGGAGGTAGGCGATCCCGAACGACACGGCGACGAGCGCGACGCCGAACGAGATCGTCGACTGCACGAAGAACGCGTTGGTGGTGCCGGAAAGCTTGGGTTGAGTGCTCATGCCACAGACGATCCGCCGCGCGGCTACGAGTTGTCTTGAGTACCGCTACTCAAGCGCGAGTCACGATCACGTCACCGAGGTGGCTCGCTCAGCCGTCGGCGGGAAAGCTGACACCGGTCAGCGAGTGGCAGCGGTAGCCGTTGGGCACCTTGTGCAGGTACTGCTGGTGGTAGTCCTCGGCGTAGTAGAACTCGGAAAGCGGTGCGATCTCCGTGGTGATCTCGCCGTGTCCCGCCGCGCGCAGCGCGCCCTGGAACGCCGCCATGGCTTTCACGGCAGCCTCTTGCTGCGTGTCGTCGGTGTAGTAGATCGCCGAGCGGTACTGGCTGCCGAGGTCGTTGCCCTGCCGCATTCCCTGCGTGGGGTCGTGGTTTTCCCAGAAGACCTTGAGCAGCGTCTCGTAGGCCACCTGCTCCGGGTCGAACACCACGAGCACCGCCTCGGTGTGGCCGGTGCGGCCGGTGCACACCTCTTCGTAGGTGGGGTTCGGGGTGTGCCCGCCCGCGTACCCGACGGCGGTGGTGTAGACCCCCGGCAGTTGCCAGTAGATCTCCTCCGCACCCCAGAAGCAGCCGAGCCCGAACACGGCGGTCCGCGTGTTCTCGGGGAACGGTGGCTTGAGAGGCCGCTGCGGCAGCACCGCGTGCCACTGCGGCACGGGGAGCGGTTCGGCGCGACCGGGCAGAGCTTCCTCGGCGGAGACCGGACCCGACCTGTCTCCGCTGAATTGAGAGCCGAACCACGACATACTGCGATTCTAGCGAACTGATGTCACTGGGACGGGTCGCGCAATACGCTGTACGCGCTGCACTGGCCGAGGGGGTTTCCGCGATGGGTTGGCAGGAAGAGTTGCGCCGCCTCGACGCCGAGCTGGCACAGGGTGGCATCACCGTCGAGCAGCATCGAAAACAGCGGGAGGAAGTGTTGGCGGAGGCCTCCGGCATCCCAGAGCCATCCAAGGCGGGTACGGCCGCCGCGACGGAACACACCCAGGCCGAGCGGAAACCGGGCTCGTCAGCCCTGCTCGAAACCGACGTTCCGACGACGGCGCCCAGCCCGGCCGACCAGCGGGCCACCGATTCCATGCCCTACCCCAAGGCGGCCCCGCCCACGCCCGCCGAGTTGACGATGCCGATCACCAAGGTACCGACCGCCCCGGCCGCGAGTGTGAAACAGCAGGCACAACGGGCACTGCCGAGTCCGCCACCGCAGCGGGCTGGAGGTCGGCGAACCTGGCTACTCATCGGCTTCGCCGCGTTCATCTCGCTCGCCGTGGTGATCGGCGGCGCCTGGTGGTTCGGAGTCGTCGGGCAGGAACCCACGCGGGGCCACGCCGTGGCGGGCAGCGGGCCGGATCAGCCGCGGCCCTCGCTTGAGGACCGGCTGCCGACCCTGCCGGGGCGGCCGAGCCCGCAGAACTCCACGATGTCCGTCGGCAGGGGCGTTGAGCTGGGCCTCTACCCGGCCGCGCAAGCCGACGCGATGCGGCGCAGCGGGGCCGAGGAGGTGGTCTACCGCAGTTCCGCGGAGGGGCCCGACCTCACCGACGGATACACCGTGCTGGTCGTACCAACACCGTCGGCGCGGCAGGCGGGCGAACTCGCGGACGCGCTTACCCTGTCGGTGACGGCGGAGGGGTTCGAAGCCTCGCCGCTGTCCGAGGAGCCCGAGGTAACGGTGCTCAGCAGGGCGGACTCGGCGAGCAGGGTGAACGTCGTGTGGTACGTCAGCGGCGACAGCGCGGTCGGTGTCGGGGTTTCCCAGTCAGCCGACAGCCCCGACAGCGAGTTGCGGCAGCGGCTTCGTGACACGTTGACCGTGGTGGAGCGGGCTCTGCCTCGGTCCTGACAACCGCTCGCGTGGCGGGAACGGCAATCGAGATACGCGAACAATTCGACCCGAGCCGCCACAGGGTAGCGCCAGCGTGCAAAATGTGGCACGTCCACAAGCCCACACCGGACGCGGGCGCCGCGCGAGGCACCGCCAAGTGATCAGGGGGTTCCAGGGTGTCCTGGCAGGAAGAGTTGCGCAAGCTGGACGAGGAACTCGCTTCCGGCAGACTCTCTGCGGACGACTACCGCGTTCGCCGTGATCAGGTGCTGTCCTCGGCCGTCTCGCAGGGCGAGGACCCGGCCGCGAGCCCCGAGGAGCAGGCGCAGCCCACGCAACAGCCCCCGCAGGGTGGGCAGCAAGAACAGGGGCAACAGTCACAGCAGCAGGGCGAGCAGCAGCAGGACGCGGGGCCGACCGCGGACTCCACCCAGGTGATCTCTCCGGTGAATGCTCCCGCCGATTCCTCCTCGGAGCGCACCCAGGCGGTGCCGCAGTGGCAGACCCAGCAGCCGCAGTATCAGCAGCCGCAGTACCAGCAGCCCCCACAGCAGCACGGGATGTACTCGCCTGCCGCGGGCTTCCAACAGCCGGGCCCCGCCTCCCCCGCGGGCGGCTTCCAGCAGCAGCCGGTCTCGCCCGCTGCCGGCTTCCAGCAGCCACAACCACCGCAGCCGCAAGGGCCGCAAGGGCCGCAAGGGCCACAACAGCCACAACAGCCGTGGAACGCTCCTGAGCAGGACCAGAGCCCGCCGTGGGGCGGCGAGTTCCCGCCGTTGGCGCCCTCCGGTTCGGCCCAGTGGACCGCGCAGGGCCCGGAGGGCTTCGACGAGGGCTCCGGCGGAGGCGGCAAGGGCAAGATCTTCGCGATCGTCGGTGCTGTGGTAGTGCTCGCCGGGATCGCGGTCGGCGCCTTTCTGCTGTGGGGCCAGCCCGACAACGAGGCGGCACCGCAAGAACAGTCCACGAGTCAGCAGCAGCCGACTTCGTCACAGGCCGAGCCCGATCCGCTGCCGGTGGGCGACGTACCTGGAAAGGCGGAGGACCACAGCGACGTCAGGGACTTCTCCGACGTTCCGGACCTGAGCTACCTCAACTCCGACGAGCTGGAGGCCTACGAGCGCACCTCGCCGGGTGAGACCAGGTTCGCCGTGCACCATCTCGACAACGGCAACATCGCGCTCGTGCTACTGACGCAGGTCGGCGACACCGCGGCCGCGGAGGAAGAGGTGCGAAGCCTCGCCGACATCCAGGTGGACAACGGCGCCGAAGAGGTCACCGAGAACGTACCGAGCGGCGTGGCGGTCACCGGTTACGAGCCGAACGGCGATGGGCGCTCGCAGTGGCGCGCGCACTACCTCTCCGGCGACGTGCTGGTGCGGGTGGAGGTCAGCAGCGAGCAGGGTCTCGACTCGGCACGGGCCGACTTCGACGAGGTACTCGACGCGCAGACGCGGGCGCTGTCGGCCGATGGCTGAGCAGCGACCGCGGCCCCCAGTCGTCGCCTGCACGATCGTCGCGCGCAACTACCTGCCCGCGGCTCGGGTACTCGCCCGCTCCTACCTGACACACCACCCCGACCACGAGTTCGTGGTCGCCGTCATCGACGGAACCGGTGACCAGTCCGGCGACGGCTACCGCATCGTGAAGCCTTCCTCTTTCGGCATCGACACCGACACCTACCTGCGTATGGCGACCGCCTACTCGGTGACCGAGCTGGCGACGGCGGTCAAGCCGTATCTGCTTCGCGAACTGCGCCGCAGCTACCCGATCGCCGTCTACCTCGACCCCGACATCCAGGTGTTCGCACCGATGCCGGAGGTGGCCGAGCTGGCGGACAAGCACGCCATCGTGCTGACGCCACACTTCACCTCGCCGCTGCCAAGGGACGGCAAGGAACCCGACGACGCCGTCATCATGGGGACCGGCATCTTCAACCTCGGCTTCGTCGGTGTGGGGCCGGGTTCGGAAGGCTTTCTGGACTTCTGGGCCGACCGGCTGCGCCACGACGCCATCGTGGCGCCGGAGCGGCAACTGTTCACCGACCAGCGGTGGGTGGACCAGGTTCCCGCGCTGTTCCGGCACACCGTGCTCACCGACCCCGGCTTCAACGTCGCGTACTGGAACCTGCACGAACGCGAGGTCGTCCGCGACAGCGACGGGAACGTCACCGCCGGCGGCCGCCCGCTTCGGTTCTTCCACTTCAGCGGGTACCGCCCGGAGCGCCCGTGGCTGCTGACCTACCACTGCGCCCGCAAGCCGAGGGTGTTGCTGTCGCAGCGGCCCGCGCTGCGCAGGCTGTGTGACGTCTACGGGGCCGCACTGAAAGCCGCGGGCTACGCCGAGACGCTGGACGCGGTGCCCTACGGCTACGCCACCTTCGGCGACGGGACGCCGCTGCCACCGGGGTGCAGGCGGGTGTTCCGGGACGGCTGGATCGCAGCCGAGCTCAACGGCGAACCGCTGCCGCCACACGCGTTCGGCGAGGACGGGGGTGCCGCACTACGGGAATGGCTGGCCTCCCCCGCCGACCACGGCCAGGCGGCGGCCGGGCTGAACCGGCTGGCGCTCGCGGTGTGGGAGTCCCGCATCGACCTCCAACTCGCGTTCCCGCACCCGACCGGTGCCGACTCGGCAGGGTTTCGCTCCTGGTGCGAGTCGTCCGGTCCCGTCGAAGGTGCGCTTCCCCGGTGGGCGATGCCGGTGGCCGCGCCGACGCCGGAGGAACCCGACGAGGACTTCGGCGTCAACCTGCTTGGCTACCTCACTGCCGAACTCGGCCTCGGCGAGATGGGCAGGATCGTGCACGACGCGATCCGGCACGCGGGTGTCGAAGTGGCGTCCGTGCTGGAGGAGCGCGCGGTCTCCAACCGCACGGCGCTCGAGAAGCCCGCCACCACCGGTGAGCCGCGGTACGGGGTGAGTGTGCTCGCGGTGAACGCCGACCAGACGCGGGTCGCGATGGCCAACCATCCGCAGGTGATGCACAACCGGTACCGGATCGGCCTGTGGGCGTGGGAGCTGGAGGACTTCCCGAGCTGGCAGCACGAGGCGTTCCAGATGGTCGACGAGGTCTGGACCGTCAGCGATTTCTGCCGCGCGGCGTTCGAGGCACACACCGACATCCCGGTCAAGACCATTCCGGTTCCGGTCCGCGATCCCGGTGAACCACACGGGAAGCCGAGGCGCGAGGGTGAGCCGGTCACCTTCCTGTTCGCGTTCGACTTCAACAGCGTCGCGCAACGCAAGAACCCGTGGGGCACGGTCGAGGCGTTCCGCCGCGCCTTCGGCGACCGCGACGACGTCCGCCTGGTCATCAAGACGATCAATGCGGAGCTGCACCCGCACGACGCCGAGCGGTTGCGTCTTGCCGTCGCCGGTGACGGCAGGATCAGGCTCATCGAGCGCTACCTCAGCGTCGAGGAGTTGTCGAAGCTTTACGACAGCAGCGACTGCTACGTCTCGTTGCATCGCAGTGAGGGCTTCGGGCTCACGGTGGCCGAAGCGATGGCTCGTGGCCTTCCGGTGATCAGCACGGCGTACTCCAGCACCACCGAGTTTCTCGACGGGCACACCGGCTGGCCGATCCCGTACCGCATGGTGCGGGTCGGTGAGGGTTGCTACCCCTACCACGCCGACGCGCTGTGGGCCGACCCCGACCTGGACGCGGCGGCCGCCGCCATGCGTGAGGTGGCCGACGATCCAGGAGCCGCCTCCGCTCGGGGCGCTGCCGCAAGGCGGCACATCCTCAAGACACGTTCCGTCGATGCGGCCGCGGAGTGGCTGCGTACCGAGCTGAGCCGCGCCCACGAAACCTGGCTTGCCCGTCGCGAGGCGCAGCGGCGGCAACAACCGCCGGAACACCCGCTGACGCCGATGCAACTCGCCAAGGAAGCACTGCGGTGGCAGCCCGACCCGGGCAGCGCCTCCCGCACCCCGCTGGCGCCCGCGGTGCGCAAGGCCGTGCTGCGCGCGATCGACCACTACGACGTGCACCAGCGAAGGGTGATCGGCACCCTGTTCGAGGGAGCCGAGGACACGATGTCGCGGCTACTGCAACGGATCGAGGCGCTGGAGGGCGCGCTCGACCGCGGCCGTGAAGACGCGGCCGCAACCGCCAAGCGCTACACGGTCACGCAAGAGCAACTCGACCAACTCGCCGAGCAGGCGCCACGCCAGCAGCGGGAACTGCGGGAGCTGCGGCAGCGCCTCGACGACCTCACCGACGACGTGGCCGCGCGCCAGCACACCATCCACGAGATGTTCCGCGCCCGCGACCGCAGGTTGGACAACGACGAGCACGCCATCCAGCGCCTCACCAGGGACGTCGGCGCGCTGCACGAGGCGGCGAGGTTGCGGCACGCGCCCGTTCCCGCCGGTGCGGACGTCGTGGTGTGTGACGCGGGCATGCTGCTGCTGCCAGTCGACGAGGTGATGCTGCCCTGGATTCGGCATCACCGCTCGTGGGAGGAGAGCGAGGCAGCGCTGCTGGCACGGCTCGCGGCGAAGCGGCCGGGCGCGTTCTTGGACATCGGCGCCCATGTCGGCTACCACACGCTTCGGCTGCTGCGCTCCTGCCCGGACGTCACGCAGGTAGTCGCGGTGGAGGCCGACCCGGTGAACGCGGGATACCTGCGCCGCAACATCGCGGCCAACCTGCCCTCCCACCAGGCCGCACTCGTGACGGTGCTCGAGGCGGCCGCATGGGACACCGACGGCAGCCTGGTACTGGTGCACGCGGGCGCGGCCAACAGCGGTGACCACCGGGTGCGGGCACAGGACGGCAGTGGTGGTCCGCTGGTGCCGGCCGTGCGACTCGACGGCAACGGCGAGGTGATGCGCCAGCCGGTCAGCCTTGTGAAGGTGGACCTGCAGGGTCGCGACCATCGGGCACTCGCGGGGTTGCAGGAGACGCTGGAACGCGACCGTCCCGACGTGCTGTGCGAGTTCTGCCCCGAGGCGATCGCCGAACTCGGTGACGACCCCGCCCAGGTGCTGCTGTCGTACCGCAAGTTCGGTTACCGGCCGAGCGTGGTGCTCGCCGAGGGCGGCGTCGTGGAGGACGAGCCGGACGAGGCGCTGATCCGCAGGGCGGTGGCCGACGAGCGATCGTTCGTCACGTTGTGGTTGCGGCCGTCCTGACCCTGCCCTGGGCGGTCACGGGTTGATCGGCACGACGGTGAGCAGGAACGCCCCGAACCAGCCCGCTACGAGCGCTCCCGACGGCAGCAACACCAGCAGCGCGCGCTTCGGCAGTCGGGCCAGCAACACGGCAACCGGAAACACCAGTGTCACGGCGGGCAGCAGGAACCTCGGTCTGCTCTGCCAGAACTCACTTGAGCCCAGGGCCATGAGCACCACGAGCGTGGTGTAGACGTGCGCGGTCAGCGGCAATCGCGTCGTGTACGACCACAGCAGCAACACCAGCGAGGCGAGCACGACAAGCGCGACCAGCAGCACCCAGCCCGCCGAGCCGCCCTGGAACAACGCCTCTCGCAGCCGCCGCACGGTGAACGCTCCCGCATCGAACCGCACGTGCCATGCCTGGCCCTGCAACCAGAACCACGCGTCCGCCCTGCCCGCGCGCAGCGCGACGTACCCGAGATGGGCAAGCAACCCCAGCGGCGCGAGCAGTAGTGCCGCCGCCGCTCGCCACCCACCGTTACGTCGCAGCAGCGCCACCACGGCGGCGATGCAGACGGCCGCGATGAGCGCCACGGCGGTGATCCGGGTCAGTCCTGCCGCCACGGTCAGCACGGCGGCGGTCAGCCACCACCGACGCCGCAGCGCCACCAGAGTCCACACGGCAAGCGCGACGAAAAGCGCCTCGGAGTAGACCAGGTGCAGCACCACGGCGCCGGGCGCCATCGCCCACAACCCGGCGAACAGGATGCCCGCCCTGCGCTCGACCAGGTCCCTGCCGAGCACGAAGAGTCCCCATGCGGCCGCTCCCCCTGCCAGCAAGGTGACCAGCAACCCTGCCGGTACCGGGCCGAAACCGAGTGCGGAAACCGCGGCGACGAACGCCGGATACAGCGGGAAGAACGCCAGGCTCACCTCTGCCGGGTTGCCTTCGGCGTCAAGCACCACGTCCTGGTCGTACCCGTTGCCAGCGATGTGCAGGTACCACGAGGCGTCGTGCTGGGTGAGCAGTCCGGCCAACCCGATGCCGGAGCGGTTCGCCATGACGGCGAGCACGGCGAACCCCACCGCCTGGATCGAGTAGTACAGCATCAGCGCGGGCAGCGCGTCACGCAGCGGCGGCCGCAGCCGTTGAACCAGCCACGCGCGCACGCGAGCGGCGCGGGCCACGACGGGGTGCGGTGCGACCGGAGAAGCTACGGGCAACCGGCTCCCGTCGAGGACAGGGCTTTCACTGGTCGACACGTCCGCACAGACTACGGGTGCAGCCCGAGCCGCGGTGGGGCTCGGGTATGTGACGTTTGGGGGTGATCTGTCGGGTTGTGATTCGCCGACCTGCCGTCGAGCGCTACTCTGCCAACGACTTACGGTGTGTCGCGAGGGTGGCACGGCAGGCATCAGGGGGTGGTCAGGCTGGGGGTACAGACCACGCCGGATTCCCCGGGCTCCCCGGAGAAGACGCGGATCGCATTCATCGACATCGGCAGGTCCATCGCGGCGCTGCTGGTGTTCTACACCCATATCCCCGGCCCGTGGGTGCGTGCCAAGGGTGAGCATGCGCCGGTCATCGACTTCATCGAGACGTTCACCAGCGAACCGATGCACATGGCCAAGCAGGGCATCGGGCAGCTCTCGGTTCCGTTCTTCTTCCTCGTCAGCGGGTTCGTGGTGACGCCGATCGCGCTGCGGCAGGGGCATCGCCGGTTCGCGATCAACCGGTTCATCCGGGTCTACCTTCCGCTCGGCTTCGTGCTGCTGCTCACCTCCCTGGCGTTGTGGGCGCAGCTGGAACCGCAGTCGACGGGCCAGTCACAGGAGCTGACCCCGTGGACGATGTTCACGAACTGGATGCTGGTCAACTACCTGCTCTACCCGCAGGTGGTGCTCATGCCCGTGGCCTGGACCATGATCATCGAGGTCCTGTTCTACGCCATTCTGTTCGTGCTGTTGCCTGTGCTGCGGCGCTCGGTGTGGCTGACGATCGCGATCGAGTTGACGTTCGTGTTCGTGGTGCTGATGAGCAGGAGCGCGCTGAACGAGTCGTACTCGCTGTTCGCCGTGAACGTCTCCTACCTGCCCATCATGATCATCGGGCAGACGATCTGGGCGGTGACGACGAAACGGATCCCGCTGTGGGTGGGCGGCGTCTTCGGGGCGCTGGCGTGGATGCTTTACGTGCTGGCCGACATCATCGACGTCGGCCGCATCGACGACTCCTACAACCTGGCGCTGGCCTTCGCGGTGGCATGCTTCTTGCTCGGCATGTTCGCAGAGCCGAAGCTGAAGCAGCGGCGCATCTGGACCGAACTGTCCGAGCGCAGCTACTCGCTGTACCTGCTGCACGCCCTCGTGCTGTTCGTTGTGCTCGGGCTGTTGCGTCCCGCCGTGCCGTTCGCCATCGCACTGCCCATCACCATCGTGTGCACCTTCGCCGTTGTGGAGGTGAGTTACCGCTTCGTCGAGCGGCCCAGCCACTCGTTGGCGAGGAAACTTTCGCGTCTCGGCGCGCGGTCAAAGGACCGCTCTGGGCAGGGGCAGGACGCGAAGTCGTCCTCGGAATCCGTGGATGTAGGTTCGGCACAGGCGCTGGCCAACGAGATCACCCTCGAACTGCCAAGGATCGAGCCCGCGCCTCGCCGCCCGCCCCGGCAGCAGGCCCAGCAACCCGGTCAGCGGCCACGCCGACCTGTACGCAGGCAGCCCGGTCAGCAACAGGGTGAGCCGCAGCGTGAGCAACGTCGCCCGCCCGCGCCACCACAACGCTCCGTGCCGCGAGCGCAAACCCCCTCGGCACAGCCAGGCCAGCCGTCCTCGGTGCAGCCGAGTGGGCGGCGACCGGTCCAGCCGCCGCCCAGAAGTGGCGGTGCCACTCCTCGCCGCGTCGCACGGGAGGGCGAGATCGGCCGCGTCGGCCAGTCGCCTCCCCCACCTCGCAGGCGCTAGGCCGCACCATCGGCCGCGTAGGAAGGAGGCGGCATGTGGCTTCAGCTGGCGCTCGTGGTGATCGTCGCGGTGATCTTCGTGGTACGAGCGACGCGCACCGTCCAGCGTGCGCGGCGCCGCTCGGCCACCGGGGTCGACCAACCCTGACGCGAGGGTGGGAGGACCGCGCTACCCCTGCGGCATGGTGTGGCCCACCCGCTCGAAGGCGGTACCGCCGCTCACCGCCCGTGCAGAGCTCAGCAGGGAGGCCGCGAGCAGCACACCGCCGAGGGTCTGGCCACACCTGACCAGCACCTCGCCCACACCGGGTGACGCTGTGAATCCGGCCAGCGTGAACACCATCCAGAAGCCACCGGAGAACATCGCGGCCGAGCCCGTCCACACGGCCACCAGCGGCCACCAGGTGGGGCGTGGCGCCCTTGCCCGTGCCAGGACCGCCACCGCGGCAAGCAGCGCCAGCACACCGACCAGCCCCTCCACGAACCGCGTCGCAGGCGATCCGGTTCCAGTGATCGCCCAACCGAGGAGCACGACTCCGGTGAGAACCGCCAGTGCCGCGCCGCTGCCACCGAGCAACCCGGACCTGGCTGCGCGGCCACCCGCGGTGAACGCCTGCGGCCAGCGGTTCCTCGCGTAGAGCACGAACGCGGTCAGCAGGGTGCACCCCTGCCATATGAAACTGCTGTAGACCACCGGAAGCACCCAGGGTGCCAGCACGTCGTCGGACCGCTCGACGAGGGCGAAGTCGAGGCCGATCACCGGTGCGCTCAGCACGATCGGGGCAAGGAAGCCGGTGCCCACCCAGGCGGGGAACAGCACGAGCCAGCCTGGCAGCCGGTTACCCCAGTCGTGGGTGAAGGCGAGCGCGACGACGATGGCCACAACGTCCATGCCCGCCGTGAACGCGTTGGCGAAGTACGTCCCTGGCGTGGTCATGACCTCGGGGTCGACCACCCCGAGGTCGCCACCGGAAAGCCAGGTGAATTTCAGTGCGAGGTAGGGCACGGTGCCCGCGATTGCCGCGTATCCGACGGCGAGGCGTAGCTTTCTCATGCCGTCGAGCATCACCGCGGGGCACCGCTTCGCGCTTCCCGCGCGGGAGCGGATCGGCTCCCTCTCAGGAGGGAGTGGGCAGCTTGGCCTCGGTCTGCTCGTTCGAGGGCGTGTAGGTGGTCATCCTGATCTCGGGTGTACGGCTGAGCCACAGGTAGGTGGCGTCAAAGCACAGCAGGCCCGCGTCGGGGTGCAGGAAGCGCTTGGTCCAATTCACCGGTGGCCGCACGTCGTGTTCCGTCCACAGCGCCTCGAACTCGGCCGATTCGCCACGCAGTCGATTGACCAACGATTTCCAGCTCGGCTCCGCGACGTGTCCTGCCATGGCCGAGCGGAACTCGGCGACGGTCCTGGCCTTGTTCTGCTCCCAGTCCGGCATTCTGGAACGCCACCTGCGTTTGGCGAAGCACTGCAACAGCAGGTTGCGTTCCTCGAACGGCAGTTCGTCCACGCCGAGCAACCACTCGTACGCCCGGTTGTGGGCGAGGATGTCGGTGCGAGCGTTCTGCACCACGACGGGATACGGTTCCAGCTTCGCCAGCAGTGCGTGGACGCCAGCCGGGATCGCGTCGCGGTCCCGCACCGCCGGTCTCGCCGGAATGCCCGCCAGGGTGAACAGGTGTGCGGACTCATGGGGGTCCAACCGCAGTGTTCTGGCGATCGCGTCGAGCACGCCGTCCGAAGCCCTGATGTCGCGTCCCTGCTCCAGCCACGTGTACCAGGTGACACCGACCCCGGCGAGCTGCGCGACCTCTTCGCGGCGCAGGCCAGGGGTTCGCCTGCGCCGCGTGTGCGGCAGTCCCACCTGGTCGGGAGTGATCCGCTCCCGCCTGCTGCGCAGGAACGAGGCCAGCTCACGGCGTCGCACCGCGTCGGGTCCGGAATCGAGGTCGGCGACCGTGCTCACCACACAAGCATGCCGCGAGCGGCCGACGGGTACCAGGTAGTGCTCACACCAGGATGAGCACGCTCTGGTACCAGTCTCGCGGCAGGCGAATCGTCGTAGCCGTGACCTCACCGACCACCTCACCGACCAGCCCGCCCACCGAGCACGGGTCCACGCTGACCACCGCGGGACTGCTCACGCTGCTGCTCGGCGCGGCGCTGCCACTTGTCGACTTCTTCATCGTCAACGTCGCCCTGCCCGCCATCGGTGCCGACCTGGGTGCGAACACGGCGACGCTGGAGTTGGTGATCGCGGGTTACGGCGTGACCTACGCGGTGCTGCTCGTGCCGGGCGGCCGGCTCGGCGACGCGTACGGCCGCAAGCGCCTGTTCAAGATCGGCCTTGCCGCCTTCACCGTCACCTCACTCGGCTGCGGGCTCGCCGCGAACATCGAGGTACTGGTGGCCGCGAGGGTGGCGCAGGCAGCGGCGGCGGCGCTACTGCTGCCTCAGGTGCTGTCCGTGATCCAGGCCAGCACCTACGGCGAGCACAGGTCGAGGGCGATGGGCCGCTACGGCGCCAACGCGGGCCTTTCCATGATCGCGGGCCAACTACTGGGCGGTGTACTTGTCGCAGCCGATATCGCCGGGCTCGGCTGGCGGCCGATCTTCCTGGTCAACGTGCCGATCGGGCTACTCGGCCTGCTTGCGACCCGGTCGGTGCCGGAAAGCCGCTCGCGCGATCCGCTCAGGGTGGATCTCGCGGGTACCGCACTGCTCGGCGCTGCGCTGTTGTGCCTGCTCATACCGCTAACCGAGGGCCGCGCGCTCGGCTGGCCCGCCTGGACGCCGGCTTCACTGGCCGCGGTGCCGCTGCTACTGGTTGCGCTGGCGGTGACACAGCGACGAGCCGAACGGTCCGGCCGGGTGCCGCTGCTGCCTCCCACCGTCCTGCGCGTACCGAGTATGCGTCGCGGGCTGGCTGTCACCTCGGTGTTCTTCACCGGGTTCGGCGCCTTTATGTTCGTGTGCGCGGTGACCCTGCAGGAGGGGCTCGGCTTCGGCCCGCTGGGCGCGGGATTGGCGCTGGCACCGCTGGCCTTCGGGTTCTTCGCGGCTTCACTGGCGAGCACGAGGCTGGTGAGCAGGTTCGGGCAGGCAGTGGCACCCGCGGGGTTCATGATTCAGCTCGCCGGGCTACTCCTGCTGCTTGCCGTGGTACTGCCCGGCTGGCCCGGCGTGACCGTGCTCTACCTACTGCCCGCGACATTGCTGTGCGGCGTGGGGCAGGGGCTGGCTGTGACGACGCTGTTTCGGCTGGTGCTCTCTGGCGTGCCCGCCGACAGCGCAGGTCTGGGCAGCGGAGTGCTGGCCACCACGCAGCAGGCGGCGCTCGCGCTCGGCGTGGGCACGCTGGGCAGCCTGTTCGCCGAGATCGCCGTGAGCGTCGGGCTCCGAGAGGCGTTCGGCCTCGTCATCGGACTCCAGGCGGTGCTCACCGTGCTGGTGACCGTGCTGGGCCGGGCCCTGCCCGACCCGCGCGGCGGCCAGGAGGAAGCCGCCTCAGACCTGTAGGTGCACCGGGACACCGGAAAGCGCCGCGGTGCCGGTGAGCTCATCCACCAGGTGCTCGTCGGTGACGTCGTTGACGCTCACCCCTGGTTGCCTCGTAGCCACCCCCAGCAGGACACCGGTGCGGTGGTGCCCCCAACCGTGCGGCAGGCTCACCACGCCCGGCATGATCGCGTCGGTCACCTCGACGGTCACCTCGACGGTGCCCTTCGCCGACGACAGCTTGGCGCTGCCACCGTCTGCGAGCCCGCGCTCTCGCGCGTCATCGGGGTGGACCAGCAGCGTGCAGCGGGGTTTGCCCTTCACGAGTCGTTCGCTGTTGTGCATCCAGGAGTTGTTGCTGCGCAGGTGGCGCCTGCCGATCAGCACGAGTGTGTCGTCCCGCTGCCGCGTCAGCAGCCTGCGCAACCTCGGCAGGTCGTTGAGATAGACACGCGGTGCGAGATGCACCTGCTTGCCCGGTGTCGCGAGCCTGCCTGGCAACCTGCGCCGCAGCGGACCGAGGTCAACCCCGTGCGGCCGCTGCTTGAGCTTGCCAAGCGAGAGCCCTCCTCGCAGCTTGCGCAGCCCGTGGGGCCCGACACGCAGGCCCAGCTCCAGCAGCGGTTCGGGGCCGAGGCGACCGAGTAACCGGGCGGCCGCTCCGCCGCCGAGCACCCGGCTGGCCAACTCCAGCACGATTTCCCAGTCGTGGCGCTGTCGCGGGCCACGCGGCAGAACCGATGGCGAGTACTTGGCCGCGTTGCGCACCGAGTAGTTCGCCAGCGCCAGTTCGTAGTGCGGGCGCTCGAGCGGTGCTGTCGGCGGCAGGATCACGTCGGCGTGCCGGGTGGTCTCGTTGAGGTAGGGGTCGATCGACACCATGAAGTCCAGCCCGGCGAGCGCATCGTCGAGCCGCGCGCCGTTGGGGGTGGACAGCACCGGGTTGCCCGCCGAGGTGATGAGTCCGCGGATCTGCCCCTCACCCGGCGTGTCGATCTCCTCGGCGAGCGCGGCGACGGGCAGTTCGCCGCCGAACTCGGGCAGCCCGCGCACCCGGCTGCGGTAGCTGTCGAAACTGCCCCGGTTCCCGGTGACCGTGGCCAGCGGGATGGCATCGATCGCGGGCGTGGTGAACATCGCGCCACCCGGTTCGTCGAGACGTCCCGTCAGCGCGTTCACCACCACGATCAGCCACGCGGCGAGCCCTCCGAACTCCTGGGTGCACAGCCCGACGCGGCCGTACACCACGGCGCGCGGCGTCGTGGCCAGTTCCCTGGCGAGCGCGCGCACCCTGGCCGGGTCCACTCCGGTGACAGCGGCGGTGCGCTCGGGGGTGAAATCCCGGCAGGCCACTCGCAGGATCTCCAACCCGGTCAACCGGGGGGTCAGCCGGCCCGTGCACACCAGGTGCTCGGCGAACAGCACGTTGACCACCGAAAGCAGCAGCAACGCGTCGGTGCCGGGCCGGATGAACACGTGCTCGTCGGCCAGGTCGGCGGTCTCGGTGCGCCTCGGGTCCAACACCACGACCCTGCGCACACGCTTGAGCCGGGAACGCACGTTCGGTGCCGTCATGATGCTGCCGTTCGACACGGCCGGGTTCGCGCCAAGGCAGACGAACAGGTCGGTACGGTCGATGTCGGGTACCGGCATGAGTAGCTGGTGGCCGAACATCTGTAGCGCGGCCAGCATGTGTGGTAGCTGGTCGGCCGAGGTGGCCGAGTACTGGTTCCGCGTCCCCAGCGCACGGAAGAACGGCTGCCCGTAGGTGATGAGTCCGAGGTTGTGAGCGGTCGGGTTGCCCTGGTACACGGCGAGCGCGTGTTTGCCGTGCCGCTGCCTGACGTCGCGCAGCCCGGCGGCGGCGAGTTCGATGGCGGCAGGCCAGCTCACCTCGAACCACTCGTCCGCGCCGCCCCGAACCAGCGGAGTGCGTAGCCGGTCAGGATCGTGGTGCAGATCGGCCAGCGCGGTGGCCTTGGGGCAGATGTATCCCTGAGAGACCGGGTCGTCGGAGTCGCCCCGGATGCCCACCACTCGATCGTCGGCCACGGTAACCGTGATGCCGCAGGTGGCCTCACAGAGCGTGCAGCTGTGGTGATGCGTGGTCGGCATGTCGAACAAGCTACGCCGGGTGAAAAGGTCGGCGGAAGGCGTTGGAGCACCCGCTCGCCGGACGACGATGGGGGTGTGACGCACCCACGGGTCCGGCCAGATCCGGCGTTCGCGCTGCTCGAGGTGTACGAGCAGGCGTTGCCCGAGGTCTATGGCTATCTGCTGTCGCGTTGCGGTAACCGCACGCTGGCCGAGGAGTTGACGTCGGAAACCTTCCTCGGCGCGGTCGGCGCCTGCCGCAAGCAGGCCGCGCCGCAGGTGAGCGTCCCGTGGTTGATCGGCATCGCGCGACACAAGCTCGTCGACCACTGGCGGCGCCGCGAGCGCGAGGAGCGGGCGTTGCGCCTCGTGCGGGACGCCTCGGAGGTCGGCGACGGCGTGAACGGCGCGGATGTGGCTGACCCGTGGGAGGCCGAACTGGACGCGCTCGTCGCCAGGCAGGTACTGGCCGAGTTGGGAGCACACCACAGGTCGGCACTGACCCTGCGCTACCTGGACGGGCTCGGCGTTGCCGAGGTCGCCGACCTGCTCGGCCGCACAACGCACGCCACCGAGGGGCTGCTGGCCAGGGCGCGCGCCGCGTTCCGGCGGCAGTACCGACGGCAGGTTGGGGAGGCCGGCGATGACTGACCCGTTCGATGCTTTCCATGCCTTGCGACAACCACACGAACCCGCCGAACCCGATCCGGTGTTCGCCGCCGCGCTGCGGGAGGCGTTGCGTGCGGCGATCCTCGGCGGCGAAACAGGAGGTAAAGCTATGACAACCGCACAGGTTCAGTCCCCCGCACGGACGCGCTCGCTCGCCCCTTACCTCGCGGTGCGCGACGCCCGGGCCGCGGTGGACTTCTACGTCGAGGTCTTCGGCGCCACGAGGCTGGGTGAGCTGATCGTGATGGCTGACGGCAAGGTCGGTCACGCGGAAGTGGCCATCGGCGACTCCGTGCTCATGCTCGCCGAGGAGTTCCCCGAGGTCGGCAACGTCGTCGCGCCCGAGGGTGGGGCCGCGGTGCGGGTGGAGGTGCCTGACGCGCGGGCGGCCGTGGACCGAGCTGTGGAGCTGGGTGCTGAACCGATCGGTCCGGTCGAGGACCGCGGACACGGCGTGATGGGCCGCATCCGCGACCCGTTCGGGCAGCGCTGGCTGGTGGCGCAGGCGACGGGGCCGTCCCCCTCCGGGGGTCTCCTTGCCCCCCGCCATGGCGAGGCTGGGTACTTCACATTCACCGTGCCCGACGACGAGGCCGCCAAGCGCTTCTACGGCGCCGTACTCGGGTGGCGGTTCGAAACGGGCACCGTGCCGAGGGCATGGCGGATCGAGGGCAGCGGGCTGGCCGAAGGTGGGCTGTGGGGAGGGCAGTCCTACGCGGGCTGGAAGCTGATGTACGCGGTCGACGATCTGGACGCGGCCACCGACCGGGTGCGCGACCACGGCGGCGAGGTGAGTTCGGTCAGGCGGGAACCCTACGGACGAACGGCCGACTGTACCGACAACCAAGGAGTCGAGTTCTGGCTCTGGGAACGGTGAGCATGTACGAACGCTGGTTGTACGAGCTGTGGAACGGCGACCTTGGCGAACTGGAGCGGATCGCCCGCTCGATCGTCACCGCCGATTTCGCCGGACACTGGCCGGGACAGCCGAGCCTGGTGACCGGCCCCGATCAGCTCGCCGATGTCGTGCGGCAGGGCAGGGAGCTGATCGAGGCGCTGCGGTTCGAGATCGAGGTCGGGCCGATCGTCCAGGGCGACCTCGTGGCCGCACGCTGGGTGGGCCGGGGCCGCTACGGCGGTGAGCCGGTGGAGTTCCACGGGCACGACCTGCTGCGGCGCGACGGCGACCGGTTCGGCGAGTACTGGGTGATCGCGCAGGACCCGACGGCCATAGCCGGCTATCGACCCACCGCGTAGCCCTGCATGCCGCGTGGATTGGCCGCGGCACGCAGGATGCCGCTAGCGGGGTCGCGGGACACCGCGGATAGCCTGCCCAGCGCCCACGGGCCCGCGTCGACCACCTCGTGCCCGCGCTCGGCGAGTTCGCGCAGCGCTGCCTCCCCGATCCTGGACTCGACCACCAGTTCCTTCGGTGTCCAGGCGCGTGGGTAGAACGAGCTGGGGAACGAGGTGGTGTGCCAGGCTGGCGCGTCGATCGACTCCTGCAGGTTCAGTCCACCGACCGTGTGCGCCAGCCACAGGCTCAGCTGCCACTGGTCCTGCTGGTCTCCACCGGGGGTGCCGAAGGCCAGCACCGGCTCGCCGTGCCGAAGCGCCATCGACGGCGACAGGGTGATTCTGGGGCGCTTGCCGGGGGCAAGCGAATTGGGCAGGCCCTGTTCCAGCCAGAACATCTGGGCACGGGAATCCAGGCAGAAGCCCAGTTCCGGGATCGTCGGCGAGGACTGTAGCCACCCGCCGGACGGGGTCGCCGACACCATGTTGCCGTGGGCGTCCACCACGTCGATGTGCACCGTGTCGCCGCGCGTGCGGCCAGCAGGGTCGACGGTCGGCTCCCCGATGGCACCGCCCGTGGCACGGCGGCCACGAGTGGCCTCGATGACCTTGGGCAGCCTCGGGTCGGCGCCACCAGGGCGCAGCTCGCCGCTGGCCTCGTCGCCGACGAGCTTGCGTCGCCCCTCGGCGTACTCGCGCGACAGCAGCAGATCCAGGTCGACGCTCGTGTCGCCGTACCACGCTTCCCTGTCGGCGAAGGCCAGCTTGGCGCATTCGGTGGCCAGGTGCACCGTCCGCGCGGTCGGCCTGCCGTCCACGTACGCCAACTCGTCACGGAAGCCCTCAAGCAGGCGCAGTTGCTGCGCCAGCACGGGACCCTGGGTCCAGGCTCCGCACTTGACCAGACTCCACTCACCGAAGTCGGTGACGACGGCATCCTCGTAGGTGGCCTCCCAGGCGGCGAGGTCGTCGCCGGTCAGCAGCCCGGCGTGGTCGCGACCGCTGTCGTCGCGGAAGGCGTTCCTGCTGAACTCATCGATCGCCTCGGCCACGAACCCGTGCGACCAGGCCCTGCGGGCGGCCTCGATCTGCTCCTCCCGCCCCGAACACGTCTCGGCCTCGGCCAGCAGCCGTTGCCAGGTGCGTGCCAAGGTCGGGTTGCGGTGCAAAGAGCCGGGGGCGGGTGCCTCGCCACCGGGAAGCCACAACCTGGCCGAGGTGGGCCAGTGGTTGGCGAACAGTTCGGCGACGGTGTCGATGGTCTCGGTGATCCGGCCGACCACCGGAACGCCCTTCCAGGCGTAGGAGATGGCGTAGCCGAGCACGTCGCGCAGCCGTTTGGTGCCGTGGTCACGAAGCAGCAGCAGCCAGGCGTCCCATGCGCCCGGCACGGTCGCCGCCAGCAACCCGCTGCCTGGGATGAGGTCGAGGTCCAGGTCGGCGAAGTGTCCGGGGGTCGCGGCTGATGGAGCGACCCCCTGCCCGCACAGCACCTTCGGGGTGCGCGCGTCGGCGGTCACGAAGATCGCGGGCACCTGCCCTGCCGGCCCGTTGAGGTGCGGCTCCGCCACCTGGAGCACGAAGCCTGCCGCGACGGCCGCGTCGAAGGCGTTGCCGCCGTCCTCGAGCACCGCCATGCCCGTTGTCGAGGCAAGCCAGTGGGTGGAGGCCACCATCCCGTGGGTACCGGCGAGCTCTGGTCTGGTCGTGAACACTCCACGACCATAAGGGGAATAGCTTTGTTCGCTCAACTAACAGAACTGGCATCGATACGTTTCGTTGATCTACCTAGGCCGGTCCACCGCAGCCCCGCGTCCCGCAACGACACGGGTGACAGCAGGTTCCTGGTGTCCACGACGGCCGCACCCCGCATCAGGTCGGCGACGTAGGTCCAGTCCAGCTGGGTGAACTCCGGCCACTCGGTGAGCACCACGAGCGCGTCGGCCCCGCGAGCGACCCGGTAGGGGTCGTCGGCGACGGCCATGCCCGGCAGCGGCCCCGTCACGGCGGGATCGTAGGCGGACAGTCGCGCACCGTGCGCGGAAAGCACCGAGGCCACCGCCAGCGCGGGCGAATCCCGCAGGTCGTCGGTTCCCGCCTTGAACGCGAGGCCGAGCAGGCCGATCCGCGCTCCGGCGAGCTCGCCGCCCACGGCAGTCGCCACCTTCGCGACCACCCGGTCGCGCTGTGCGAGGTTGTCCTCCACCGCCGCCGAGAGCAACCGGAAGTCGAAACCCACGGCATCGGCGATGCGCAGCAGTGCGCTGGTGTCCTTCGGCAAGCACGAGCCACCCCAGCCCGGCCCCGGCGAGAGAAACGATCGCCCGATCCGGCTGTCGTATCCCATTCCGCGCGTGACCGCGTCGATGTCGGCCCCCAGCCGTTCACACAGCTCCGCGATCGAGTTCACGTAAGAAAGCTTGGTCGCCAGGAAGCAGTTCGCCGCGTACTTGACCAGCTCGGCGCTGGCCGCGTCGGTGACGACGACGGGCGCGTCCAGCCGCCGGTACAGCGCGGCGACCCGCTCGGCGGCTCCTGGCGTGTCCGAGCCAACGACGATTCGCTCCGGCCCGAGGAAGTCGGCAACGGCCGTGCCTTCCCTCAGGAACTCGGGGTTCGACACCACGGCCACGTCGTCACGGCCCAGCAGGTCACTGATTCGCCCCGCCGTTCCCACCGGAACGGTCGACTTCGTCACCAGCACGGAATCGGCGGGCAGCGAGCTCGCCATCGTGGCAACGGCCGCCTCCACCGCCCGAAGATCGGCCGCACCGCCCGCGCCCATCGGGGTGGGCACGCACAGGAAGACCGCGTCGGCCGACTCCACCGCTGCCCGCGCCTCCACCGCGAAGGACAGCGTGCCGCTGGTGAGCCCACGCGCGACGAGCCCGGCCAGTCCTGGTTCCAGGATGTCCACCCGGCCCGCGGCGAGCCGAGCCACCTTGGCCGCGTCGACGTCCACGCACGTGACCCGGTGGCCGAGGCAGGCGAGACAGGCTCCGGTCGTCAGACCCACGTACCCGGTACCGACCACGACGATCGATGCAGCGTGCATTCCTCGACGGTCACACCGGCAGTTGACCCGCGGGCGACACCAGGGGCACCACGAAGCGGCCATTGGTCGACATTTCACCCGCGCGAACGAGCGTTAACCTAGTCGGGGTTCTCAGCAGTGAGAAGGGAAGAACATGCAGATCACCGTCACCGCAGCCATCGTGACCGGCGGCGCTTCCGGCCTCGGCGGCGCAACCGCCGCCGCGCTCGCGAAACGGGGCGCCAGGGTGTTCGCCTTCGACCTCCCGGCCGCGATCGAAGCCGCGCCCGAGGTGGAGGGCATCACCTACGTCCGGACGGACGTGACCGAGCCCGACCAGGTGCGTGACGCGGTCGACCAGGCGAAGAACAGCGATATGCCACTGCGCATCGTCGTCAACTGCGCCGGCATCGGACCGTCCGCGCGCATCCTCTCCAGGAAGGGGCCACACGATCTCGACCTGTTCCGCAAGGTCGTCGAGGTGAACCTCGTCGGCACCTTCAACGTGCTGACCGTCGCGGCGGAGGCCATCGCCCGGACCGAGCCGCTGCGAGACGATCAGCGCGGGGTGATCATCAACACCGCTTCCGTCGCCGCGTTCGAGGGCCAGATCGGGCAGATCGCGTACTCCGCGTCGAAGGGCGGGGTGGTGGGCATGACCGTGCCCGCGGCCCGCGACCTCGCTTCACAAGGAATCCGGGTGATGACCATCGCACCGGGCATCATCGACACCCCGATGCTGGCCACGGTCAGCGAGGAGTTCCGCGCGGGCCTCGCAGAAGGGGTGCCGTTCCCGAGACGGCTCGGCCGCCCCGACGAGTTCGCGCAACTGGCGGTCGACATCGTCGAGCACGACTACCTCAACGGTGACGTCATCCGGCTCGACGGCGCGCTGCGGATGTCCCCGCGCTGACTCGCGCCACCACCCGAACGCCCGGTGAGCTCAGGCGACCGAACCGACGTCACAGGCCAGTGCCTGCAGCTCCCGGGCTTGCGGTGTGCCCAGTTCGGCGAACAGCGTGCGCGCTCGGCGCCAGTTGTCGCGAGCGAGTTCGGCACGCGAGGTACACCGGTGCAGCTCGGCGAGTTCGTTGAGTCCCCTTGCTTCCTGGTAACGCTCCTTGCGTTTGATCGCCGAGCGGATGGCCTCGTCGAGCAGCGTGTATGCCGTCGGCATGTTGCCGATCTCCCGGTACGTGGCACCGAGGTCGATTAGCACATCGCTCTCCAAGGTGTCGCCACCGACCGCGCGCACGATCCGCAGCGCTTCGGTGAGGTTGTCGAGCGCTTCCACGAGACAACCTTGGCTGCGCAGGACATCGCCGAGCCGATGCCGCACGTGCGCCTCCCTTGGAGACAACCCGTTGCTGGTTGCCACGGCAAGCGCCTTGTCGAAATGGGCGGTGGCGTCGGCTCGCCTGCCCAGCTGCCACTCGACCCAGCCGATCTCGGCGAGCATGTGGGTTTCGCCGTCGGTGTTGCCCAACCGCCGAGCCAGCCGCAGGCTGTGCGCGTAGTGCTCGAGTGCCTCGTCGGTGTCGCCGAACACCAGCGAGACCATGCCGAGGTAGGCCCGCGTGGTCTGTTCAAGGTAGCTGTCCCGTCCCAGGCACAGCGAAGCAGCCTGTTGCAGGTACCGCGCCGCTTCACGGAAGTTGCCGAACCGGTAGCAGAGCCGACCGAGCGAGTTGAGCGTGGAGCATTCGAGTTTGCAGTCGCCGACCTCGCGGTGGAACCGCAGGGCGTGCAGCAGGTGTCGCCGGGCGTCTTCGCCGCGCCCGTGGTTCAGGTAAGCGGCGGCGAGATCGGTTCTGGTGAGCGCCTCCCCGACCTCGTCCCCAGCTGCGACGGCCGCGGCGAGTGCCGCCTCGTGAACCCGCACCCAGTCGTGGTCGTGCCCGTAGCCGTAGAGGTGCAGGTACTCCCGCAATGACCTGGTCAGTTGCCAGGCGTGGCCGGGCCAACCGTGTTCGGCCGCCAGCGTCACCGCGTCGATGAGGTTGGGGCGCTCGCTGTCCAGCCAGTGTTTGGCCTCCTCCTTGGTGGCCAACCGTGGCAGGTAGGTGGGTGCACTGCCGGCAAGATCGAGTTCCACCGGATTCGCCTGCAGCCGCTGGGCGGCCCGCGCCGCGGTGTGCAGGTAGAAGTCCAGCAGCCGCCCGATCGCCGCCCTGCGTGACTCCTCGCTCTCCTCACGTTCGGCGACATTGCGGGCGTACGCCGCGAGCAGGTCGTGCAGCCGGTAGGTGTCGCCGTTGACGATGTCAACCAGGTGCTCGTCGGCGAGCCGGTCCAGCAGCCTGCGTGCCCGCAGCGGGGTGAGCCCGGTGAGCGCCACCGCGGCGTCGACGGTGAAGGTATCGCCCGGGTGCAGCCCGAGCAGGTGGAAGGTCCGCCGCTCGGCCTGATCGAGCGCGTCGTAGGAGAGGTCGAAAACCGCTTGCAGCCTTCTGGTGCCAACCGCGAGTTCGCCGACCCGGTCACAGCTTTGTCCCAACCGGGACAACAGCTCGTTGAACCCCCACACCGGCCGCGACTGCAACCGCCTTCCCGCGAGCGCGACCGCGAGCGGAAGTCGGCCGCACAGTTCCACGACCCGCTCCGCGGCGGCGCGTTCTGCGTGCACCCGGCCGCGCCCCACTACACGCTCAAGGAGTTGCGTCGCCTCGTCGGGACGGAACACGTCCAGCGGCAGCGAACGCGCCCCGTCGAGCGCGAGCGCCCGCCTGCTGGTGATCAGCACCAGATTGGTTGGGCCCGCTGGCAGTAGCGGAAGCACCTGGTCCTCCCCCGCCGCGTTGTCGAGCAACACCAGCGCCTGCTTGCCGTGGAGGCGATCCCGGTACAGGATGGACCGCTCCTCCATGTTCGGCGGTATCTGGTCGCCGGGGACGCCAAGCAATCGCAGGAACGAGGCCAAAACCGCGCTCGGATCGGCCGGTGGCTGATCGGAATGGCCGCGAAGGTCCACATAGAGCTGCTGCTCGGTGTAGCGGCCTTCGGCCAGCAGTTGATGTGCCAGCCGCACGGCCAGTCGCGTCTTGCCGACGCCCGCCATGCCCTCGATCAAACTGATCGGAACCGCCGTGCCCGCGCCCACTTCCGGCAGGGTTTCCCTGAGTTGCCTGAGTTCGGCGGTGCGACCGCTGAAGTCCGCGATGTCCGGTGGTAGCTGGCGGTGCGCGGTGACCGGCGAGAAGTCCGGCTGCGCCACCTCCTGCCGCAGCACCCGCTGGTAGGCCGACACCAGTTCGTGTCCTGGGTCCGCACCCAGTTCGTTCGCCAGCCGCCTGCGCAAGGTGTCGAACACGTTCAGCGCTGCGGCCTGCTGGCCGCTGCCCGCCAGCGCGATCATCAACGCGGCGTGCACCGTCTCGTGCAGTGGTTCGCCCTCCGCGATGCGTTGCAGCAACGGGAGCAGTTCCTGGTAGTGGCCGAGTTGGTAGGCGACGTCGGCGTACTCGACGGCCACGATGGGGCATTCCCGGGCGAGCCCCACCACCACCGGATGTGACTGCAGTGCTCCGAGACCCTCCAGCGGAGCACCCCGCCACAACGCCATCGCATTCGCGTAGAACTTGGCCGCCTCGGCCAGCTCTCCCGCGTCGCGCGCCGAGCGGGCGCGCTCGACCAACCGCTGGAATGCCAGCAGATCGTGCTGGCTCTCGGAAACGGACAGCTGGTAGCCACCCCTGGTAGCGACGAGTACGCCGTCACCTTCGGTGTCGGAAAGCCGCAGCCGCCTGCGCAGCCGCGAGATCCGGGACTGCAAGGAGTCGACCGCCCCCGCACCCGCCGAATCACCCCACAGCGCCTCGACCAGCGAATCCCGCCCCACTGGTGTATTGGGCGACAGCGCGAGCAGTCCGGTGAGTATGCGCTGCTTCTCCGAACCTGGATCGACCACCGTCCCGTTAGCCACCACGCGAAGCGGTCCCAGGATCTCGAACCGCAATTCCTCGTCCTCAACGGCCGCGGTTGATCGGCGGAGCAAGGTGTCCAGTTCTTCGAGTGTCAGCCCGAGGACGTCTGCAAGTCTGCGCACGGTGGACGCGCGGGGTCGGGTCACCCGTCCCTGCTCGACATCGCGCAACCCTGCCACGCTGAGCCCGGCGAGATCGGCGACCTCCTGTTGGGTCAAGCCCGCTCGCCTGCGAAAGCTCCGGATCAGCTCCCCCAGTCGCCCACGTGTGCCCACAAGACCACCTCATTCGCTAAGCAACTCAGGAGAACCGCACCATTTGCGCTTCGTGAGCCGACATGCCTGCCCACCTGTTTGGAGGTTCGCCATGCCTCGTGGGTTCCCAAGGTTCTTGACGTGGTTCACACTAACGGCCCAGTACGACGCTTTTGAAGCCCGTCCAACGTGACTCAGCGTCTGTCACCGGTGGGGGCGGTACCGTCCCCACCGCCGGGCAGCGAGTCGGCCACCTCTGCCACCAGCTCAAGGATGGCGTCCCCGAAGAGAACGACCTCGGTCTCGGTACCGGGGTTGAAGCACAGCACGTGTGTTTCGTCCGGCCAGTTGGCGAGCATCGCCAGAAACGGCAACCGCGTCCGATGTCGCAGGGTGGGCGCCAAGTGGTCCAGCACTTCGGTGGAGCTGAACACCGGGATAACCGGGTAATCCTCACCTATCTTGTGCCAGGGAAAGTCGGACTCGGTCAGCCCTGCCGGGTCGGTCACCGGTTCGCTCACCGGGACGACGACCTCAGCGCCGAGCAGTGCGTCGAGAAATTCGTCGCCGTCCTGCCGGGAAACGGCCTCGGCCAGCGCCTCCTCGAGTTCGTTCACCGGCGGCTTCGCGTAGGCGGGTTTGTCCTCGGCGCCCAGCCCTCGCAGGCAGATGTGCCGTACGGCCTCCTCGGCGCCCGCTTCGTAGTCGGCCTGCACCTGCGCGATCGGCGTGAGGTCGACCTCACCGCTTGCCAGGCCGTACACCGCCGCGGGTGGCGTGATCAACCCGATCGGGAGTGCGGGATTGAGCGCGAGCAGCCAGTTGGGGTTGGGCCAGCGCCGCAGCAGCGAGGCGAAATCGGTCTTCTTATAGCCTTGGGCGAAGCTGCCGAGCACTACCGACATTGCCTCGACCGAGGTGAAGGCCAGCACGTTCTCGGTGGGCAGTGTCAACTCCCGCACCAGCTCCCACCACTCGTCACTGTCGCGATCGGGCAGTTTCGGCAGGTACAACGGGCCGGACAGCACCAGTTCCGCGTAACGCCACCCCTGCCCGTTCCGCAGTGCCGCGACCATGTCGGCCTCGCGTTGATCGGCAGGTTGCCATCCGGATCGCACGCGTTACCCCCGTTCTGCGGTAGCTTTGCTGCGCAGACCCTAGTCCCCCATCCCAACCGGAGCCATGGCACGCACCCTTCATGTAGCGCCGCAGCAGCGTGGTTCGTTCCCAACGATCCGGGACGCCCTCGACGCGGCGACAAACGGAACGGTCATCTCGATCGCGGCGGGGGACTACACCGAGACACTCACCATCCAGCATGCCGACATCGTGCTGCGGGCTCAGGATTCCGGCGCCGTGAGGATCAATTCGGCGCTTCCCGAGCAGCCCGCGGTTTCGGCCGTCGGCGCGAAGCTCCAACTCATCGGGCTCAACCTGCGCTCGGAGGAGAACTCGGCTCTGCGGGTCCTCGGTGGACAGCTGAAGGTGGCCGACTGTGTCGCGGCAGCCGGATACGCCGCCGCGGTGTCCATCACCGGCGGCGCGGACGTCAAGCTCAGCAACACCAAGATCATCGGTGGGCAGTACGGGCTGATCCTCGAGGAATCCGACGGCGTGGTCGAACGTTGTGAGATCCGCGACATCGTCGACGACGCCGTGATCCTGCGGCTCGGCACGCGCGCGACGCTGAACCACTGCACCATCATCGGCTGCGGATTCCGTGGCGTTTACCTGTACCAGGCCGGTGACTCCGCCATCGAGCGCTGCGAGATCTCGCAGACCGCCGACGCGGGGATCGCGGTCGCGGACCAGACCTCCCCTTCGATCACGTCGTCGTGGATTCACGACACGCAGGGAGTCGGCATCGCGGTTGGAAAGGGCTGCGGCGGAGTCATCGACAACTGCCGGATCGAGAACACCGCGGCTCCGGGGATACGCCTTGACGACGGCGCACGGACCGAGGTCCGCGAAGGACCGGCCGACCGCGGCAGGCCACCCGTCGGCGTCACCGCCGAAACGGACCGGGAGAAGGACCTGGAACAGGTCGACAAGCTGCTCGGCGAACTCGACTCCATGATCGGTCTGGCCGGTGTCAAGGCCGAAGTACGGGGACTCATCGACGAGATCCAGGTCAACGAGTGGCGACGCAGTGAGGGGCTTTCCGTCGGCACGGTGAGCAACCACCTGGTGTTCGCGGGCGCGCCGGGAACCGGCAAGACGACCGTCGCGCGAATCTACGGCCAGTTGTTGAAGGCGCTCGGTATCCTGCCGCACGGCAAGTTCAAGGAAGTCTCCCGCCGTGACCTCGTCGGCCAGTACATCGGCCACACCGCCGAGAAGGCGGCGTCGGCGTTCGACGAAGCCCGTGGCGGTGTGCTGTTCATCGACGAGGCCTACACACTCTCCCGATCCAGCGGCGGCGGTGCCGACTTCGGCCAGGAAGCCATCGACACGCTGGTGAAGTTGATGGAGGATCACCGCAACGAGGTCGCCGTCATCGTCGCGGGCTACACCGGTGAGATGCGCACCTTTCTCGACGCCAACCCCGGCCTTGCCTCCAGGTTCGGAAAGACACTCGAGTTCGAGAACTACTCCCCGGAGCAGTTGGTGCGGATCGCCGTGCACCTGGCCAAGAACGCCGACTACCAACTCGGCGACAATGTGGAAATCGCCCTGCTCGAATGGTTCTCGCAGCTCGAACGCGACGAGAACTTCGGCAACGCGCGGGAGGCCCGCAAGCTGCTGGAGCGGATGCGCAAGTCGCAGTCGACGCGGCTGCGCTCGCTGGGCAGCCGCCCAACCAGGGAGGACCTCACCACTCTCACCCTGGACGATCTGCTGCAGTCCATCGGCGACAACGGGTAGTGGCGACCCACTCTGCCGCGCCCTTCAGAGTGGGTCGTCGGCGTCGGCCTCGGCGATGGCCGCCGCCAGTTCCGGCACACCGCCAGGCGGCAGCATCAGTTCGGTCGTCGTGCCAGGGTTGAAGCACAGCACGTGTTGCTGGCTCGGCCAGGCCGCCACCACGTCGAGGAACGGCACCTGGACCCGGTGCGGGCCTCCGGGAACGACGTGGTCGAGTACCCCGGCCGAACTGAACACCGGGATGAGCGGCATTTCGTCCTCGCCGAGGATCTGCCACGGAAAGTCACGCTCGTGAATCCGCCCAGGATCGGGCACCGGGCCGGTAGTCGGTACCACCACTTCGGCGCCAAGCAGGGTCAGCAGGAATTCGTCGAAGTCGGTGTGCTCGACGGCGTTTTCCAGCTTGCGTTCCAGATCGTTGGGAGCTACCTCCGTCAGCGCCGCTGCCGCCGTCGCCTCGTCCCCGCCGAGTTCGTCAAGGCACCTGCGCCGCAGCTCGATCATCATCTCGTCGACGACGGCGTCCTGCACATCGTCGATCGGCACCAGGCTTTCCGTGCCCGCTGCGAGAGCGACGACCTGCCCCACGGTGAGGAACACCCCGATCGGCGATCCCGCGTTGACCATCAACTGGGTGTCCGGGTCCGGCCAGCGCTGCCGCAACTCGTCGAACGTGACCTCCTCGTAGCCGCGCGCGTGACCGGCGAGGGTGTGGAACAGCGTGACCGGCGAGGTGAACGCGAGCACCTGGTCGCCGGTCATCTCCGGCAATCCTTCGGGCCAGCCCGCCACGCTGCCGTCCGCCAGCGTCGGCAGGTAGAGCGGGCACGACGTGAGCAGCTCGGCATACTTCTTGCCGTCCGCGGCTTCCAGCGCGGCCGCCATCTCCCGCTCGGCCTCGGTGTCGGGCCGCCATTCGGAGTCCACGCGGCAGCTCCCTTCCTCCGTTCGCGGTCACGTCCGTGCCAGCGTACGCACCGCGGGCGCCTGCGGGTGGCTTCGGGCCAAGAAGGTTCACGGCCGATCGGGATCGAAGGGCAGCGCGGGGAACAGGTGGGTGCCGACACGCAACAGGACGGTCTCCAGCGCCGCGTCGTCGTCCTCGGTGCGCTCGATGTCGCCGGATTCGCCGACCACCATTGCGCGATGGCGGTCGTGAGCAGGGGAACCGGTTCCGGACGCTGTCCACTGCGGCCGTAGGCGATGCTCGTTCAGGTAGCGCTGCTGCTGCCGCGTCGGGGTGTTCGGATCACCGATCTGCGCGAGGAAGTCGGGTGGCGCGGTGTCGTCCAGGGGTTCGGCACCGGGTAGCTGACTCGCCTGCCACGCCCCGAAGGCCACGCCGTAGTGATACACCGCCGACCGGACCCGGTCCCGAAACGCTCGGGGAGCACGTGCGCCGGATCGCCCTGGCCCGGCAGCGCGACCGCGGTAGTAGCGATCCAGCACGAGCTCGGTTGTGCGCTCAAGCTGCGGATGACTCGGGGCGAGCGGCAGCGGTGCCAGTAGCGGCAGGTACGAAGGTCGCGCCCGGAACCCGGTGAGCAGCCAACCCGGGTCCAGTTCGACGACCTGCCTGCGCTGGCCGCTCTCGTAGAGGTCATGAGCGAGCGCCAGTTCGGCAGCCAGCATTCGCAACGTGTCCTGCTCGGTGGGCGACGGTTCCGCCGCCATTCCGGCACGTCGCAGCAGGGCACGGAACCGGTCGACCTCCTCGGGCTGTGCCGGGTCGAAACCGAACCACCCAGCGGCTCTGGCGAGCGGTTCGGCGCTCTCGGCCCAGTCACGCCGCGTCGCGCCTGCCGGGGCGGCGCGCAGGGCGGCCCTACGTACCGTCCGGTTGTGCTCGAGTTCGGTGTGAATATCGACCACGTATGCCATTCCCCTTGCCTGCGCCGCGGCAACGGCGTCGGGGAACTCCTCGGCGCCGAATAGGTCGAACAACTCCCGCAGTTGCACGTCGCGACCGAACTCCAGCAGTCGACCGACGTCGAGATCCGCCAGCACGCGCCGCAACGCCTCGCGGAACTCCACCTCGTGCTCGGCCTGCCTCCGCCGCTGCCGCAGCAGGTGTTCGGTGAGCAGTTCCTCGGCCGGGCGTGCCAGGCTGCTCGCCTGCTCGATGACCGCGTCCACGTCCACGCCCGCCCAGGCGGCCCGGATGGCGGCGTGGTTGCGTGAGGTGGCGACCACTTCGGTCAGCGGCCTACCCGTCAGCTGCGCACGCTCCCACTCGGCGTCCAGGTCGAGCCGCTTCTCCCGTGCTGCCGCACGTAGCGCGTCCGGAAGCGACTCCTCGGCCGGGAGGCCCTGTTCGTGTCGCACCCCGCCGTCCCCGGTCACCCGGAACCGGCTTACGTGGCCGTCCGAGGCGACGACCTCGAGGAGGACGTCCACGGAAGCCCTGTCGTCGAAGGACAGCTCGGCTGCCAGCTCCCTCGCCACCTCCACGGGGTCGGCCACCAGCTCGCCCGGAATCAACTCCGGTCGCGGCGGCGCCCATGGCTGGTCGGTCAGGTCGGTCACGGTAGCGGCGATGTCCGCCAGCAGACCGTAGTGTGGGCCGAGCAGGGTCGCCCAGGTCATCGCGTGCGCCCAGTCATGCTCCTCCAGCGGAGCCAGAGCCGCACGAGCGGCGTTGATCGCTTCCTGCCTGCCCCGCTCCGCCGCGGCGAAGGCCACCCTGGCCGAAGCCAGTTCGGCACGCACCGGGTCGGGCGCAGGGTGCCGTGCGGCACTGGCTCGTTCCGCCGCACGCAACCGCTCGCGTGCCGCCAGGAACGTCTCGGCGGTGTGCGCCAGTGTGGAAAAGACAGTCCTCGCCTGCTCGATGGCCGCCATGGTGTGAGCACCTCCCTGCCGCTGTCCTCCGGTGATGTCCCGAGGTAGGGCACGGGTGATTTCGTCCAGGAAGGCGAGCACCTCGGACGCGACCCCGTGCAGGTGCTCGGCCTGCGCGGCGGTCTGGTCGCTCACCACCTTCAGCCGTGCCCCCGGTCGGGTCAGCCGTGGGAGTTCCGCGCGAACCAGTCGCGCGAGCGCCCGTCCCGGTCGCTGCGGGTCGTAGTCCGGTGTTCGTGCCGCCCGCAGCAGTGCGGGCTCCACCCGGACCGGGTTCCGCTCGGCTTGCCGCCGCCAGTGGCGCAGTGTGCGCCTGACCCGTTCCGCGAGCCTGGCCTCCCGCACCGGGTCGGTCGGCGACAGCCACGGCCGGGTGCTGTCCAGCCGTTGCCGCAGCCCGCTCAGCTCGTGCTCCTCGATGGCGAGCAGGATGTCCGTCGCCTCGGTGGTGATCCCGAGTCGGCTGCGCCTGCCCGGCAGTCTCGGGCCGAGTGACTCGCTCAACTCGGCGGTGATCGCGAACCGGGCGCGTACCCGCACCAGGACGAGCGGGCTGTGTTCCTTCAGTGCCTGGTCGCGACGGTGTCCCGAGCGGGCGGATTCGCCGAGACGGGACTCGGTGTAGCCGCGCCAGCTCGCCTTCTCGGAGTACGGAAGACCAGCTCCGGGAAGGGAACCGCCTGGCAGCCCGATCGTGCCCTTCACCGCGATCCCGCGAAGGACGTCGTGCCGCTGGGTCACGGTCTCGTCCGAGCGGTCCGACCTGCCGAAACCGACGTTGCCCGAGTAGTGACCGACCACTTCGAGCTGAGCCTGGCTCAGTCGCGCTTGGATGTCGACCAGTTGACCGCTGTCCTCGCCGACCTTGGCCACCGAGGTGGGCGTTCCTTCGGCGAGCATGCCCCAAAGCGTGCCCGCACGTGCCTGGCTGAACAGGTGCCGCAACCCCTCGGCGGCGCGTTGCGAGCCCGCATACCCGAGCAGGTCTCGCGTCGCACGAAGGGCGGCAGGCAGCAGCACTTCCTGCGGGCTACCTTCCACGAAGGCCTGCCTGCGTAGCTCACCGAGATCGGTGAGCCTGCGCAGGTCGCTGCGCTGCTGCGGACCTGTCACCGGCCCGCTGAGGAAGCTCGTCGGGTAGCTCAGCAGCGCGATTCCCCGCGACGTCTCGGTAACCACGCGCGGGCGCCCCATGCCGACCCTGCCCAGCAGCGCGGCGAGTCGGCCCTTCGGCATCGGCCGCAGCGACCAGGTGATGCGCTCTTCGAACCGCTGCTGGTAGAGCACATCGCCTTCCCTGGCGAGCAGGGCTTCACTTCGCATCCGGGCACCGGACTCGGTGGAACTCCATCCCGCCCCCTGGGTGCCGTAGCCGTCGCCGGAAAGGTCCGCCGGACCAGCGCCGTGTCCCGCGGTCGCGCCGAGCCTGCTGGCGACGACCCTCCCCTTCGTCCGGCTGCCGAACCGCCAGCTACGCGCGTGGTACTCGTCCCCTCGGTGCCAGGAGACGCCGAGCCTGCGCGGCTGGTCGACGGGGACGAGTTCGTAGCGGGCTTCGAGTTGCCGCCACCCGCGCTTGCCCATCCGCACCGGCCCGGAGTACAGCACGGTGCCCCCCTTTGCGGCCGCGAGCCGCTGGGTGTGCCGCAGGTTCGGCCCCTCGGCAAGCGCGTCCCGCAACTGCGCGACCACGCCGGGGCTATCGACCAGCTCGGCCCGCAACCGCCGAAGCCCACGCAGCGCCTTGGCGTACGGCGAATTGGGCTGGTCCGGCTCACCGGCCTGCGGTCGCCAGCCGGTGAATCGGAGCAGACCGGAGTAGGGCGGTGGGTTGTCCCGGTAGGTGGGCTCCGCGACGCGCCCATGCAGCAGCGAGTGTTCGAGCGTGTCCAGCAGGGCGGTGTCGCTCGCCGATTCGGCCAACTCCACCGCGGCGAACTGCTCCACGGCCCGCGAGACAAGCTGCCGGTCGATCGGCATACCCGAGTCGAGGAGATCGCGGGAGCGCCGCAGCACCGTGCCCGCCGCGACGAGCGGATCGAGCATGAGCTGTCCGGCCGCCATCCGCTCGGGCACACTCCGGTGCCCTTCGACCCATTGGCGCAGCGCGTCGTCGACGACTTCCACCGGTAGCGCGTCGGCCAGCGCGTTGTCCGCTCGGGCGTAGAACTCCAGTGCCTGCGGCAGCGGAAGCACCCACTGGTAGGTCGCCTTCGCGGTACGCCCCCCGGCAACCGGGCCGCTGACCCGGATTTCCAGCTCTGCCTCCAGCAGCACGGCCGAGACCGGAATCGCCCAGTCGGACTCCAGCTCGCCGCTCGGATCGGACTCGACGTCGATCGTCGTCGCCGTCGTCTCGCCCCCGGCGAGCCCGGGGCCGGAACCGGCCTCCCCGAAGAGCTTCCTGCGCGCGACCACCTCGGACTGCCGCCCGCTGAGGCGAAATGCCTGGGAACCGCTCTCGACCTTGTCCAGCGTCCGAACCGCACGGATGCGCTTCACCGCTCCCGTGAGTTCAGCGGTGCCCACCGGAACACCGTCGGACAACATCGCCGGGACCCGCGCGAGCAGGTTGTGTTTGCCCAGCGCGGTCGTCACGGCGGCACGGCTGTCTCCGCCCGGGCGCGCCGGGTCGCCCAGCACCGCTTGCACTTGCTCCAGCAGGCCGTCGGTGTCGAACCGGACGGGACTGCCGCCGGCCAGCAGCTCAAGCGGCACACCATCCGGCGTAGCAACCGCTGCCCCGCCGAGTTCCGCGACACGCAAGTCCGGAGTGGACAGATGTGCGTACTGGTCGCGAATCTCGACGGGCGGGGCGGAGGACTCGACTACGGCGACGCGGAAGCTGACCAGCGCCAGCAGTTCGGTGGTGCCACCGGCGTACTTCACGCGAGACCCGCCGAACTGCCAGGTGGTGTCGGCCCCGCGGACCCCGCTGGTGACCTCACGGCGGGCCCTGCCCGAGAGGTAGGCGATCCCGAGTCGGCGGGTCCTGGCCGACTCCGCTCGGTTGCTCACTCGCGCGCTGGCCATCACCGAGGCGACCGAGTGTCCGCGCTCGCGATGCCCGAGCACGATCCGATCAGCACCGTCCATACTCGATTCGACAAGCAGCTCCGCGACCCGCCCCTCGCCCCGCTGTCCGGTTGCCCGGAACGGGATGCGCATACCCTGTGCCGCCTCCGCAAGCCACAGCCCCGCTGTGTCCTCCGTGAAGCCTTCGGCGGTGGCGTGGGCCTGTTCCGGCGTGGCACCGTGCTGCGCGAGCAGCGTACGTACCGCCTGCCGCAGCGAGTGCAGGCCGGTGACCGCGTGAACCTTGTCCAGCAGGCCCGGCCCGTGCCGCAACGATTCGGCCTGGCCTGTTCGTTCCTGCCCCGGTGGCGTCAGCCCGCCGTGCAACACGGGTACCACGCGCGTGTCCCACAGCCGCTCACCGCGTTCGTCCACACGCACCACCCGGTGAACGTCCAGCACGGGTAAGCGCTCTATTCTCGTCAGCGGTGCACCATTTTGGTCGGTCACGAACTCGGCGCGACCGATCGCCAGCCCGTTCGCCGCGGCCACCTCGGCGGGTACCTGTACGTACGCCGCGCTGTCGAGCCGAATCGCCGTGCGAACCTCGGCTGCCTCCCGCTCGCCGTGCGTTACGGTGATCGACGCGGGAACGTCGTAGGTGTGCTTGGGCCGGAAAGCCAGCTCCTCGGAGAAGACGTAGAACCCGTTGTCGAATCCCACGGCGCGCGTGGAAACCCGGCCGCGCAGGTACTCGCCGGTGACGGCAAGGCCACCGGCCATTCCCCACGCGCGACCGAGCCCGTGCCGATGGGTTACGCGCACGTGGCCGAACATGCTCGAAACGTGGCCGTAGTTGATCCACTTGGCTGCCTCGTGTGTCGGCCGCGCGCGAGCCCAGTCGAGTTGGATCCGCACGACCGGCCGGTGGATCAACCGGCCGCGGGAGTCACGGATCTCGACGGGGTAGCCTTCGGCCGGGTCAAGCGCGTCCCGCATACCCGCGAACATGCCGTGCACCTGACGCACCACCTGTGCCCGGATGTCGGGGTCCGTTCTCGCCCGCACCGGCAGTGCCTCCAGCACGGCATCGATCAGGTGAGTGACTCTGTCGAGACTGGACACTCGACTCTCTTTGCGTAGCTCGGTTTCGTCGCGGCGCCCTGTCCGGAACACCACGGGGTCGGTCAGCGGCCGCTGGTAGGCGTCCAGTACCCAGACGGGAAACCGCTCGTTGCCGAGCGCTACCGCTTCCCGAGCGCCCGCCGCCACCCCGATTCGCGCCTCGGCTTCGATCTCGATGTCGTACATGGACACATCTCCCCGAAGTTCGTGCCCCTGCCCGGACCTCGTCGTGGGCGACACCACGCTGGTCGCCACGTCGCTCTGCCTGTTGACACGCACGAGTGGGTCCAACCCGACGTCGTGACCGGCGACCGCGAGCGTGACCGGAATCTGTCCGATGTAGACGTGCTCGCCGTGGGAGCCGCTGGTGGCGGCGGTTTCCGGCAACTGGACCTGCGATTCGCTCATCCGATCCAGCACGACTGGGGTATGCACGCGCGAGGCTGACCGCATGTGGAACGCCAGGTCGACCTCGACCGGCCCGAACACCAAGCGGTGCCCGCCGGTGCGGAACAGCTTCGCGAACCAGGGAAACAGTAACTCGCTGAGCTCGGCTGCCGTCACGTTCGGCAACCCGTGCCTGTTCAGCACCGGGTTGAGTTCGGCGGCGAGCGTTCTCAGGTGCGGGAGTTCGTCGCTGGCCGGTACCGAAGCCGCCAGTCCGGGCGCGCTGGGTTCCTCCACCGTGATCGCCACGTTCCCGGGTGGCCCGCCTTCGGTGAAGAACGGGTTACCGGAGGCTGGAGAACTCCCGTCGCCGAGGGAATTCACGGGTGCATGCCGGTGGTCATCGTGGTAAACTTCTGAAGAACTTGGCTGGACAGAAGGGATTTCGACGCCGTGAACACTTGCACCGGTCGATGGCTCAGCCGTCGTGGCGTGCGAGCTTGCCTGGCCGTCGGAACCGCAGCCGTCGAAACTTCCCAAGCGCACACGGAAAAGCTCGCTCATCGACGTGCGTGTGTCATGCGATCGCATGCCCGCGGAATCGTCAGCGTCACGCCGCGGAACGTGACCGTCGTCGACAGGATGATCGGATCTTCGTTTTCGCCTTCCCGGAGGGATCTCCGGCTCGGGCGGCGAAACATCACCCTGCGTGGCGCGAGGATGAGCCCGGGGTTCGTGCGGGCGCGCTAGAGTTCTCCCCGTCGGCGCGGGATCTCGCGCCGGTGATGTTCCGGTATCACTTGGATCCTTGTTGTTCGGTCGCTGCGGTGACCCCCGCGGCGTTCGCCCGCCTTTTCCATTCGTATCCGTACTGGACCGCGCTGAGGCCTTGGGGGCGGACCCACCGTCGAGACGGCTCCAGCGTCCCGGGTCCACAATGTCGGGTGCGGGTGACTCCGCGTCGGCACCGGGCTGATCGGGCCGTGCGTCGGGCAGCACGGGGTGAACGACCGCATCTCCCGGGCGCCACAGATCACGCGGCAGCGACTCGATCCCGATGACCCCACCTGGGGACCGCAAGCCGAGCCCGCCCTGGTCGTCGACCCGCGGCACCAGTCCCGTTATCTCTCCGGTGTCCGTTCGCACCAGCAGCGGTAACTCGGCGTCCGCGAGCCGCCGCAGCAATGCCTCCAGGCCCGACGCCGACTCGGGCCGACTCACAACCGTCCGGCTGCCGGACACCTCCGTGAGCAACCCGGCGAGCGTGCCCGCATCCTGAATGTCTCGGTGCGCCAGCGCCTGCTCGATCACCCGCATCCATCGGGGGGCCGGTGCGCCTTCGGTTTCCAGGGCAGGCAGCGCGGGGTTCACGGTGACGGTCGTCCTGCCCACCGGGCGAGCACCAGCCTCGCCCTCGGCCACCTCCGCCACATACAGCCGAACCGGCTGCGCTCCTGAGGTGTCGGGAGGGCCCGCGTCGACGGCCCGCACCAGGTCGGGCTGTGCGCCGGCGACCGCCCACAACACCTGGAACACGGCCTCGCTGCCCATGCCCCCTGGTCCGGCGGACTCCAACCCGAGCGAAGCCCCGAACAGGCTCTCGCGCATGGAATCCGGTGGCGCGCCGTCCGCGCGAGCAGCCAACACGACCTGGTCCAGATCGGCCCAGGTCCAGTGGTCCGGCAACCGATGCAGGTCCAACCCGAAGTCGGCGAGCACCTCGGCCAGCGGCCGAGGTTGCTCATCGGTGAACCGCTCACGCAGTATCCGAATCGTCTCGGGCTGATGCCACCCGGCGACCTGGGCGATCTCCAGGTAGACCAGCGCCTGCTTCCGAATGTATCCGTCCAGCTGGGTCGCGAGGAACTGCGCGTACTGGTCACGATCGGGCGACAGCGGAGCGGAGTCGTAGGACAGGCGCAGGCGGACCCGTTCGCCGGCAAGGAAGTTGCCGCGCCCGAACCAGGTTCGCGAGGTCGCGTTGACAGCCATCGAAACGCCCGCGCCCGCGGCCTGCACCCCGAAACCGGTGGCACCGGCACCCCTGACGATCTCCGTGGCACTCCGGCTGGCAAGCCCACCGATATTGCCCGCCCCCACATCCATGATGAGCAACTGCGACCGCCCCGGCACCCCCGTCGAGCCGTTGTAGTACACGGCAACCAGGACACTCACCTGTCGCAGCAGGGATTCCACGTCGTCACCGATGCCGATCGCCGCCGAATCGACCGAGTTGGGCCACAGCCGAGTCGACTCTCCCGGTATGCCGGGCAGCAACCGCAGAATCAGCTGCTGTTGGTGTGCGCCCTGCACCTTCGCACCGATCTCCCACGGACCAGCGGTGGGCACCTTGTCGATGTAGAGGACGTACTCGCCGGGCCCGAGCTTTTCTACTTTGGACAGATGCGGAATGTCGTCCACCAGTGTGCCGTCAGCGAGCCGCCGCTCGAACGCATCGATCATGCGTTCCGGTTCGGCAGCTGGGTCGGCAAGCAGGCTCCGGAGCCGCTCGGCCTGCGCGGGGTCGCCGACATGCTGGTCTATCAGCTCGAGCAGGGTCCGATCCGTCTGGTGCAGCCGCCGTATGCCGTGCCGAACCCAGTCGTCCATGGCGCTCGCGGTGGCCGCACGCGGGTTCAGTTGCTTCTGCAACGCCTGTGACTTTCGCTCGGCCGTCGCGCGAGTGGTGACGACCTGCATCGCGCCGTCCCCGGTGGCCGTGGCTACCCCGACCGCTTCCGGTCCGGCCGCGGCGGGGTTGTCGACGTTGACCCCGAAGTTCACGGCGCCGCTACCCATCGCTGTTCCGAAAGCCTGGACCGCCAGCTGACTCATCTCTCTGGGGTGCAGGTGCGCTTCACGGTCAAGAATGTCGTCCAGTTTGGTGACCAGGAGCTGGCGCATCTCATCGGCAGGCAGCCGCGGCTCGTTGTCGATCCACTGGCTGGGCAGCAGCATCGTGAACTTGCGGACGTCGAGTCGGCCGTGCGTCGTCACCGCGGCGTGCGTGACCATGGGCGAGATCGTCCCCGGCAGGTCGGCATCCACCTCGACCGCGATCCGCACTTCGTCAGGTAGCTTCGGCCTGCCGCGCTTCGGCTTCGCACTGATGACCACGACGGGTTTGCCGTCGGTGTCGTCGATCTCGACGGCCCGCACCTCGTCCCGGTTGGCGGCTCGCTTGGCCAGCTGTTCGGCGGCGACTCGACGCAGTTCGGTGGCATCCGGGGGAACGAATTCGGGTGTCGTCGCCGGGCTCGGCCGGTGCCCGTTCAGTTCCGCGTCGAGCGCATCCTGACTGCGCACGGATGCGCCCAGAATCCGCAGCGACCGGTCGGCCATGTCCAGCAGGGCGGCGGGATCGAGCAGCGTCGCGAACATCTGGCGCTCTCGAATCGCCTCCGTCCAGAGCGCGTAGGCCAGCGCGAGGTGCTTGAAGTTGATGTACCGCGCCGTCATCCGACCCGCCCGAGAGCCAAGACTCGCGGTGGCCAACGGCGTGATCATTTCGGGCGTGCCTGCCAGCATTCCGAACGCACCGGCCATGGTGGCCTCCACGGGCCACATGGTGAGGTTTTCCCTCATGTACTTCGAGAAGCTTGGTTGCAGCCAAACCGTGGGTCCCTTGGCGATCACGTTGACGATCTGCGTGGCGAGCGCATCCCAGATCGCGACCTCCGGATCGGTAGTCCGTTGCAGGTTCGGAGCGAGCCCGATCCAGTAACGCAGCTCGGAGCCTTCGACTCTGCCGCCCTTGAGTAGCTGGTAGGAATGCGGCGTCATGCCGAGGACCACTGCCGCTCGCAGAGTCTCGCCGCTGTCGAGTTCGATGACCAGCGAGCCGTACTCGGTGACCTCCGCGCCGGCGGCATCCTGCTGCGCGCCGCCGGCCGGCTCCCACGCGGCGCGGCGGATTCCTTCGATCGTTCTTGCCTGCTCCTGGTTCTGGATATAGGACTGCGGAAACGACTTGCTGTTCAGCAGGTCCGCGAGCCGCCGTCCGTGTGACTCCACGGCGGCGCCGAACCTGCTCAGTTCGGTGTCATCGAGTTCGGCGCGCGACTCGTAGGGCGCAGCGTCCGGCAGCTCGGTGTGGAAGACCTCCGCCGCTGGCGACAGCGACCGAACAGCCTTGTTGGCTCCCGTGGTGAGCAGTTCGATCGTCGGTCCGATTCCCCCGCGCCACGTCGCGCGCAGCCGGCGCATCTCGTTGGCTGCCTCGATCTGGTACGCGGCGCCGCGGTACCAGGTGAACGGCGAAACCAAGCTGGACCACGCGTGGTACACGACTCGGCCGACCAAGAACACCTCGTTCACGCCGAGAGCCCCCAGCCAGGACCCGGTGGCGCCCCCCGCGAGGCCCGTGAACCCGCCGCCCTCGCTCATCCATACGTTACGGGCATATGCCCCGATACCCGGCAGTTGCGGCCGGTACCTGGCCACCTCGGCGCGCACGATCTCCCGCAGCGCGGCGTCCACCTCGTCCGGGCTCGCGTGCCGACGCACCTCGACGACGAGTTGACCACCCTCTACCCAACCGCCGGGGAATGCCTCCGACCTGCGCACGGCGGGCGCGTCGGCAGCGTCGGTCACTACGAGCCGGATGGTGAACCCGGGTCGATAGAGCCGACCCGACCACCAGCCGACCCGGACGATGTTGTGGAATTCCGGTTCGCTGGCCGCTACCGGATCGGGAAGCCGGTAGTCGGGGACGTTGAACGACAACTCCGTGATCGGGAACTCGGTCAGCTGCTCGGTGCGAATCCGCTGCACGACCTTGCCGTACACATCGGTGAACGACCCGTCACCGTAGTCACCTGCCCGCAACGACTGCAATGCGTAGGCGAGCCCTTCGGCAGGATGCTCGCCGGCCTCCCGCAGTACGGCGAGCAGGCGCAGCGCAGGCCAGATCCCCGGCCGACGACGGAATTGCTTGTGACGGAGCAACACATCCTCGAACTGCTTGAACCGGGTGTCGCTTCCTTCGAGGACCACGCTGAGCCCAGCGCCCTGGTTGTCGGCGGAACCGTCGCCATGGATGAGTTCACGCAGCTTCGAGTCGACCTGGTGCAATTCGGTGGCGAGCCGGCGAATCCGCGCAGGTACGCCGGGGGCAGAGCGCAGGTGGGCGAAATCGCCCGAACGTCGTCCGGAGTATCCGGCCGTTCTCAACTCATCGGCCAACCGGGCGTGCTCGTCGGCCAACTCGAGTGCCCGCTCGATGATGGCAAGGTCCCGCTCGGCCAGCTTGTCGAGCGCAGGCAAGCCACCGGGATCGGGGACGCCACGAAACAGCCGGGGGGCGTCCGCAGCGGGATCGGCCGATTCGGCGTCCCCTGCGAGGAAAAGGAAGCGTGCGTTGACCTCCGCCAGCGCCTCCGCCTGGTCAAGGAACTGTGCGGCGGAGGCGTCGAACGGTGCCCGCAGTTCTTCGGCTCGGGCCAGCGCCGCCTCGACGGATTGCCTCTTCACGCTTTCCTGTTCGCTACCGGCGATGGCCGCCTCGGCATCGTCCAGTGCGTCCTTGCGCTGCTGGTAGTGCTCAAGGAGTTCGTCGGTGACCTCGGCGAGACGGCGGTAGCCCTCGGCGAGCGCGGTCTGTACGGGGGCAAGGCCCTCACTCATGGGCTGTAGATGCTCGTCAGCACGCTGCCGCAATTGATCTGCCAATCCCGTGACGCGGGGACCGAGCACGTCGAACAACCCCGCGACCGGACCGGCCAGTTCGGCTGCCCGCAGCAGCGCTTCGTTAAGCTGTTCCTCCTCAGCGCGCGCTGTCGCGTCCCTGAGCAGCGTCGTCGCCTCGGCGAGTTGGAGCCAGCCGCGTCGCTGCGCTTCCAGGAGGACTGCTACTTCACGGATCTCCTCCATTTGCCGCCGCTCGGCCGCGACCTGACCAGGCGTGGATGGTCTTTCGTCCGGCTGCCCGGCAGGGGCCGGAGGTTGCCCGGGCATGGCCGGTTGGGATGGCGCGGGTGGCTGGTGCGGCACTGGTTCGAGCGCCAGCTCGGTCAACACGTCGCGTTCGGCGAATCCGCTGGTGACCACCGCGCCGGGCAACTGGCCCACAAGCCACGCCGCGAAACGCGGACCATGCGTGTGGACGGCCGCCGCGACATGCTGCACCGCGTCGGTCGGGATGGGTTCCGGCGACGGCTGTCCAGCGGGAAGACCGTAGTAGTAGCGCTCGATCAGCAACCGCGCGGTTCGCGTCAAGCGGATCTGCTCCGCTTCCCCCAACCGCTCGATCTCGGCCAGCGCGCCAGGCACGAAGTCTGCTGCCGAGCCCGGTATCAGCGCCGAGGGCGCGACCTCTGGCGGGCGCACGTGGAAAGCGTCGGCCAGCCATGCCGGGTCCGACTCCACGAATCGGCGCCGTTCCTCGGCCGCCCACATTCCCCGCAGGAGCAGGTCCGCTGCGATCTGCCGCAGCCGCAGCAGTTCGGCAGGGCCTGGCTGAACCGGAAGCCCGAGCCGTCCGAGCAGGCTGGTGAACTCGCCGGTGATGAACCCGAACCAGTGGGCCGCCTCCTCGACCTGGCGTGGCGCGGCAGGGGCATTCGGCTCGGTCAGTGCCGACCGCAGACGGTCACGAACGGTCTCGCCACGCGTGGCCACCTCGGGCGGGTCGGACCAGGCAAGTCCGGACCACTGCTCGTACAGTCCGCGCAGCCGTTGCGCCCCATGCGTGAGCTGGACGGCCAGCGCCAGCGCCAGGTCCTGGCCGAAGTGGTGGTACAGCTGCGCCACATCGATGTCCGCTTCGGATGCGAGCCACCGGTACACCGTGTCGGCGTCCAGGGTGGCCAGCGCGTCCAGCAGCTGCTCCGGTGGCTCCGGAGCCGTGGTCTCGGCTCCGGATACCCGGGCGCTTACAGCTTCGGCAGTTCCACCGTCGGAAGTTCCAGTGCGTCCAGCACCAGCCACAGTGTCCGCCGCTGCCCCGGCGTCACCGGAATCTCCTCGCGCAGCAGCAGGCCCAGGGTCGCCGACACCAGTTCCTCCCAGTCCCCGATCTCCGCCGCCGCCTCCAGCGGTCGCAGCTCCCGGTCCGGCACCCGGCCCCGCAGCAGCTCCGGCAGGCTCTCGGCCGTCTCGTCCAGCTCGGCCTCCGTCAGGCTCGACACCTCCGGCAGGTTCGACAGCAGCTGCCGCAGACCCATCACCCGCTCGCCCGCTCCGCTCGCCGCGAAGGTCTCCAGCAGCTCGGCCAGCTGCGCCCGTTCCCGCGTCGTCACCGGGTGCGGCTGGCTCCGAAGTCCCCGCAGCAGACTCTCCACGGCCAGCAGCCACTCGCCCGCGTTCCGATACCGGGTCGCCTCCGCCAGGTTCGCCGCGCCCAGCCGGTCGGCGAGCCGCTCCGGCAGCGTCGCCATCCGGCGCGCGATCCCTACCTCGTCGAGGGCCATTGCTGCCTTCCTCCCGTGCGGGTTGACCGGCTTCGTCCGAAGGGGACCCCACCCAAACCGTCACAACCCTACCGCTGGAGCGGAGTTTGATCGTGAGCTCGACTCCATCGTGAACCGTGTGCAGCAGCCACAGCTGCGCATCACCCTCTACCCGGCTCAGCGAATCGCCGCGACGTAGTGCCGCCTCACCCGCCTCTGTGATCAAGGTCGACATCGTGGCCACATCGACCGACCACCCCTGTGGCAGCTTCGCCACGCCCGGCCGCCTGCTACGCGCACCGATTCCGTTAAGGATCCGGCGGGCCACCTTGTCGGTCAGCACGACCTGCTCGGGGGCAGGGTCCGGAATCGGGTTACGCACCACGCCCGGGCCGCTTTCGGGGAATGCGGAGATGATCCCGCCGTCCGGTCCCACCACCACGGTGATCGTGACGCCCTCCCGGACACCGGTGAGTATCCAGCGCCGCTGCGCGCCCTCGAAGGGAGCCTCCTCGAAGTCGACCTGGTCAGGTCGGCGGGCGACATCGAGAATCTCGGCGACGATCCGGTCGTCGGACCAACTCGCCGGGAACTCGGTCTTCCCCGGTTTGCCCGTACCGGGGCGGTGCCCACCACCGGTCGCGTCACCGTCGAGGATGTGCGTGCGACGCTCATCGGAAAGGGTTATCGAACCTGGGTCTGGCGGGGGCGGAGACTTCCCCGCGTCGGGTTCACCAGGGGAAACAGCTTGCGGGCCTGCAAAGAATACGCCGTCAGCCAGCACGGCGGACCTCACCATGTCACCAAGCGAAGCGTCCGACTCGCTCGCCTCGACACCAGCCGGGTCCACCGCTTCTACGCCCCGCTTTTGCAGCGCGGCAGTCAGCAACGCCTGCGTCAGCTCGTCATCGCTGTACCGCACTTGATCAAGCAGCGCCTCCGACAGTGGGCCGTCGCTCGCCCACAATGCTGCCCAGTCGGAATGCGTTCGAATCCGCTCCAACTCGGCCTCGACGGCCCTCCGCTCCTCGGCAGGCAACCGCGCCGTTTCCCGTGCCCAGTTGTCCAACACGACGGCCGTTTCCTGAGCCACCCTGTCCGCCTCAACCAGGACTCTGGCCAACTCCTGGATTGACTCGGCCTCAACGAGCGCCGCACGCACCGAGTTCCATGCTTGCCGAACACGCCCGGCCTCGGGGTGCGTAACCTGGAGCAGGGGACTTTCCGTCTCCACTGCCAGCTCAAGCCACTGCCTCACGGGATCGGATTCCTGCGGCATAGTGAGCTCGTATCGACTCGCAAGTTCACGCAGAGTTCCCGCGAGCTCGACAACGTCGGATTCCCGCTCCGCGCCGCTGTCGTATGCGTCCGTCAATCGTCGGGCTGTGTCGAACAATTCGTAGCTGGGCAGTCCCTCGCGTTCGGCCAACTCGAATACGGCGGCGTCGTAGGAATCCCGGAAGAGTTGGACGAGTTCTGGTGCGAGCCCGCCGAGGTCGGCAAGGTCCGTCGCGAGCTTGAAAGCGAAGTTGTTGACCTCGACGGCGGTTGACGCCGTTCCGATCGGCCGGTGGTCGGCATCCAGCGAAAGGTACAGGCTTTCCCAGTCGAACAGACCCAACCTGCCCGCCGGTTCCCCCCGCTTGCGGAAGCGGATTTTCTCCCCGTGCGCATCGCCATGCAACGCGGCAATCCATCCGCTGGGAGCCCGTTGCGCCTCGGCCGCCAGCCGTTCGAGTGCCAGCACCGATATCGCGGGAACCAGCCCGTCCTGGCCGCGAGCAACAGCGCTCTGCCGAACTTCACGTGTCAGTTCCGCCGCTATTTGCAGCAAACGCGGTGCGCCCGGTTCCGGACCCTGCGTGGCACGTGTGCGCACGTGGAATGCCGCGAAGGCCCTCGCCGCCTGTGCCAGCGACAGTCGCAGGTCTGCCGTGCGCTGTTCACGATCCGCCTCGGTGGTTGCCTGGAGAACCTCATTGGCAAGTTCTCTGGTGGTCTGACCCTGTACAACGGACTCGACCAGGACATACCGGGGCTCGCCCTCCCCGTTCAGGACTGCCGCAGCATACGGGCGTGGCACGTCGAAGAACTCCTCGAAGTCCTGGCGTGCCAGCCACTCGAAAGCCCACATGCGCTGGGCGAGGTTCTCGGCAGTCGGCAGAACGCTCACCACGGCCAGGTCTTCGGCGTCGTGCCTGGACAGCATGTAAGTACCGTCGGTGTCGAGTGGCCGCAACGAGAGACCTGTGGCTGGAATGCCCGTGCGCTTGGCGACGAATTGAGCCAAGTCACCGGAGACTTCCGGAAGCGCGGCAGCGAATGCGGCGAGATTGGCCTGCTCGAAGTCCGGACGCGTACCCGAGGGGCCGGTGAGAGCATGCCTCGCCGAGGCGAGCAGGGAATCCATTTCGACGGCAGGAGAGGGTTGGCCGGTGAGACCTGATGACGTGGACACCGACTCGCCACCGCTGGGGCCGTGCCCCGGCTGCGCACTGGCCGTTGCTGCCGCATTCCCACTCGCGACGGCGACAGGGGGCATCGATCCCGTGTTCAGCACGATGTGCCGGTACAGAACCGTTCTGGCGGCCTGCTCGGCGACCAACTCGACCACGCCGGACTCCGGGGTCCACGCGAGGGATGGCAGTCGCAGCCGGTGCAGATCGGGATCGCGCGAGTTGAGTAGTGCGAGACTGGGACCGCCGAGCTCATCCTGCCGACTTATCAGTAGCCGGAACGGCCGGCCGGAGGAATCGACGATCCGCAGTTCGAGGCCGTCCGGTCCCACCGCTGTTCGGACCTGCCGTATCGAAGCGCCCAGCCGTTGCGAAACCGCGCGCTCAAGGTGACTCCGCATCACCGGGTCCGCGTCGATGCGCAGGTCCGGGATCTCGCGCCCGTGCGAGGTTGTCAGGCCGGAGCGCAAGCGCGCGAGGGTGATCGCGTGGACCTGGTCGGCGATGATTGGCGCCAGCATCGGGTTGGTCATGAAGCCGTGCGACGGAGCGGGCACCGACAGCTCGTAGCCGCCTTCGTATGGCTGGAATGCCTCCTCGCTGGTGACCGAGCGGCGCGCACGAAGGTCATCGAAGTACTGCCATGGCTGGCCGTCGGCACGGACAAGCACCGAGAACTGATCGGCCTGCGACCCGGTTCCGTAGCTGATGTCGACCCGCACTCGCCCGAACCCGACCGGTCTGGCCTCAACGGACACCGGGTGGGCGGCAAGCCTGTTGCGTACAGCTTCCTCGAAGGCAGCCAGTCGCTCGCCGCCAACAGCTGGTGGGCCGTCCGGGGTTGCCGAGGAAGTCGTCTCGGACGTGCCGGGTCGGCTGCGCGATGGTGGAGTATCCGCCGGGTGCTGCTGGTGGCTCACGGGTAGCACGTCGAGGCCAAGGCCACGCAGCGCGGAGAGGTTGTGCCGCAACCGGCCGAGCTCACCTACGACCGTGGCGAGGTCGTGCCGCTCAACCGCTTGTTCCAGGTGCCCCGCTGCCACGCCCGCCTGTTCGAGGTAATCCAGTCGGATCTGACGGTCCGCGTCGGGCATCCCGGCCTGCCCTCGCACGTACGTCGCGAGCAGCCCCAGCCGTGCGGTTACTCGCTGCGGCAGAGCCGCGTACTCCGAACCGGGCTCTCCGTGAGCCCGCGCGATGAGGTCGACGATTTGGCCGACGGCGACCCCATCCGCCTCGACGAAGGTCTCCGCCAGCGCAGCCCCGACCGAGCTGGGAAGGCCCCGGTACGACAGTGCCGCCTCCAGTAGCGCCTGGCCGGCTCGCTGATCATGCTGTACCTCGGCCAGGAAATGCTCGGTGAGCGGACCACCCGGCTCGCCCAGGTATATCCACCTACGCCGCTGATCCGCCGCTTGGAGGAACTCGACCTCCTCGGCGAATCGACTCTGCGGTGGCAGCTCCGAGATCCTCTGCCGCCAGCTATCCATGTTTGCATCGATGCGCTGGATGAGGTCGTGTGCCACCTCAACAAGCTCGGCAAGGGGTCGATCCTCGCGAAGACGCTTCAGCCAGTCTTGCGAGCTCTCTGCAAGCTCGTTTCTCGCCCTGTAAGGAAGAAGAAGCAGACCGCGTCGCACCGCCGACAGCGACTTGAGCCAGAAGTCAACGGACGTGCCCTTAGCCATCGGGTGAACCAGGTACTGCTCGAAGAACGCGTTGACTTCTGCCAGCAGCTCGAATGCCGAGTCCGCGTTCTGCGTGCGGTTGGGAACGAACGTAATAGTCGTCGCGCCGTCCGGACCCACTTCTACGGCAAACCCGGTGTCACGCAACCGTGCGGTACCGGTTGAATTGTCGAACTCGACTCGTGGCTCCGCGACCGGATAACCACCGGGCCGGCCAAGGATCGGCGCCAGGGCACCTTCGGGAGTGATCTTCGCGCGGTCGTCGCCGTCCGCTCGTACTGTGACCTGGCCCGTCGCGCGATCGACCACAACCTCGGTCAAGCCGTCGGCCAGCCGAACGCTCATCGTCTCCGCGTCTACCGTGATCCGCGTACCGGTGGCGCCCTCGCCGGTACGCAGCCCCTCACCGAAATCGGCCAGGGTGAAGGATTGCGGGCTAGTTTGCGAGTATCGCTGAGTGCCGTCCGGTTCGGTTATCGAAACGGAACCATCCCGGCCGATGTGCACGCGAGAACCCCGCGCGGATCCGCCGGCGGCCGTCACGATCAGCGACTTCTCCCTGTCGACCACCACCTGAGGCGGGTCGACCGGCTTGTCCACCCCCAAGGCCGAAGCAAGATTGACACCGGTTGGACGCTCCGCTTCGGCACCGCTGCCGTGCTCGATCGCGTACATCGCTGCGAGGTCGGCGAGCAGTTCCTCCCGGCTGTTCAGCACATACGGCCTGAGATTGTGATAGGGCAAGCCTCCGATCTTCTCGTGCAACCGAACCCAGGCCGGGGTATCGCTCAATTTCGCCAGCTCTGTCGTAGGCACCCTCAGCCAGCTCAATCCGTGCGCGAGTTCGTGCGCGGGAGTCAGGAAATCGTAGGCTGTATTGCTGAGCAGTATGGATGTCCGCGGATTTTGCAGATAGCCGCGCTGGTAATGTGCGTCACTCACATCCCAGGAGTAGCTGAGTGCCGCGAAATCACCTTCCGAAGAAAATGGGGCACGCCCGGTAAACCCGATGGCGATTTCCCTACGGGCAGAATCCGCGACGCCCGTCGCCTCCGGAGTCCAGGTTTGCTCGTATCCCTTGTGCAGCGAGGCGAAGCTCGCTCGCCTGCCCGAGCCAATATACTGGACGGACCCATTTCCGATGTGGATGCGCCCACCGACGCCATTCAGCCGTGGTGCGTTTCGCCGATGCACCCATTCGGGCAGCCCAGCGAGCACACGCACGTGCAGGTAGGTCAAGGGGCCGGGGTTGGACCCGACAACAAGAGCGTCACCGTAGAACCCGCGCAGGAAAGCCAGATTCTCCCGGAAGTCCGCTGGCTCGACCAGTTGCCCACCGGCCCGCGCTGCTTCTGCCTCTTCCCTGGCCAGGTCGAGGCCGATGAACAGGTTCAGCCCGACAGCGTCGAGCAGCGTCCTCGGAGGTTGCTCCAGGACGTTCGCTCGCAGGAAGTCGACATATCCCGCTGTCTCCCCGGTCAACTCCTCCCCGGCAAGACCGGTTGTCTCGTGGAGTGCTCGATATGCCGCCGCCAGCAACAACTGCGACTGATCGTCGAAGAACGCCCGGCCGCGGTCCCACCACACCCCGATCTCGAACAAGGCTGCGTAGTTGGGGCCCAGCGGATCAAACAAGACCGGCGCCGACGGACTGCGTAATGCGCGTTCGTTAGACCAATCCGGCTTCCAGGTGAACCCATCCGCCAGCTCGCGTGTGGCTTCCGGTGAACCTTCGGGCCAGGCGAGTGGCTGATCCGGCCGCAGCTCCGCCAACATGCCCTCGAGCCGATCATTGCCGTCGAGTTCACCGCGCAGTTGCGAGTTGTATCGTCGAAAAGCGGCACTCAACTCGGTGAGCTTCGCCGCGGCATCGACCACATCGGCCGCTGATCCCAAAGCGGCCGCGGCCTGTGCGTATTCCCCCACCTGTCTGCCGGTACTCACCACCGCTTCGCGCATTCGCCGCGCGAGCTGTCCGGCGTCGGTCCACCTTTCGTCCGTGGCGGACGCCTGCTCGACCCTGCGCCACATCACTTCGAGCGAGTCCACCGCGTGCCACGCGTGCCAAGCCGCGCGGTGCTGCTGCCGCGGGCGCGGCCCCGCCCATTCATGAGCGGTGCTCGGTAGCGGATCGCTGAGCTGGGCTGCCCTACGTGCCCTGGTAATCGCGTCGTTGACGCGTTGGTCGGTCTCGATCCAACGGATGTTCGCTTCGGCCGTCCGTTTGGCCCATTCGTAGTCCAGATACGCCTTGCCGGCCGTCCGCCTCGCTTCGGCTACCCGTAGCTTGGTCTGCTCGGTGACGGCCGTATCGCCGAGCGGATCCGTCCGCGACTCCTGCCGCAATGCGTCGCGCAGGTTCGCCTCGGCGAGTTCGACGTTGGCGGCCTGCCGCGCCAGGACCAGGATGACGTCGACGCTCGACGTGATCCGGTCCGGCACGCTCGCCCGCAGTTCGGCGATCGACGAGGCGGCGGCCCGCTCAGCGCCCTCGCGATCGCGGGCGTAGGCGACGTCGAGCTTCGTCAGGTTCGCAAGAGTGGCCTGATCCAGCCGCCGGACGTACTCCAGTACGGCGAGCTCGCCCGCCAGCGACATCTCCGCGACAACGTCGCCAGGCAGGTCGGTTGCCTCGGCCGAAGACACACCGTGCGCGAGAGCGACCGCGGTTCGTGCCGCGTTGTGGACGAGGTCTGTGGCGGTGGCGAGCTCGTCGGTGTCCAGCGGCATGCTGATGTCGGCTGGAACCTTTCTGATGTGGCCGGACCTGGCCGTCGACCGGTTCAGCTGGTGTCGGTCCGGGCCCATGCTCGGCTCGACGACCGGGCGGTTCTCGAACAACTCCTCGACAACGGTCTTCGAATGCCACGCCGTTTCCCCAGTCAACGGGTAGCGCCACTCAACCAGCGCGTCCAACTCCGACGGCTGCGACCGAAACTCGCGAACCAGGTCAGCCAGCACGGCCGGAAGCGGCCCATCCAGTCCAGCCGCCCAGGCCAACACCGCATGGTGATGTGCCTTCTCCCGCTCCAACATCACGCGGCGTACCGCGTCCGGCCACGAATCCTCCGACGACCAATCCAACGCCTCCACAGCATCGGCGAACGACCCGGACAACAACGTCGCCAGTTCCTTGACCAGCGTCGCCGCCACGACACCGGCCTCATCACCCACCCGCAACCCCACCCGCCCGGAACCCCAGTCAACAAGACCCGACACACCCAGATACGGCCGCAACCGCAACCTGGCCGCCTGCGCCTGCTCACCACTACCGAACGGGAACGCCTCAGCGATCCCACGCGGACTCAACTCGAAGGCACCGGCAAGCACCTCGTCTATCAGCGCCTCCAGCGACTCCGGAGTCACCGACGCCAGCCCCACACCCCTCAAATGATCGGCAAGCCCCCGCACACCGCGCTTGGCGAACCTACCGATCTCGCGTTTCGCCGTCCCATCCAACCGCGACACAACCCGACCAGCCTCACCGGTCGCCACCGACGCATCGGCGTCGTCCTGCCCGGCGGGGGCCACGCCGTCGCCCAGCCCGTGCACGCGGTGCAGGTATTCGGCGAGGTCCGCGGGCGTCGCGTCCAGCAACCAGTGCGCGCCGGTCAGGGCATACCGCAGCCGGATCGGCAGCCCCGGCTCCGGCCCGACCACCCGCTGCCGCGCCACCACCTCCAACTCCGACGCGACAAACCGGACGGCCGCCTGCTCCATACGCAACGCCCGGTAGGCACGGTCAAAGTCGGTTGGTTGACCCGCTGATCCCAGGAACCTCTCGGCAGCCGTCCGATCAACCAGCCAGGAAAGTTGGTGAACGACGATACCGAGCGCGTCCAACAACGAGATTCCCTCGACCACGAGAAAACCAGGCCTGTCCCGGCCCGTCGCCGACGGATCCTCAACTACCCGCGTGAGGAACCGGAACGCCTCAGCAACCGGGTCGTCCTCAACCTCCCGCAGACCCGTAACCGACACGTTGTTCAACCGGTCCGTCCAGCCCAGTACACGCTCCGGCAACGCCCCAGCGGCCACCATCCGACCCAACCACCCATGCAACTGGACCTGGCTAAACACGTCCAACCTGCCGTCTCGGTCGGTGACGACCGAATGGTTAGTGACCACCTCAGGACCGAACGGATCCAACCGCTCCAACGCATGCAACGGCTCCGCGTCCTTGGAATTCAAGAACCAGGACGGCAACTCACGGGCTCGCCGCGTGATCGCCCGGATCGCTTCGCTAACATCGGTCAACCGCTTTTCAACAAAGCTGGCACCGAACCCGCGGAACAGATAGTCAACGTAGACCGCATCACGGCTCAACTCCCCAACAGCAAGCTTCAGCTCGTCGACCAGCCTCCTGTCATCCCAACCAGCGCGTTCATCCGCGAGTTTGAAACGAAGACCAGACAGCGCAGCCACCGCCTGCTCAGCACTCTTCTCAACCGCAGTAGGCAGAAGCGGCCCGCTGGGCTCGGCCGCGTTCAGCGCAACATCTGTCGGAGAACCCAACGATCGCTGAACCAACGCCTCAGGAGGAATCGGACGCGCGAGCCGGTCCAACCACACCTTGCGCACATAAAGATCGGTGGCCTGCTCCTTATCACTATCCCTGGTGAAAACCAGATCAACGAGTTCACGGAAACTGTCCGCCCGATCGTCGCTGTCCGGATGCCCCGGCAACCCCTGACCCCACACACTAGAACCAAACGACTCACCATCAGCGAAATCCGAAGGCAACGGCTGCCCGGATGCGGCGATACGTTTGGCCGCATCCACCATGCCCAACGCCAACTTGACCAACACCTGAACCGAGCCGGGATCATAAATCGCATCAGGGAACCGGAACTCGATAGTGCCAGCCGTCGACGAACTCAGATGCCTACCCGCAACAAAACGGAACCGTTCAACCTCACCAACAGGCATGCTGAGCGGCACACGAGCCTCAAGCGGCCGAGGCACCTCCAAATCAGGATTAGCACCAAGCCGAGCAAGCACATTCTCAAACCTGCGAACAATCCCTTTCAGCACCCCCGCCGCCACCTCATCAACATCGCCCGCATCCACATGAATATGCAGACCAGTATTCTTCGTCGCCTGCCCACCCATCTCCGGGATGACCTGCACATAGGTCCGCAAATCCTGCCAACTCAGCGCTGCCCGCGGATCAAGTATCCGAGTAATAACCTCACCAAACGTGGTATCAGCAGCGGTCTCAACCTCAACAAGCCCCCCATCACGTTCCATCGAATAACCCAGTTCCTTCAACGCACCCGGCTGCTCCGGTTCCGCCGAACGAACCAAACCCTCACGATGCAACTCCTCAGCCACCCGAGTCCGCAAAAACACAATGCGATCCATACGACCGGCGAACTCGATCTCCACCCCAAACATCCTGCGAGAATCCGTGACATCCTCAATCAAATAGGGCACCGGCTGCCCAGCCTCAACACGCACCCGAGCACTCTCAGCCGCCTCGCGATACCGACCAGGCACAGCAACATAACCATCACCAGGCACAAAAGCACGCACCCCCACTCCCGGACCACCCTCACCCAACGAAACACCCCCACCACCAACACCACCCCTCACACCAGTAACCGTCACCACCTCCCCCAGAACGGCTTCGACGACGGTCACACCCTGCGCGGTCAGGGTGTGGGCGATCTCGTCTATCGGCGCGGTCTCGCCGGTGCTGATGTCGAGCAGTGAACCGGTGGGCAGGGCATCGGCCAACTTGTTGAGCAGATAGCTTCTCGTGCCGGTGATCCAGCGGCGGTCCCAATGACCGAGGCTCACCTTCAGCGGCCGCGCCTCGTCGGCCGTGCCGGGTTTGCGCGCGGTGAGCGTGATACCCAGGGAACCGTCGAGCGCGATGTCGATGGCGCCCAACTCGGCGAGCCTGCGCACCAGTTCGGGAACGCGGGCACTGAACTCGCCGTCGGCGCTGATGGTCAGGATTCCGCCGTCTCGCAGCACGGCCATCGCGCCCGCGAGGGCGTCGTTGCCCGCGCCGAGGATCGTGTCTTCGGAAACGTCAACGAAGCGGACCCCGGCGAACTGCCCTTCTCCAAACATTCCGGCGGTCAGCTCACCGACGACCTCCGGCTGGGCTTCGGGGTCGTTGTTGAGTGATATCTCGCCCGGCCGCAGTGGCGTCGACCCTGGAGCACGGCCGCCACCGACCACCAGTACCGGCCCGTCGACGGCGTCGGTGTCGTTGGCGTGAGTCCTCGGCAGTCTGGCGACGACCTCGTGCCCGCCGTCGGCATCCGTCGAGGTGTTCACCTGGTCGAACCACGACCGAAGCGAACGCTCGATCTCGCTGACGCTTTCGGCGGATTCGTTCGCGACGTGCACGACCAACCTGCCGTCGGAGGTCAGCAGGTCCCGTGCTGCTGCTACAAGCGGGGCGAAGCTACCGGTGAACTCGTCCCTTTCCAGCCGCTCGAACACGATCTCGGAGTAGATCTTCCCGGCACCCGTGGCCGACAGGTCCCGTGCCGTGCCGGTACTGACGGTCAGCCGTGGTTCGGACTGGTGCAGGCCTGATGAAGCAGACCTCCGCGCAGCAGCACCGCCATCGCTCCCGTATTCCCCGTCCGGCGCGGTGGGGTCATGCCTGGCGATAACGAACGGAGCCTCGCCGGGACGGGCCCGGAGCTCCGACACCGGGGAGATTCCCGGGTCTGGGTCACTTCGACCCGCAACAGCATCCAACGGGTGCTGCCGCTGTGGCTGTAGCCGGTCGAACTGGTCACGACGGACCGGTTCCACCGTTGTCGGTGGTGTAGCGGCCGACGATGTCGGCGATTGCGCCGAACGTGATGTCCCAGGGTCGGCGTGGCGAGCCTCGTGGGCCGCGACAATCTCGCTGACCTCGTCCTGTTGCTCGCTGAGCCGCGCCAGCGCATCGGCGTAATGGCCCCACATCGCCATGGCCAACTGCACTCGATACGGCGAGAGTTGGGCACCCATGTACGAAAGGACCATGCGCAACTGCTCGGCCGTGAGGAACTCACCACGACTGAACCACTGCCCGGACAGGATTGTGGTCGCCGCCGCCAGGACCTGCGACCCGAGTTGGGTCAACGCCTTGAGAAGCGTCGGGTTGTCACCCAAGATCAGGGTCTTCTGGGTGACCGTCGTCCGCTGTTGAGCAGGAAGATTCGTCCGGAGGAAACCGGGAACACCGGGAACACCGATCGGACCGTGGTGTTCGGTCTCAACCCAGCTTCGCAACAGCTCAATGAGCTCGTGAACATCACCACCGGAAATGATCACATGCGCGTCGCCTGCGCCCTTCATCCACGTGGCTGGCCATCCCGGCGGGCTCGGCTGTACAGCAACGATCCTGTCCTTCGGGTGCGGGAACGGGTTGTCCCGGTCGCGCCGCATCTTGATCCTGACCAGATAGGTGCCGTCACCGATCCGCTTGATCCACTCGACGTTCGGAGAAATGAGACCAGGCAGCTCGCCGCTTCGAAGCAGTGCGTCGATGTCGAAGACCAGCGAGTCCGCGCTGCCCATCAACCGCCGCCAGTCCTTCAGGTAGGGCTCCAGCTTCTCACGTAGTTCCGGGTGGTCGGCGAGGACATCCTGCAGCCATGCCACGGATTCGGCAGCGGCATCAGTCATCGCCAACTGGACGTCGCGAACTTGCTCATCCAGATCATGTGCCTTCGGCTCGGTCTCACCGAGCTTGCCAAGACTCCTGGAAGCGGTCAGTTCGGCGTTGTGCCGGATGGTTGGGATTCGCAACGCACCACCGACGAGCGTTGTCAGCCAGTTGGCGAGCTGTTGCGCCGCGAGGACCGCGTTCTTGTTCATCACCGCCGTGAAACCGCTGATGGCGCCGCCGCCCAGCCCTGCCAGCCACGCGGCCAGCGCCAGCTGCCCCACCGAGCGAGGCCCGAATATCTGGCGGCCGAGCGCGTCCGCGTGCCTATGCACGGCCGCAAGTGCCTGTCCCGTTTGTTCGTTGCCCAGCCAGTGCTCCGGCAGGAGCATGCTGAACCGCCGTTCCTTCTGCTCACGCAGCGGCAACGTCCAGGTTCGCTTCCCCTCCCGACTCGCAATCGACGGGACCTCGAGCTTCAACACCTTGCGGGCAACCCGGTCGTAGCCACGCTGGGTGGTGGTTGGCCTGCGCAAGCCCTCGCTCAGGTCCACCCGTAGGCGCAGCTGATCCTTGATAGGGCTGCCCCGTCGTGGGGAGATCACCAACTCGGGATTGCCCTCGTCGTCGCGGTTTACGGTGACGTCCACGTCACCGCGTGCCTCCATGACCTGCCGCACTTCCTCGGCCGCCAGGTCCAGCAACTCCAGCCGGTCGGTGGGCATCAGCGCGGCAGATTCCCCGAGGCTGTCCGCTCCGCGTCGCCGTGCGGCCTCATCCGCCACCGCATTCGCGGCATCCCGCACGGCATCACCGGACTCGGTAGCCAGACTGGCCAACTCGGCCTTTTCCTCTATGCTCTCCGGCTTCTGGTACCCAGTCTTTTCACGTCGGCTGTGTCGTGCCAGTTCGGCCAGGAATCCGCCATGGCGGCCCAATGTGAGATCGAGCTTGATACGCCCCAGTGCGGTGCCCAGACTGCCACCCAGTTTCACGCCGATGATGTCGAACGCGCCCAGAACGTAGGCCATCGAGACGGCGATTGGGCTTTCCAGACTCAGCGGGCCGACATGTTGCTTCCCGAGTCGGGCCACGCTCGGCAGCCGCCACAGCTTGGCTGCTTCGAAAACGACGTGAGCCAGCTCCGCCGACAGCCGGTTCGACAGCTCCTCGGACAGTGACTGATCGCTTCGCAGAATGTTGGTCGGGACTGCGATCCGGTACGTCTGCCGGAGGCTGTTCGGATCGCCGCCCACGAGCGCCACGTGCGGTTTGTTCCTCACCTCCGCCGTGATGAGGACACGTAGGTTCTCGCCCGTGGCGAGCGTCATGGTCAGTGCGCCAAGTTCCGCCCTGGCACGCTCCTGTTTCGGGGCAAGGCCGTCGTTGGTGGGTGTGAAGGTCGCGTCTCGAATGCCGCGAATGTGTTCGCGGATCTCCTCGCTGGGTATGTGACGATCCTGGATCCCGCTGCCAGTGGTGTCACCGTCGCGCCCTTGCGCTCCGTCGTTCAACCACCTGACCATGCGCTGGGCGACCTCTTGGCCCGCTTGCCGGAACCGCTCCCACTGCTGATCAGTCAACGGCAGCGGCTTCGACACTACCGGCGGCTCCGGCAGCGTGATGCCGAAGCGCGCCACCACAGGGGCCAGCTTTAGCCGCAGGGCACGGGCGTCATCAGCCAGCGACTCACGTGTCGGGCCAATCCCTCCGCCGAAGGCGGCGGTGAACGACTTCGCTTCATTGGTCGCATGGACGAAGCGGGCCTTCGAGTTCTGCATCAACGTTGGGAATGTCAAGAAGGAGGTCAGGTTCCCCAACGTCTGCGCGAAGAAGTAGAGCGAGTTCGGAGGCAGACCCAATACACTTGAGAATGCGGCCCCAACGAGGGTGCCGATCAGGGCACTTCCCTCCGACACCCGTGTCAGAGCGAGCTCGACCTTCGAGTTGATGTGCTGCGGCACCCATTGAGCGGTCTCCTCCTTCAGAACCCGCTCGATCGCCTCATCCACCTGCTCCCGGCTCGCGCCTTTACGTATGTTGAGTTCGAGCCGGTAGGGCCCGAGCCACTCGCGGTTCACCGGTTCGCCCTCGGTGCGGCCGGTGAAAGCGATCTGTACCGTGAACATGGGCGATGACGTGGCCGGACGGCGATCGCCCTCTTGTTTGCGCTTCGCCCAGAGCTCGTAGATGCCGCGAGATTGCTCGACCTTGGCGTCCGCTGCCCGAGGCAGCGTGTCCACGTACTCCGCGGGCCGCAAGGTCTGCCTCTTGATCGGATACAGGTCCGACCACCTGGTACGCAACGCTACGACGAGCTCGCCGGTGGCACTTCGCCACGACGGCGTCTTCTCCCCCTGGTCCTGTAGGGCACTGTGAGCGTAAGCGACCTCCGGAGTCGGATGTTCATCGAGCAGTCGAAGCCGCTCGATGAGGCGCTTGTCGTCCACTGAAAGCCCTCGCACCGACCGCAGCATCGCCGCGAATCGAGCGTCGCTGTCAGGCAAATGCTCGGCCAGGCTCAGGCCCAGGTTCACCACTCGCCGAAGGGCCTCCTCGATGCGCGCCAGTTCCGGATCCGGGGAGTGCTTCGCGCGCCACGGCCCGGACTTCGGCGGCTGATGGCCCTCGGCGCGCAACCGGTCGAGCACCCCCCGGCGCGCGTTGAGCAGCCCGACCAGCCGTCCCAGCACCTCCCGGTCTCCTGCCGAAAGGCTGCGCATCCCGCCCCAGGAAGGCTGCCGCAGCCGGGGCGCGAAGACCTCCCGCCCCTCCACGGTTCCTTCCCTACTTGGTGGGACCAGCGCGGCCTCGCCCACCTGCGGCACCCGCCTTGCGAGCACCTCATCCACCGCGGCCTTGAGGCGACCCTGTGTCGCCGCCACGGCGGCATCCAGCTGCCCGGCCCGCTCGAAGGCGGCGACGGCCCTAGCCAGCGCCTCGGCACGTTCCGCGCCGAGAGAATCCCTGACCCGCGCCAGAGCGGCCTGCGTCTCGGTCTCGCTCTCGGCCGAGGCAAGTTGCTCCAGGTTCTCGGCGAGCAGCAACAGCGGCCGCTGGGCGGCCTCGGCCATCGCGTCCCGCGCCTGCCCGAGCGCGTCGCGCAATGCCTCACGCGAGTTGGCGAGGTGGTCCAGTTCGGCGACCACCCTGTCGTAGTCGGAACCGAACCGGTGCTCGCGAAGTCGACCGGCCAACTCCTGGGCTCGCGCACCCAATCCCTCGGTAAGCGATTCGGCTCTTGCGGCCAGGTACGACAGCGCGTTCTGGATCTCCTGCGCACGCCTCGGGACGGCCAGTAGCCGTTCCAGCTCACCGACGAGCTGGTCGAGTTCGGGGTCCGTGGTCGACGTCTCGGCCTGCTCGGACTCGCGCGAGTCGAGCCGTTGGAGTGCGTCCACGACATTCAGCAGTTCGTCTCGCACCTGGGCGGCCTGCTGGTCGATCTCCGTCAGCAGCTGCGGTAGCTCCCCTACCCGGTGGCCTTCCCGCAGATCGAGACCAGCGGCCTCGGCGAGGGTGGAGAGGTCACGTAGCGCCTGGGCCTCGGGCGACTCCGCTGAGTCCGGTTCGGGCGGCAGCCACACCTCCGGCTTGTGCGCAGGCATTGGCGGCACCTCAGGACCCGGCCGTGGTCCCAGCCCCAACTCCGCCGCGACGTCCCGGCTGATGGCGCCTGCCGGAACCTCGGCGTCGGACACCCATGCCGCCAGCCACGCCGCGTACCGCAGTCCGTACCGTTCGACAGCCGCCTTGATCAGATTGTGTGGTCGTTCCCCTGGCGAGGCCGTTGCCGGGTCGGCGGCGTAGTAGCGCGCAAGTACGGCGTCAGCGGCTTCGTCCAACCAGGCGCGCTGGGCGGCGTCGTGGTGTTGGATCTCGGCGAGCGCGTCCGGCACGAAGTAGGTGTCCGAGCCGGGGACGGCACCGAACTCGTCGAGATCGACGGGCCGCATGTCCAATCCGGCCACCACCAGCGCCGCGCGGTGGCGCAGGAACTGGTTCAACTGCCAGGGTTCGAACAGCGCTCCGCGCGCCGCCGCCTCGGCGGCCATTCGCCACAGCGCCTGCAGGTCGGGACGCGAGAACTGGCCACTGTAGCCCGCTGCCCGCAGTAGGGCCGTGAAGTCGGCTGAGTCGTCGAAGCCCCACGCGGCGGCGGCCTCGGAAATCTCCGGTGGCGCCCAAACCGACTGGTCCGGCCCCAAGTTGTTGCGTTCGGTCGCCAGCATCAGGGAGAGATTCCTGGCGTCGCGCTCCGCGGGCAGCGCCTTGTCCCACCAGGATCGCCCTGACCAGCGCTCGTACAACTCCTTCAGGTACTCGACCCCGTAGCGCGCCGCCACCCGGATGGCGTCTGGCAAGGCGACTCCGAAGCGCTGGTACCACACCGGAAGATCCCGCTCGGGATCGTGCTCCAGTAGATCGCCGATGCGGGACAGCACCAGTGGGTAGTCGGGAACGTTGACGGCCAGTTCCTGGCGGCGTTGCTCGGCCAGCTCGCGGAGCACCTTGTCGACCGGCCGGTCCGACTCACGGGCGTACGCGCCAGCCTGGTCGATGTCAACGCCCACCCCGGCAGCAAGGGCAGCGCCGCTGGTTTCGAAACGCGGGGGAGACACGGCGTGCTCGGGTGACCCGTCGGTCGCGCGACTCCCAGCCTCGGTTTCCTGGGGCGGCTGGTCAGGCTGGTGATTCGGCTCAGCAGGCGCTGATTCCTCCGCCAGCATCGGCGGCAGTTCGGTCAGCACCAGCTCCCGCAAGGCCGCACCGACAAGCAGGTCGCGCCGTGGCCCCTCCGGTGGCACGGCGGGCAGCACGATCTCCGCCTCGGCCGGTGAACGGTCGGTTCTCACACTGACGAACGGGGTGGCTTGCTCGGCGTCAAGGCGCAGTTCGAGCCTCACCCTGTTGCCGCCGGGCAGTTCCCAGAGTCCGGGCAGGGTGGTACCGGCATCCGACTCCACGGCGGCGGCTCCGTGGCTGGTCAGCCAACGCGCGGTCCAGTCCCGCACCGCGTTGGTAACGCCCTCATCGATTGTCGAGTCCGAAATGGTCGGCCACGACCCTCGGGCACGCACCACCTCGGCGCCCTCCGGCGCAGCCGTGGGTGGGTCGGGCTCTGGAAGCTGCCGGTCGCCGGAGTCGGGTCCAAATCCCGGCTCGATCGCGTAGCGACCGCGCAGCAACGAGTTGACCCAGTTCTCGGCGTGCCTGCTGCCCTGCTCGGAGTCCTGGTAACGAAGCCGCACGACATCGGCGAGTTGTTGCCGACCCCAGCGCGCCACCTCGGCCAACCGTGGGTCCGGCAGCGGTTCCTCGAACGCCTCCAGCCAGGTCAGTAGTGCCGCGTGGTCCTCGATCTCCCGGCGCACCATCAGCTCGCGCAACGCCTGCCCGCGCGCCTCGATATCCGGCCCGTCGATCGCCGCCGCCGCGTCGGCCGGGGACGTCCGCAGCGAGGTGATGACTTCCTTCATCAGCGAGGTGGCGACGATCGCGACCGGTTCACCCATCCGCAGCCCGACCCGGCGGGTGTCCCAGTCGAACACGCCGTAGGAGTCCAGATACGGCCGCAGCCGCCGCCTCGCCTCGGCTGTCTTGCCGAGGTCAAAACCCTCCCGGTAGGGGAAGGCCTCCGTAAGGCCTTCCTCGCTGAGCACGAAGGCGGATTCCATTGACTGGTCGATCCGGTGGAGCACCACGTGTTCATCGAGGTTGAGCGCCCGCGCGACGACGTCCGCATGCTGTTTGGCGAAGTCGGCGATCGCCTTTCTGGTTCCGTCCTCGCCTGCTGTCAGCCACTGGACCGTAGTGCCGTCCTCGGACATCCCGGCAGCGCCCTCGCGCGGGATCTGGCGGCCGATCGCCTCCCGCATGAACGGCGCCAGTTCACGCATACCCTGCGCGAGCCTCGGTGAATGGTGGCCGGGGCTGGTGGGGTTGATGCGCCGGACGTGCGGGGCACTGCCCTCCGGATATTGCTTCACCGGCTCGTACCGGAACGGTGTCTCGGGTTTGTGCTTGTTCGCGAACCACCTGCGGGCCAGCAGAACCGGGCTGGACAGCGTTATCGCCAGCGCCGCGCCGAGCGCGAGTGGTGACTGGCTCAGGCCAAGAATGCCGAAGGAGACCAGCGTGCTGCCCATCGTGGCAGCCGCGGCAGGCCCCTTCCACGGCGCGGTGCGACCGGTCTTGAACTCGATCTGCATACCGATCTTCGACACCAGGCCGGTGGCCGCGGTCAACGTGGTGGCGGCGATCCCCATCACGAGGTTGGTCATCGACCCGGTCATGGCGGCCTCGCTGAACTGCTGCACCGCCAACCCCGCGTTCACAGCCGTGAGCCACGGGAACGCGACAAGGTTCTGCAGCATCCGGTAACCGGGTCGCATGATGTTGTCGTAGCCGAGCCAGCCGCCGATCGTGTTCGAAAGCTGGGTACCGAAGAGGAAGATCGAGTCAACCGACAGGTAGCCGTAGGCGATCAACTGTTCGAACCCGGTCGTGGAGCTGACCTGGTAGGAGTGGCCGTAAAGGTTCAGCAGCCAGGTTCCGGTGAGCAGCCCGTTGAAGGTCTTGCCCCGCCAGCCCGCGTGCGGGTTCAGCGAGTTCAGCCCGTCGGAAGTCATGCCGAGCGCACCGCGGTTGAGGAAGTCCAGGTAGCGCGACAGTGCCGTGGCGGCGTGCTGAGCTCGGTCGAGGCGGGTCTCGCCATCGCCGAGCGGCAGCGAACGAATGGCTTCCAGTGACGCACCGAACTCCCGCGTCGCCCGGACGAACTCCTTGTGTGATTCGCGCAGTTGCCTCTCGAAAAGCTCACGGAACTTGCGGCCACCACGGGCGATGTCGAAGTTCTTGTTGAGCAAGATGTACCTGGCCAGCGCCATGGCTGCCTGCTCGTTCAGGCCCACCCGCTCGACAAGCAACTCCTTGTACACGCGGATCTTGGTGGTGTGCATGGTCTTGCCGAGCGTCAGCAGACCGCGCAACCCGAAGCCCACGGCGTTGATCCCGGCGACAGCGGCGACCGAAGCGGCACCAGCCGCACCCATCGTCGCCCCAGCGGCGGCCACCCCTACGGTCGCAGGGGCGACCACGGCCCAGGCGAACCACCTTCTGGCCCGCCGGTGCCTGTTCATCCGGTCCAGGATCTGCCGGGAGTTGAGCTGGTTCAGCTCCACCTCGTTCACCCTGCGGTGCACCGAGTCGATCGCCTCGCGCCGCTCCTGCTCGGAGGTGAGGCCTTCGGTTCCGGTCCTGGCGAACGATGCGGCCACCACGGCCTCGGTGGTACCCATACCCAACTCGTCGGTGGTCTTGATGGGCGGGAGGGCTCTGCGGTCACGGAAGTCATGCCTGACCTCGGCGACCCGGGCGACCGACTTGCGCACGATGTCCCGGAAGGCCGCCGTCCCAGCCTTTGCCAGCCGGTTCGGCGCGCCTTCCAGCAGATCGTGCGCGACGATCAAAGAGGTGAGTTGCGGGTTGTCCCGCCACGCCTGCGACGCCTCGCGGCCGGGAGCGGGCGAGCGCAGCCCCAACCGGTACGCCTCGGGACCCACGGCATTGTCCGGATTGGGCACCCAGCCTGCGGCAAGGAGTCGCCTGATCCTGGCGCGCACCTGGTCCCGAACATATTCGGGGACGAGTTCGTACACCTCGTCCCATGTTCCGGAGAAGTACTCGTCGAGGAGGCGCTGGTTTCCGCGTTGCTCTGCCAGATCGACCCGCCGGTCGAGGTTGTGGCGGGCGAGCATCCAGTAGATTCGCTCGCCGTCGGGCAACCGCCGCACTTTGTTCAGGAAGGTCTGCAATTCCGACCAGTGGCGGAAGGAGTGTTCCCCTGGCATAGGAAGGATCGCGTCCGATCCGTAGACGAACCGGTCGGGGTAGTCCCGCACCAGCTCCAGCAGTGCCCGCTCGGCGCCTGGGTTGGCGAACAGGTGCTGTGCCACCGGGTTCCACGAGATGTCGAAGGCGAGGCCAGGCGCGAGGTCCAGCAACCTGCGCATCCACCGAACGTGTTCGACCGAGATCGAGGTCCAGTTGCCGAGGCCCATGTGTGCCCAGGTGAGCAGGTTGTCGCGGAACTCCGGATGCTGCTGGTACAGCGCCAGCAGCGGGACGAGACCACGGTGGTCGGGGGGACCGACCTTGTACAGCCCGTTGTTCATGATTCGCGCCGCACTGGAGTCCTGGTGCAGCACAGACATGTTGCCGGTGATCTTGTCGGCCCACATCTTCTCGAGGAAGTGCGGGTTGAACATGTCCGGCACACCGTTGGAGAAGTCCGGCAGGCCCGTTGCCTTGCGGTCGTGGCCAGCGTCCAGAAGCAGCGTGTGCAGCCCGTCCCGGTTCTCGACCAACTTGTCAAGCAGGTCCGCGGCCTCGGTGCCGCTGACGTGCTCCCCCGAGCGCAGCGATCCGTCCCGGTAGAACACCGGCAGCAGATCGGCCGCGGCTTCCTCGACCCTGGCCCGCGGCAGCTTGCCCTCGGCAAGGTGGTCGCGGATCTGCTTCGCCGCCGCGAGCAGCTTGCCGACGGCCTCGGTCCACTCCGGGTTGTAGATCTTGTTCTCTTCTCGCCCGAGCATTTGGGCGACCATTTCCTTCAACCCGGTCTGCTCGGCGTTCACGTGGGTGCCGTAGAGCATCTTCATCGCGAGGTCGTAGCCCAGCGCACCCGGTAGGTCCCACCTGGTTCCGACCGGTCCGACCAGTGCACGCCAGCGATGTTCCGGCGGCAGGTTCTCGACGAACTGGATGATCTGCAGGTCAAGGAGCTTTCCCTGCAGCTCCAGCATCGGGATCTGCTCGGTGATGCCCAGGTAGACCACGTTGGCGAGGCCGTAGTAGAAGGCACCGCTCGCGGTGGCGAGCCCAAAGCCGCGTTCCCGGATGCCATTGATCAGCTCTCGGCCGTCGTGCCCCGTCTCCCGCAGGTAGCCAAACAGCGCCGGGTTCAAGCCGCCGTTGGCGTAGTCCTTCACGTGGCGGTGCACGTCGCTTCCCACGTAGGGGGCGCCTGGTGATCCGAGTAGCTCCGCCAGCGGCGGGTAGACGCTTCGCGCCACGAGCTTGTCGGCGAGTTCGGGATCGTCGGGCCGCAGCTTGGCGAACGCCTCGGCGCCCTCGTGGAACGGCAGCTTCTCGCGGCGCAACAGCCGGTCCCATGCCGGTTGCCAGGCGCGTTCCAGAGCCTGTGCCACCGGGACGACCTTGGTGTCCACGAACGGGATCTGGTGTTCGGGAATGATCTCGTTGCGGCCTGGGCTGACCACTCGCCGCGTCACCGCGCTGACGTCGACGTGACTGACCCTCGTGCGCAACGCGATCTCGTTGATCGTGACACCGCGATCGCTGGCCGCGATCATGGCATCCCGCAGGCCACCGAGGTACTGCCGGTGCGCGCTGTCGCGCGCCTGCCGAGCGGCGCTCAGCTCGCGGGTCGCGTCGGTCAGGTCGTCCCGCAGTCCGCGGATGTGTTCGGCCACCCGGGACAACACCTCCGTCGCTGACCCGGAAAGGTCCAGCCCCGTTGCCTGCTCGGCGAGCTTCACTGCCCGCTGCGGCACCGCAGAGCCGGGCGCACTCACCGAGAAGTCGCGCATCGCCACATACCGAACCGGCACATGCAGGTTGAGTGCGACATGCCAGGACGCGTCCTGTCCCTGACCGTTGAACAGGTAGCTGAGCAGCGGCGCCAGGCTGGTCCTTGTGCCGATCAGCTTCGCCCTGGCCTCGCGCACGGCGGAAAGCTTCTCGACGTACTCGGCCTCCGCCTCGCGTCGTGCGGGCTCCAGCTCCCTTACCCGGTTGTAGAGGATGCGCCTGCCGCCGAGCAGCTCCGACAACTGGCGTCGCCTTGGAGCGGGAGGTTCGCTGATCGGGTCGGGGCGCTGTCCGATGTCGGAAGATGTCCTCGCCTCGGCGGCCGCCTCCAGCGACCTCGCCCTGACCTGATCCTGCGTCTGCTTTGCCTCGTCGATCTCGGCTTTCGACGGCGGGTCGGCGAACAGCGGATCAGCCTGGAAATCCTCCGCGTCGGGAAGCAGATCCGCGAGCAGATCATTGACCACCTCCGCGTCCGCGCCGTCTCGCGCGTCGGTGATCGCCTCCGCCAGGGCGGTGTACGCGGTTTCCAGCCTGCTCTGCAGCAGCGCGTAGTGTTCGGCGAACAGCACCACCAACTCGTCCGCGTTGGCCCGGACGAGCTGCGCTGCGATGGCGGGCACCGGGTCGATGACCCGCTGCTCCTCCAGCACGATGCTGGTGACGAGTTCTTCCTGCAGTTCGAGTGCGTGAGCGACCTGGGCGACGACCGCTTCGGCCGAGGTCTGCCCTGACAGGTGCGTCAACCGCTCTGCGAACCACTTGACCCAGGTGAGCCGCTGGTCGACGGCCTCCCGTGCGCGAACGTAGTCCGCAACCAGGGTGTCTATGGTCAGCGGTCCGGAGTCCGCGTCCGGGTCCGGAACCCGAGCAAGCAACTCCGTCATGGACCGGGTCGGGCGCACCACCCGCTCGCCGGTGGCCGACGGGATGTGGTGGGCGACCGATTTGATACCGATCTCCGTCGCGACATCGCGTTCGGCTATGCCCACGGTGACGGGTGCGCCCGGCAGCTGTGCCGCCACCCAGGCTCCCGTGCCGAGCCCGTGCAGGTAGATGACGGCACCGACGCGGCGCAAGGTCTCGGGGTTAACCGTGTCGGGGCCCCACTGCCGCACCACCAACTCCGCCGCGCGCGCCAGGATCTCCTGGTCCTTGGTTTCGAGCCGCTGGATGGCGGCTACCGCGTCAGGCACCACGTCGGTGTCCGAGTGCGCGACGAAGGCCAGCGGCTCCAGCCCCTCGGGCCGCATCCTGACGGCCTCACCGAGCCAGCCGGGGTGCTGTTCGAGGAATGCCTGCCGCTGCGCGGGTGTCAGCAGCCGGTGCATCGACGCCAACTCGGCCGCGACGTGGCGCAGGGTCATCAGTTCGTCAGCCGTGGGATCGGCGGAAAGCCCTTCTGCATCCAGCAGCTCCGTGAAGCGGCTGACCTCGGCGTGATCGGCGCGGTCGAACCCGAACCAGGACGCCGCCTGCGCTACATCGCGGGGTGGCGGCTGGGACCAGACGTTGTCCAGTGCGATATTCAGTGAATCGGAAAGCGCGCCGGAAACTGCGGGATCGACCGCCGGACCGGCGCTCGGTTCTTCCCACGCCGGACCGGCGCTCGGTTCTTCCCACGGGCGTCGCGCCGACAGCTCGTAGAGGCTTTGCAGGTACTCGACGCCGTGTACCGCCGCGACCCGCATCGCAAGCGGTGTGTCGTCGCCGAACCGCTGGTGCACCTCCCGCACGTCCACTTCGGCGTGGTCCAGCAAGCGCTGCACAAGGTCCGGATCGGTCAGTATCTGCCCCAGCGTGCGTTCGAAACCACTGGGCGGCCTCGAACCCAGGTTCTGCGCGTGTGCCCGGAAAGCCACCACGGCGGGCAACTCGGTGACGATCGCCCGGCGCTGGTCTGCTTCGCCCAACCCTGCAGGTACTTCGAGCCGGTAGGTGTTGGGGTCCGACACCGACAGCACCAGCCGCGGCGCGGAAAGCCCGTGCCGGGCGGCTATCCGCACCCGGAACTGGTACCCGTCCGAGTCGGTGACCCCAAGCCACAGCCGGTACGGGTTGCCGTGTTCGACGACCCGCACCTCGCGGACCGAGGTTCCCAGCTGCTTGCGCAGTTCCGTCGCGGCGGCCTCGACGATTCGCAAGCCCGGCGGTTCGGCCATCCGGCGGTCGCCCGGTGCGACATCGGGCGACATCGCGTTGTCGCGCAGCCGCGACAGCACGATGCGCTCAACCCGCTCCGCGACCAACGCGGGTACGAACTCACCGAACCGCCGTAGCTCGCTTTCGGGCACGGTTGCGGTGAAGGATTCGGATTTCCCGTACCGGATCAGCAACCGCAACTCACCCGGGTCTCCCTGGCTCGTCGTCACGGTGAGTCGGTGGCCAGGAAGTTGCGCGTGAATGGCGTCCTCGATCGATCGCCGGCCGCCAAGCCTCGCGCGGTTGAGCGGCGCGGGCGTTTCGGGCAGAGGCGCCGGGGTCGAGGGGCTCGCGGGCGCAGGCGACACGATATCGCCAAGCGGCGGCAATGGCATGGAAGTCTCGGCCTGCGCGTTCCTGATCAGGTCGTGCAGACCGCCCTCCGCGGCGCGCAACACGCTGGGCAGCAGTTGCCGCAGCATCGCCACCTGCTGTGCGCGGTCGGCAGGCAGCCCGGGCACCACCCACTCGACCGGTGCGTTCTGCACCCACCTGCCATCTACCAACTCAAGCTCCGGCAGCGACAGCCGGGACACACCGGACTGGGGTGCGACACGCAGCTCCCACCGCAGCCCGTCGGGTCGTCCGATCAGCCATCGCCGACCACCCGACTCCGCTTCGAGCTCGACCGCCTCGATGTCGCCCCGCAGCACGGAGAACGCCGCACCGACCCCATCTTCCACCTCGTCCCGCGACAGGTCAGCGGCCTGGTCGGGGTCACGAAGGCCCACCGGCAGCGGCGGCATCACCTCGCCGCCGGCGACCGTGCTCACCGGCGCGGGAGCTACCGCTTCGGGGCGGGCCTGTCCGTGGCCGGTCTGCTCCACCGCGACTTCCTCGCGTGGAGGTTCGAAGTTGTTCGCGCCGTGCTGCTTCAGCGGCGCGATGCGGTTGAGGTGCCGGCTGCCGTCGTCGACCAGTTCAATCTGTTCGATGGAACCGTCGAGCCGGGTGGTGAACCGGAACGTGACACCGGCGTAGGTTCCCTCCACCTGCCATGCCCGCAGCAGCGTGTCGCCCTCGGCATAGACCCTGCCGGGTCTGCTGGCGATCGCCTCGATCGCCGCACGCAGCCTGGCGGGCACATCGTCAGCACCGAACCACTGGCGGCTGAGCACGACGGCACCTGGCGCGCGGACATCCGGACCGATGGTTGCGACCGCGATGTCGAGCGCGACGTCGGACAGCGTGATCGAGTGAATCGGATACTGCGGCGTCTGCCAATCCGCCGGAGCCAGCCCCCGTACACCGGGGATTTCCAGTTCGTTCGCCAGTGCCTTGGCGAAAGCCCGCAGATCGAAATCGAGTGCTACCGGGTTCGCGCCGGGCGGCACCGTTACGACAACCTCTTCAGAGGACCAGGCGTCGAATCCCGACCGCATCTCCTGCGCCACCTGCTGTGCCGCTTCCAGGGGCGACACCGAGGGGTTCCGGTGGACAACGACGGTGAATGCCCGGTCGGGCTGCCGTCGCACCGAGATGGGTGGCCGCTCACCACCCGACGTGGTGCTCGCGTCGTCCGGGGTGGCCCCCGTCGAGTCACCGCCCGTCGCGGCGGAAGTCGCACCGCCATCCGAAACACTCGCGGGCAGAGCGGGCAGAGCGGGCAGTCTTAGCCGGTCGGCCCCAGCAGGCACCGGCATCCGTCGCAGCAGTTCCTGCCTGCGCTGCCGGATAAAACGACGTTCCAGCACGTTGCGCGCCGGTGTCTGCTCCAGCCGCCGGTCGAGTTCGGCGAGATCACGGCTGAACGGCTCGGCCTCTTCGGTGATGATCCGCAGGATCACGGTCGCGCCCGTACCCGGCTCCGTCCATGTGGTGACCCAACCGACGCCGTCGCCCCACGCGATGTCCGCCGATACCAGCCGGTAGCCGCGTTCGGCCAACTGATCTTGCACCGACTCCGCGTCACGCACGTAGCTGTCGGCGGGCACCTGCACGGCCATCCGCAGTGCGGTGTCCGGGCCCTGCCGCACCCCGTGGCCGGTATCGACAAGCACCCGCGCGCCGTCGATCGCGGAAGTGATGTCGAGCAGTGTGAACGAGGTGGCGGATCGGGAGACGAACTCGGGTTCGGCTGAGGGCTCGGTCACCGCTTCGGCGTTGAACTGCACGGACACCAGCCGGTCGGTGCCTGGTTCCCGTAAGGCGAGGAGCAAACCCTGGCCGGTTTCCGAATCACCGTTGTCGAGCGTGCCGACGACCGCGTAGCCGTGTTCGGTGAGCTTGTCGGTCACGGCCTGCACATCGTCGGTGAACCGGGTGCCGTCCGGCAGCCGCACCCCGAACCGCGCCGGGCTGTCCGAACCCAGTTGCGCGGGCGATTGGACCAGTCCAGGCAACAGCATCGCGTTGTCAACCGTGCGAACCGCGTCCAGCAGCGCGCTCACCCGCTCACCGGCGGACTCATCGGGCCGCGCGGCCGGTGCTTGCGCTGCCCGCTCACCCTCCAGCACGTGGGGGCTAGGCAGCGGTTCGGCGCCCACGACCTCTCCGTCGACCTTGACGACTACCTCGAGGGTGAGCCCGTGGCGCTCTCCGCGCACCACCCAGGAACCGACACTGTCCCTTCCGACGACGATGTCCGGTCGCCTTGCGATGTCGGACACGATGGCGCGAACGACAGCCCGCGCGTTCTCATCACTCGCGAAGAACCGAGGGTCGATCCTCGGAAGTCCGGGAGAAGTGGCGTCCGGCCCGAAGTTCGCCAGAATCTCCTCCATCGCGGCATCGCTGACCGCGATAGTGCCGAGCCGAGGCGTCTGCGTTGCCGGCGCGGTGTCCCAGGCGTTGGGCCGCTTGGGTTCGGGGTCGAAGGCCAGCAGTTGGTCCGCGTCGGCCGGTTCGGCCACACCCGTGAGGATCTGCGCGCGCTGGTCGGCGATCCAGTGCTGTCGCAATGGATGCCGCTGCGCCTGGTCTTCGGCTGACCTGTCCAGTTCGGCCGCTTTGCGGCGAGCGGTGTTGGCGTCGGGGGTCTCCAGCCGCAGCCGGATCGACCGGCCGGTGGCGGGATCGTGCCAGGCCGCCACGATGCCGGGGTCGCCGTGGCGCCAGCCGTTCTCGATACCGCGCAACCGGTAGCCCAGCTCGGCGACGCTTTCCAGGATCGCGGTCGCGTGCTCGGCGAAACTGGCCTGATCCGGAATCCGCACCGAGTAGCTTTCCTCGGCGGAACCGGCGCCTGGCGCCTCGGCGAGCGGGTCCGGCAGCACGGTGGCACTGTCGGCGAGGGATATGTCGTCCGGCCGGTGCGTCGACAGCTCAGGATTGAGCACCGGCCGCACCGAGGCAATGGCCCGCACCAGCGGCATCGTCGCCGGGTTGAGCGCTACCGGCACCGAACCATTGGCGATCGACCCCAGTCCTTCGACCATCCGGCCCAGCTCGGCAGCCGCGCGCCGCAGAGTCAGGTTGGCCAGCAGTCGCTGCGACACGTCTGCTTCGGGGCCGTGCGCGGAAAAGGCCAGCATCGCCGGGCTGATCTGCACCAGGGCACCGTCGACGACGTCAAGTTTCGCGGGGATGACGCGATAGGTGTTGGGCGGAATATCCGGCCGCACCGCGACGAAGGTGTCCACGGTCGCGTCCTGGAACTGGATACGCGCGACCGACGGAGCGACGAACTCGACCGATTCCGGTAGCCCGGAGTCGTCGTGGGTCGTCAATTCGGCCAGCTGCTGCTGGTAGTGGCGCGTCATGTCGGCGAGACGCTCGCTGGTCGGCAGGGCCGATTCGACCTTGCCGGTCACCTCCTCCGCCGACAGCGCCCGCTCCAAGTCGTGCAGGTTGAACCCCTGCGTCGGCTCGCCGATCGCGACGTTTCCGTTACCGGGCACACTGTCGTGCAGGGCACGCAGCCCCTCCCGCAGCAGCGCGCGCATCTGCTCCACGGTGTCGGCGGTGGACACCTCCAACGTGCCGACGCTGTTCGTCCGCCAGACTCCGTCCACTCGCTGCCATTCCGGCGGCGTGCCGCGCACCTGCCCCGGCTCCACCTCCGTGCTCACACCGACCTCGAACGGCACCACCGTGCCATCGCGGTAGTACGCGACCAGCGTGCCCTCGGCGGGGTCGCCCACGATAGCGACCACATGTCCCCGGACGGAGTTGGCGGCGACCTCGTCGGTGAACGTGCCCGCCTGCAACGCGGCGATGGCTCCCCGCAGGGTCTCCTCGGAAGCCTCGACGCCGGCGGCTATGGCGCCGCCCTTCAATGCGTGCAGCAGGCGGGGCAGGCCCCTGCGCACATCACCGTCGCGGGAGGATTCGTCGCGAACCGCTGCCGAACCCTGGTCCGGCCGGACGTTGCCGGGTTTCAGCACCCTGGTGTCGGCCAGCGCCAGTTCGACCAGCTCCCTGGTCTGGGCCCTGATCTGCTTGCTCATCGCGGTGAACGATGCGTCCACCTCCGGTGAGAACCGGAACTCCGCCGGCACCTTCTCCACGTAACCCGCGGAAGTCAGCGCGAACTGGGCGGGGATGAACTGCACGTGCCCGGGTGGCAGCGTCGAATCCAGCGACATCCGCACGTTGGCCACCACACCGGAATCGGGTGAGGTGAGGGTGACCACGCCGGTCTCGTGATCGATCGACGCCTGCCCGCTCGATTCAAGAGCCTGGATTTCTCGTGCCGCGAACATCCTCGGGGCGTCAGGCCAGTCGGCGGTCTCGGTCAGCGGTTCACTGGGGGCCACCAGCCGAGGCTCACCCTGCACGATGTCGCCAACCCTGACTGGGGCCTGGCCTGCGGGCAACTCGCTGGTCGCCGCTCTGGTGTCCGTGATCTTGAGTTCGCCCTCGCCCGCGGCGGCCTGCTCATCGGGGGCCTCCTGCCGGATGGGCTCAGTCCAGACATCCCGCTCGCCCAGGGCATCCACATGCGAACGCCGATCGGTGATCTTGACGCCCGAATGTTCGCCTTCCCGATCCGAGACCTCGCCGTGTCCACCCTGTCCGGCTTCCGAACTCGGTTCCTGGCTCTCGCCTCCGGCATTGGTGGACTTCTCCTGGTCGTCGACGTTCTCCTCCGACGACGCGGTATCGGTCCCGCTCGTGTGGGTGCTCGCTGCTGCCGCCTGCTGCGTGGCTGGCGGCTGGCTGTGAGCCACAGTCCCTGAGCCGTCACCAGGCATAGAAGCGTTGCCGCCTGCGCTGGCGGTCCCGCCGGAGCCGCCCGAGCCGCTGCTACTGCCCCCGCTTTCGCCGGAAGCACCGCCACTGGCCGAACCCGCACCCGCGCTCGCACCCCCACCAGCGGAACCGGCGCTGCCCGAACCACCCGCACCCGCGCTCGCACCCCCACCAGCGGAACCGGCGCTGCCCGAACCACCCGCACCAGCCGCCGAGCCACCACCACCGGCCGAACCGCCACCGGTCCCGCCTGCGGCTCTCGTCGAGGAACCACTCGACTGATTCACCGCCGTGCCACCGGTAGTGGCGTTGTCTCGGGTCGCTGCCGCAGCGGCCTGTGCCGCCGCGGCCCCCGCGGCAGAAGTTGCGTTCGCGGGCGGAGCGCTGGTGAAGAAAGTGGTTCCCAGGCTGCTGCCCATTTCCGGAGCACTGAAGCTGAAGTTACGCAATGCGTGCCGCGAGTCGGCCAGGTTGTGCGGGATCTCCCTGAAGGACGCGTCACCAATGTGCTTTTCCCAGGCTCCGCCAACCGCACCGCCCAGCGCGGCCTGACCCACCTCGGACCAGCTCAGCTCGTTCGGGTCAGCACCAGCGGTTGCCCTACCAGGCAGCTGGAACTCGACGTTCGGATCGAGACCGGCGGTCACACCCATGGCACCGAAATAGGCCGCCACACCACCCGCCGCGCCGGTGACCAGGTAGCCGGGCAATGTGGTGGCGAAGCCAAGCGGGGCACCGCCGAGCCCGGCGCCGACCACCGCCGCCACGGTGGAGGCCCCGTTGTACTCGTACTTGAGCAGGTCTCCTTGGCCCTTGGTCTCCCACATGGTCATGCCCTGACCTGCTAGGTCGGACATCAGGCCGAAGGTGAACGCGCTGCGTACGCCGTACCCCATGAGCTTCTGGCCGATCACGCGCCACGTGCTCATGCCGCGATCCAACCGCGAAGCGCCTGCGGTAAGTCGTCCCACCAGACCTCTGCGAACCATCTGCGCCTGGGTGGCCTGCCGCGCCGCTGCCGCGAGAACGTCGTCGAGACCGCCTGCCGCCACGCGGGGCGTACCGCGGAACCGGCTTGTCAGGTGCCGGGCGATCTCCCGGTGTGTGGCCCTAGATGCCAACTGCCGGACCGCCGCACGTTCGGCTCCGTTCTGCACCGCATCGCGGAGGAGCTGCCGCTGGACCTGAGAAGCACCGATGCGCCCGGCGATCGACGAGGGCGCCATCCGCCGAACACCCTTCGAGCCCAGGTTCCACGCCCCTTTGGGGACTTGCAGAGCTGCCCGACCGATCTTCGGTGCGATGACAGGAACCACGTGTCCGACACCGAGAGCCGTCGGGACGAAGACCTCCCGCAACATGATCTGGGTTCGGATACGGGATACGGCGGCGAGGGTCTGTTGCGCGATCCTTCTCGCCGCTGCCGCGGCCGCCGCCATCGAGAGCGGAATCCCGGCCAACGTGGTTCCCAACGAAGGAAGCGCCGACAACACGGCCCTGCCCAGTTCGAAAGCCAGCATCGCCAGGTTCGCCTGGTACATGTTCTTCGACAGGATGGTCTGCTTGTAGAACTCGGCGTTGGCCGTGGTCAGGCTGAGTTTGGTCTTGGCGAGATCTCCCCCGGCAGCCGTGAACTTCGCCATGATCTGGCTGAAGTTCTGCGCGGCGCCCTGGCTCTGCCAGGACAACTGCACGTTCTCGGTTTTGGCGGCCAGGTCGCGCATGAACTCGGCGGTATTTTCCGCGTCGTCGATCAGCAACCGGACAAGCTCGGCGACCTTCAGCTCGTCGGCCTTCGGGTAGTCACCGAGAACGCCCCGCATTGCCATTCGCGTGACCGGCACGGCGACGGGAAAGCCAAGGAAGTTGTTCCAGGCCCGGATGAAGTCGTCGATGTTGTCGGCGAACTCCTCCATCTGACGAGCGAATGCGCCGATCGGGCCATCCAACGGATTCGAACCCAACGCACCCACCCTTCACATCGCGATGAACCGGAACGAAAACCTGGTAAGCGGGAGCCCGCTCAGATCTCCACGCCGTCCATGTCCTCCTTGCTCTTGCGCGCCTCGGCCTCGTAGAGAGCCATAACGTGCCTGATGTTCTCCCCGATCTGCGCGGCCGATTCGGACAGTCCGGCATGGTTGGCGTAGATCGCCTTGATGTCGTCCGCCTTCGGGTGCTGGATTCGCATGGTGTCTCCCGGCTTGTCGTCACCGTAGGTGCCGAGGTCCTGGATCAGCTCGATAATTTTGTCCTGCGTTGGCTTCGCCAGCGCGGAGAACTCGTCGGCACGCACCTTGAACTGGCTTCCCATCGCCATGATCGCCGACAGGCTCGTGTTGACGTCGATGAAGCCGGTCATCGTTGCTCCTTCCGTTCGGCGAAGATTTCCGCGTCACTGCGCAGCAGATCGACGAAGTTGTCCTCCCACTCCGGGGTGTACTTCTGCCTGATCTCGGCGATCTCGGGTGGGAACTGGCTCTCCATGATCTCCTTGAGCTGCTCGGTGACGTCCGCTACCGCCGCGTGCGCCGTCGCGAGGATCTTGGCCTGCAACTCGCTCGCGTCCGGGCGCCGAAACACCCGTGGGTCAATTTGGAGATCAACAAGTTGCCCGCGCGGACCGACGACGACCTTCACCATGCGGTCGTCCGACCACGCCACCCCGGTCAGTTCCATCATTCGGCGCTGGGTGTCCGGAACCGACTCGGCCATCTGCTGAATCTGGTCCAGCACGTCCTGGAACACCGGGTCGACCGATTCCTCACGAAACTCCATGGCCCAACTCCTCATCTCGACGCAACCGGCAGCGCACCGTGCGCCTTGGACTTTCCAGGCGTGCCGCCGGTTCCGCTAGCATCGCCGCGTGCCGCTGAAGAACTTCTTGCGTCTGACGCTCGCCGCGACGATCGGCGGCATCACTCTGTTGGCCGCGCCGAATCCGGTCGCGGCGCAGCAGCAATGTGTTCAGCCAGGGGCGGAGATCACGCCGGTGCCCTGGGCACAGCAACTGCTCTCGCCCGACCGGGCGTGGCCGATGTCCACGGGTGCGGGCCAGCGTGTAGCGGTTGTCAGCACCGGGATCGCGACCCACCCGCAGCTCGCAGGCCGGGTCACCGACTCCATTGACCTCGCACCCGCCGATCAGCGAAGCGATTCCAGCGGCGCCGCTGACTGCCTCGGAACCGGCACGGGTGTGGCAGGGATCGTGGCCGCGCGCTCCACTGATTCGGTCGGGTTTCACGGAGTGGCGCCGGATGCCAGGTTGCTTTCGGCCAAAGTGGTCGGTGACCGGTTTCCCACCGGCGCGGGGGAGTCGGTTGCGCCGGATCTGCTCGCCTCCGCGATCGAGTGGGCCACCGATCAGGGCGCGACGGTGATCGCGGTTCCCACGATCACCTACGAGGACAGCACCGCGCTGCGGCAGGCCGTGCGGCGGGCCATGGACAGCGACGTCGTGCTGGTGGCCGCGACCGGCGAACTGACGAGCACCACACCGTTCGGCCTCACGCCGTACCCCGCCGCATACGACGGGGTACTCGGGGTCAGCGGGATCGGCCGCGACGGGCTGATCACCAACGCGTCCCGACCGGACCACGTCGATCTGGTGGCACCTGGCTACGAGGTGCTCACGACGTTTCCGCAGCGAGGGCTCGGCGAAATGTCCGGTAGCGCGTTCGCCACCGGCTACGTGGCGGGCACCGTCGCACTCGCCCGCTCGTATCACCCGGACTCTCCCGCCGCCGAGATAGTGCGGCGATTGCGTGCCACGGCAGCGCCCGCACCTGAGGGTGCGGGAAGCACGAACTACGGAGAGGGGTTGGTGAACCCCTACCAAGCGGTGGTCGAGAACCTCGTGTCGGGCGATCCCGCCGAACTGCCGGCGATGTCGCGAACCACCATGAGCAAGGAGGAACGTGCGAGGGCACAAGCGCAGGCCGACAGCGACCAACTCGCCTTCGGCCTGGCGGGCGCGGCTGCCGCACTCGCCGCCGTGGTGACCATCGCGGTGGTGTTCGGGCCACGCGGTCGCAGGCGCGGGTGGCGCAGCGGCCTCGCCGAACTCCCGCAGGACCGGCCAGAGGACGAACTGCCGGAACCACCCGTCGAACTCTTCGGCGACCGGTCGGCGCGACCATCGCCAGGCCGGTGATCCTCGTTCGCACACGGTTCGACCTTTCCTAATCAACTCCTGCCCGTGAGAAAGCCGGTTCTGGAGCCCCTGCTCCAGAACCGGCTCCGAAACCCCCTGTTTCGAACTGGCGCGCGATGCGCTACGTGGAGAACAACGCCGCTCCTCTGTGGTCAGCGTTGAACCCATTCTCAACTGCCGTCTGAGTGAGCTGCCCGACCTTGGTATGCGCGTCGCCGAGCGCGGTGGCCTCGAGGTCCCACTTGTGTTCCGCCTTGATGAACTCCGCGGACGCTGCACCCTCCCACTCACTGCCGCAGATGCTCTGCGCCTTGGCCTTGAGATCATCGAACAGCTGCCGGAGCAGGTCGGCGTAGTTGACCGCGTCCGCGCCGGTCTCATGGACGGCCTGCGTAATCCTGTAAACCATGTTGACCTTCCGCCGTGGTTTTGCTGGTGGACCTTGCCGAACTCAGAGACGGCCGCTCTTGGCGGCCATGCCGCCGCCGTAACCCTCGGCCGCGGCTGCGGCCTCGGGATTGACGGCACCGAGTTGCAGCTCGTCGTCCGCGTCTGTTTCCAGGATGAGCCGGCTACTGCCGGTCACCCCCTCCTGCAAGTCGACGAGAATCCGGCGCAGTCTCAACCAGACGTTGTAGAACTGTTCCTGCTTTTCCAGCGCCGCATTCGCGCCACCGCCCTTCCAGGAAGGACCGACCACGCTTAGATAGGATTCCCTGATTCGGTTGAGGAGTTCGGCGGCCCGCTCGCCGGCGTCGCCGATAGCGCCCTCCAGTCGTTGCACCTGATCAGGGTCAAGATTTACCGCCAACGCTGTCACCCCATACGCGTGTGGATTGGCCTCGCGTTCAACGTAAGAGCGCGCGCTGGCATCCGGCAGTCAGGACAGCACCTCATCGAGGACGCGACGCCGCAGCTCAGCACGCACTGCGGCTCGGATCACAGAGCAGGTACGGGTTTCGCTACGGGGACTGCGGCGCCGGTCGTAGCGCGGCCGCCGGATTCAACGCGGGCCCGGAGGGGATGCGTTGCACCAGCGTTGCTGGCATATCGACCGCCATTGTCTCCGAATATCCCAAAGCGGTGAGTATGTCGGGTGAGGGCACCGGAAACCGGATGCCCAGATCGGTGACGACGCTCAGCGCGCCGGGACCGCTACCGTCGGACGGCAGGGCACGCACCACGGCCACACCGCCGGGCGGCACAAGTACCTGGTCGGCCAGCTTGGTGCCCGCCGGTGTCTCGGCACCGGTCTGAACTCCGGCATCGAGTACGGAGACGTCGCCTCCGATCGAGATCACCGGTCCCGAGCGTGCGCTGTCGGTGCGCGAACACAACGCGACCCGCCCCTCGCCCGGAACCGTCGCCAGCTCCGGCGGCGATTCCGGTGGTGCCGCGTCGCCACTCGCCGGGCCCAACGTGCCGCTGGCAGGTGCCTCGTTGGCGAGCGAAGGAGAGATCTCCTTCGGCGTCACCGAGTACTGGCCGCGCAGGATTCGGACCTGGAGTTCGGTAAGCGGGGCCAGCCCGTCGGTCCGAACCAGGTAATGCTGCCGACCGGCCCCGGCCGCGTGGTAGACGACGTCGCCCACCGCGAGGCCGTCCGCTATCGAGGACGGCCGACCCCTGCCCTCGATGTCGATCGGTCCGATGTCCTGACCCGCGGGGAGCCCGTTCAGCCACGCCGTACCGGCGTCGAGGATCTCCAGTCCGGCCCCGAACACCGATCGCAGCACAGTTTCCGGTCGGTCCCCGGCAATGCGGTAGTGCCGGTTGTTCCAGATGAGATAGTTGGTGCCGGTCTCGATGTCACGGACAAGCAGGCCGCGATCTCGTAGCGGAGAACCTCCCGGCATTTCGCCACCGACCAGCAGCGCGGTGCTCGGGGTCGGCACCCCCGCGGCGTTCTCGGCGAGCACCGAGCACATCGTCCACGGTGCTCCTACCGCCTGCTCGGCCAATGGCAGCGAGGCGGGAGCGCCAGGAATGCCGACCATCGGGTTGCGCGGAATACCTTCCAGATCGGCGGCCGACACGCGGTGCGGTTCCGGATTGGACATGTTGCCGAGCAGCCGCCCGGAGGTGATGTTGAGTACCGGCTGCAGGCTGTCGCCGAGGTAAACGTAGGTGGCGCCGGTCTCCTTCTCCACGATCACCGAGCCTTCTGCCCGCCACGACGTGCCCCCGATGCCGGTGAACACTCCGTACACCCCGAACCCGGCTGCGATGAGCACGGCGATCATCACACCGGCGAACACCGCGCCCACACCCCTGCGCAGTGGGGCCAACTCGGGGTCGGTTTCGTGCACGATGAGCGCCGAGGTGACCCGACGCATCATGAACTGGTAGGCCTGGAGCTGATCTCGACGAGTTGGCACCTGTCACCCTCAACCGATCGAAGCCATCAGGCCCTGCACATAACTGAAGAATCCGGTGATGTACGCGGCGAACGGAATGAGCGCAAGAATAGCCACGACGTCGACGATGTCGGCGATCCGGCCCAGTTGCGGAGACGGGTTCTTCCTGCTGTATACCAACCCGGCGTAGGCGACCAGCATCGCGAGCAGGCCGATGCCGAGCAGGAACACACCCACACCCGCGTTGTCGTCGGCGCGGGTGGCCAGCCAGTAGGCAAGCAGCGCCGAAACCAGCATTCCGCCGACAAGCAACGGTATGCGCTGGCGGGGCACAGGGAAGATGCGCGCCCTCAGCAACAGCGCGACGGCCACCAGGCCAAGCATGATCAGCCAGGCGCCGCCGCCGTGTCCGAGCAGGTACAGCGAGGCGAACACACTCGCGACCGACAGCCCGAGCAGCAACCCCGACAGGACCTCGTCGGCGCGGGCCGCGGCGGCGAAGACGGCGGGCGTCGGCACAGGCTTGTCGTCCTCGAGCAGCTCCGCGGAGCGCTGCGGAAGTTCGGGCAGCGGAACCCGACCGAGCCGCACCGCGAGCATCGGGTAGCCAGGCAACAACGCGATTCCGACGGTCAGTACGAGTGCCGCCGCGCCGTCCGGACTGAGCGGGTTGCCGAACAACGCGCCGAGTGTGCCGAGCAGTCCGATGGTGATCGCGGCCATGAACACCCGGCCGACAGCCGCGATGCCCACGTAACCCACGATCCCGAACACCAGCAGCGAGATCGAACCGAGCAGCAGCCTCGGTGCCCCCATGCTGAACAGGTTCGCGTGATCCGGCGCGGTGAGCACCAGCCCGCCGAGAAAGGCGTAGACCAGCCCGGGACCTGCGAGCGCGGCGCCAGCCAGCGCGTCGGGAACCGTCCGCGCGACGACGACGCCCGCCGCCATCAGCACGGTCGCCGCGCCGAGCAGTACCAGACCGGGCACCAGCCAAGGTGGCCGGAACAGGAACGTGACCAGCGTCGCCAAGGCGAGAATCCCCACGACCACGGCGAGTCCGCAGCGCCGCGTCGCCGCGCGCCCCCAGCTGCGGCCGTAACGCCGGGCACCGCTGGCGATCGTCTCCATCAGATCGTCGTACTCGATCTCCGGCCATTCGACCTGCCCGGCAACGAGGTGCAGTACCTCGCCGTCGCGGACGCCCTGCGCGCCAAGGGTCTGCCTCGGGTCCAGCCGTTCACCTGTCGGACGGCTCAGCGCCCAGCCTCCGTGCCGCTCGCCGGCGTCCGCGGTTTCGTCACCGGCGTGCCGCAGAATGTAGGGAAGCAGTTCCGCGAGCGTGACGTCTTCGGGCAAGGCGACATCGATACCACGTTTCGGCGTGGAGATCGTCACCTTGGCCAGTTTCAGGCCCATCGCCGACGTCATGCCGCACACCTCCAACTGGGAACCCCGCCTCGACTGGCAGAGTAACAATGTGCACCACGGCAGTGGGTCACGATAAACCGCTCTCGGGAGGTTCGGCCTTGGCAACGATCATAGTCAAGCGGCCCATACGTAGGCCCGCGCCCGAACTGCCTTCCGGTGAAGTGGTTTTGGACCCGCCACCTGAGAACCCGCCCGTCACCGGAAAGAACTGGACAAGGGTCCTGATGATCCTGCCGATGCTGGCGGGCACCGCCGGTATGGGACTGCTGATCGGTGCGCGGTCGCCGGGGCCGATCATGTACGTAGCGGGCGGCCTTTACGGTGCCGCGGTTCTCGGGATGATCCTGTTCCAGATCATGAGCCAGGCCGGACAGGGGCCTGGCAAGCAGGAGATGATCCAGAACCGGCGGCAGTACATGCGCAAGCTGAGCCAGCTACGCGCACAGGTTCGAGACACCATCTCGCGCCAGCGTCAGGCCATGTTCTACCGCCACCCCGACCCCGACCGCCTCTGGTCAACGGCGCAGAGCGCGCGAGTGTGGGAACGCAGGCCGGGCGACTGGGACTTCACGATCATCCGAATCGGACTTGGTAGCCAGGAACTCGCAACGCCGCTGGTGCCGCCGGAGACCAAACCGGTCGACGAGCTGGAACCGCTTTGCGCGATGGCGTTGCGCAAGTTCGTGACGACCTACTCCACGGTGCCCGACCTGCCCGTGGCGGTGGCGCTTCGCGGGTTCTCCCGCATCTATGTCACCGGCGACACCGAACGGGGGCGCGGGCTCGCCAGGGCGATGCTCGCCCAACTCGGCACCTTCCACGCTCCTGGCGACGTGCTGGCCGCGTTCTGCGTGGGCCCGAGGGATCGGCAGGCATGGGACTGGGCGAAATGGATTCCGCACGCGCTGCATCCCGACAAGCACGATGCGGTGGGCCCCATCCGCCTCGTCGCGCCCAGCATCACCGCGATCGAGGCGATGCTCGACGACGTGCTCGCCAACCGGCCGAGGTTCAACCCCGCCACCCCGCCCGCGGACGGTTCCACACACGTCGTCGTGGTCCTCGACGGGGGTGACACGGCGGGCTCGGAACACCTCATGATCGAGGGCGGCGTCGAGGGAACCACGCTGATCGACCTGTCCGGCACACCACCAAGACTGCTGGACGCCACGACACTCGTGCTGGACATCGCCGCCGACGGGACCCTGCGGAGCAGGACGATGGACGGAGAGAGCACCGTCGGCAAGGCCGACTCGCTCGACCCGGCCGGAATGCTCGGCCTCGCGCGCACGCTCGCCCCGCTGCGGCTGTCCTCGGCCACCACCGCGGAACAACCGCTGGCCACTTCGCTGGAGCTGACCGACCTGCTCGGACTCGGCGACCCGTACGAGTTCGACCTCTCCGAAAGCTGGGCGAGGCGGTCGAATCGGGACCGGTTGCGGGTGCCGATCGGGGTGACCGCCGACGGCAGGCCGATGGAACTCGACCTGAAGGAGTCGGCACAGGACGGCATGGGGCCACACGGCCTGCTCGTCGGCGCGACCGGTTCCGGAAAGTCGGAGCTGCTGCGCACCCTGGTGCTGGCACTCGCCATCAGGCACGACTCGGAGATCCTCAACTTCGTGCTGGTGGACTTCAAGGGCGGCGCCACCTTCACCAAGCTCGACCGGATCCCGCACACCAGCGCGGTGATCACCAACCTTGCCGACGAGCTGCACCTGGTGGACCGCATGCTCGACGCCATCCAGGGTGAGCTGCTGCGTCGCCAGGAACTGTTGCGAAAGGCGGGCAACTACGGCTCCCAACGTGACTACGAAAAGGCCCGCACCGCGGGCGCGCCGCTGGAACCGCTACCCGCGCTACTGGTGATCGTTGACGAGTTCTCCGAACTGCTCACCGCTCGGCCCGACTTCATCGACATGTTCGTCCAGATCGGGCGGGTGGGCCGCTCACTGGGCGTGCATCTGCTGCTGGCGTCGCAACGGCTGGAGGAGGGCAGGCTCCGCGGCCTGGATTCACACCTGTCGTACCGGATCGGTTTGCGGACGTTCTCCGCCATGGAGAGCAGGGCCGCGATCGGCGCCCCCGACGCCTTCCAGTTGCCCCGCGCGCCCGGTAACGGCTTTCTGCGCGCGGGAACCGAGGATCTCGTCAGGTTCCGGGCGGCGTACGTGTCCGGCGTCCACCGGCGCGGCGCCAGCGCGGTACGCACCGACGACCAGGGCAGGCACATCGACCCGGTACAGGAGTACTCGACGCGCTACCTGCGGCCCCGCACCACCGAACAGCTCGAACCGACCCAGAGCCGCGACGACGAAGCCGAGGCTGGCGAGACCCTGCTCGACGTGCTGGTGGAGCGGATGGAGGGCAACGGCAGGCCCGCACACCAGGTGTGGCTGCCCCCGCTGGCCGAGCCGCCGACCCTGGACCAACTGCTGACGGCGCTGCGGACCGATTCCGAGCGCGGCCTGACGACCGAGGACCCGAACCTGTGGGGGGCGCTGACCGCGGCCGCGGGTGTCATCGACCGGCCTGCCGAACAGCGTAGGGACGTGTGCTGGCTTGAGCTGTCCGGCGCGGGCGGGAACCTGGTCGTCGTCGGCGGTCCGCACAGCGGCAAGAGCACGGTGATCCGCACGATCATGGGCAGCCTCGCGCTCACCCACACCCCGGCCGAGGTGCAGTTCTTCTGCCTGGATTTCGGTGGCGGCGGGCTGGCCTCGATGCGGGGACTTGCCCATGTCAGTGGCGTTTCGACCCGGCGCGACACCACCGAGGTGCGGCGCAGCGTCGCCGAGGCGTACAACCTGCTGCTGGAACGCGAGCAACGGTTCTCCGAGCACGGAATCGACAGCATGGCCACCTACCGCAAGCTGCTGCGGGAGGGCAAGTTTCCGGAGGACAACTTCGGCGACGTGTTCCTCGTCGTGGACGGTTGGGCCACGCTGCGTACCGAGTACGAGCAACTGGAGCCAACCGTCACCGAACTGGTCAACCGCGGCCTCGGCTTCGGCGTGCACGTCATAGCGGCCGCGAACCGGTGGATGGACCTGCGCATGAACGTGCGAGACATGTTCGGCAGCAAGCTGGAGCTGCGGCTCGGTGATCCGGTGGACTCGGTGTTCGGCAGGCGGCAGGCGGCGGCCGTGCCGGAGCAGGCACCCGGCAGGGGTCTTTCGCCGGACGGCGCGCAGTTCCTGGCCGGCGTGCCGCGAGTGGACGGCCGCTGCACCGATGCCGAGCTCTCGGAAGGCATCAAGCAGTTGATCGACTCGATCAACGCCGGATGGACCGGTCCTGCCGCGCAACGCGTGCGGCTGCTGCCGACCGACCTGCCGTACTCCGAGCTTCCTCCCGCCGACGAGGGCCCCGGTATCCCGGTCGGCATCGCCGAAACCGACCTGCAGCCCGTCTACCTCGACTTCGAGGCGGAACCTCATCTGCTGCTGTTCGGCGATGTGGAGTCGGGCAAGAGCAACTTCCTGCGCGCGCTCGCCACCGGCATCATGGGGCGCTACACGCCGGAGCAGGCCCAGATCGCGGTCGTGGATTTCCGGCGCAGCCTGCTGGGGCTGATTCCCGACGAGTACCTCATCGGATACGCGACGGCGACGAAAACCGTGCAGGAGATGGTCCACGTCACGATCGACGCGATGACCAAACGCCTGCCAGGAGGCGACATCACTCCCGAGCAACTGCGTAACCGCAGTTGGTGGAGTGGCCCGGAACTGTTCATCCTCGTCGACGACCTCGACCTGGTGGCCCCGAACTCGCACAGCAACCCGCTGGCACCGCTGCTTGAGTTCATGACGCAAGGCCGCGACATCGGCCTGCACCTTGTGGTGACCCGGCGCTCAGGTGGCGCGGGCCGCGCGTTGTTCGATCCGGTGGTCTCGCGCATCCGCGATCTGGCCTCACCGGGAATCCTGATGTCCGGCAACCGTGAGGAGGGGCCGCTCATCGGCAACCGGAGGCCGGGACCGCTCCCGACGGGCCGGGGCTGGCTCATTACCCGTTCCCAGGGGGAACTGCTCGTGCAGTTCGCGCATCTACCTCAACAGGAGTGAAGCAGGTTCGACCAAGCCGGGGGGTTGACCCGTGGTGGTTAGCTGGATGACGCGGGCAGCGTCGCCGCTGCCTTCCGGGGCTTGGTCCATCGAACTGTCCACTCGAACTGTCCAGTCGAACACGTCCACAGTGCAGACGGAGGAAGCCATGGGGGAGCCACCCTACTCGGGACCTGTCGCGGCGGCATGGACCTACGATGGCAACGCCGTGATCGACGCGGATTCCAGCACGTTTCGGGGTTATGCCACCAATGTCGCGGCGATCGGGACCAACCTGCAGGACGACATGATGGGCCCGGTTATGCTCGTGAACGGTGGCGGCAAGGACGTCTCACTGAGCACGGGCGGCTTCCCGGAAGGCTCCTACTGCGACCAGCTCACCTCGCGCAACGCGAGCGAGATAGTGGCGTTCATCCAGGACCTGCGGCAGAACCTGACGGCCATCCCCTCGTGCGCGCACATCCTCGCCGACCTGTACGAGAACACCGACAACGCCAGCGGTGCGACGCTGGACGCGGTGAACTGGGCCTTCGCGGTGCCGGGGGCCGACAAACCCGCGAACCTTCCGCAGTATCTCGCCGAAGGCAAGACCATCGAGCAAGCGATGTCGGAAAGCGGCGCGGCTGACATCAACCCGAACGACGACGTGCTCATCTCGACGAAGAGCTACGGCCCGGTGACGATCTACGAGTACCGGACGGCCAGCGGGGGAACGCGGAAGGTCACGCACCATCCTGGTGGCACAACTGAGGTGGGCTACGACAAGAAGGGCAACACCGTCTACGAGGTCACGACGGATCTCAACGGCGACTCGGTGACCACCAGCTACGACGACGAAGGCGAGAAGGTCAGCACCACCACCAAGGAGTCAACGGAAGTAATCAGGGGCGGCACGACTCACTCGCAGGTGACGACCACGGCCGTGGACGCCAACGGCAACGAGACCACCACGACCCGCCACATCGTGACCACGAAACACGAGGACGGCACCGAAAGCCGTGAGTACTACACCCTCACGGAGAAGAAGGACGAGGACGGCAAGGTGACGACGGAGCGCACCGACGAGCGCTACATCCCCCGGCAACCGCCCGCGGTGACGACCGACGACTGGATGCGGCAGACCGACGACGCGTTGCAGCGCGCCACCATGCGCACGGGGCTGTGAGCCACCGTGGGCGAATCCGATCTCTACTTCGGCTACGGCATCTCCTACCTGCGCCAACTGTCGCACGGTGGTGGCTACGTCCCGTACGTGCCGTCAGCGGTCATGTACTACACGACGGAGTGGGAACGGCAGCAAGAGGCAGAGACCGGCAAGAAGCCCCAGTCCGGCCCACCTCCGGAGACTCCCGATCCGAAATCCGACGCCGCCGACGGCATCACGATCGACCAGGTCAAGATGCAGATCATGGGCGAGCAGCCGGGCACCACATTGGAACGAGCCGGTGTGTGGTCGAACATCGCCTCGATGCTGTTCTACGTCAAGAACGAGCTCTACAACCAGACCCTCGACCTGGAAGCCAAGTGGGAGTCACCGGAGGCCAAGGACGCCTTCCTGCGACAGGTCGGTGAGACAATGGCATACGCGCAGGTCTGGAGTGAGGCGGCGGAGGCCAACGCCGAGGCGCTTTACAACCTGTCCGCCGAGATGACAATCGCACAGTCCAAGATGCGCGACCTGTGGGCGGAGTATCACCGGGAGCTGGGTGAATCCGCGGAAGCCCACCTGGCCACGGGCCCCATGAGGGGACTGAAGGGCGACCAGCGCAAGATGATGATCGAGTACTACAAGACGCTCGACAATCTCACCGAAGTGGGCAGGACGAAAGACGAGTACAACCAGAAGGCCCGCGAACTGGCCAGCGAGACCGCGAACGCCTACGCGCCGGTAATCCAGAAGCTCCAGATGGGTCGGGCGAAGATGCTCGACCCGCTCAACGCGGTGTTGCATCCCAGCGCGAACGGTGGTCCGCTCCCTCCGGCCTCTCCCGGAGCCCCGGGTGCCCCGGGCGCCCCGGGCGCTCCGGGCGCGCCAGGAACATTCGCCCAGAACGCACCGGCCTTCAGCGGCGACACTCCCGCGACTCCCGGTGGTGGGAGCTCACCACCGGGCGCACCGACGGCGCCCCCGGCACCGAACGCTCCAGCGGTGCCGAACGCACCGGTGCCACCGTCACCCCCGCAGGTGCCGCCAGTGGGCGCGGGTGGGTCTGGCATGTTTGGCGTGCCGTTGGCCCCGGTACTCGGCCCAGGTGCGCCCAGAACGCCGGGGTCGCTGCGCACCGCCCCCGGCCTGGGTCTGGGTCCTGGCACACCGTCCAAAGTCCCCGTTCTGCCCCCTGGCGGTCCGGGAGCCCCGGCGACGCCACCTGCCGCGCCCGGCCAAGCTCCCGGGATACCCGCCATGCCGGGTAACGGCGGCTACCCGCCGGGCACGATCCCGCCACCGCCCTCGACCACCCCTCCGGGCAAACCACCGCAGCAGCGGCAGCAAGGCAAGATCATCGGATCATCGACACCGGGGCTGGCTGGTTCCACTCCACCCGTCCCGCCGCCCGGCAGCACACCCGCGCATCGCGCCAAGGAACCGGCCGCGCCGACGCTGCCGGTGCAGCACCCTGAGATTCCAGAAGCCTTCCGCCCCCCGCCACCCGCCACACCGTCCGTGCTGGACAATCGTGTCGCCAACCGCAGGCGTAGCAAAGCGATCAGCACCGATGCGGCAGCCGCGGCGGCGACAAGCCGCACCACTCCTGGTGCCGTACCCCCGCTGCTGGCGAATCCGCGAGTGCAACAGTCAACCGAAGGCGTGCGGCCACCCAGCACCTCGCAACGCCGCGGCAAGTCCTACCGAAAGCTCTCCGAGTTCGAGACGGGCGTGGCCGAGGGCACCTCGCCGGTGTTCGAGGGCAGGGTCGGGCCTGTACGGGTCGAAACCGCGGAGCCTGCCGGCGACGTCCCCGTCGAACTGCGTGGCGCCTCTGCTGCCGCGGCGGAAGAACACGACCGCCAGGCTCGGCCGCAGGCGTACGCGGACCGGACGACTCGCTCCGTCGTGCAGGGCGAGCACACGGGTCCGGCGGTGACGAAGCCGACCTGGGAGGTGCGTACACCCGGTGGGCCGGTGGTCTCGTCGGCCACGAAGGAATCGAAGTACCGCCCGGAACAGGTTTCCGCCATCGAGGGCAGGCACTGACGGACGGTCGACAAGCGACGGCTATCGGCAGCGAGTTCGTTCGGTAGCTGTCGCTCGGGTGTGCCCGCACCGTTGGCCAGTTGGCGATGGTGCGGGCAAAACGGTATTGCTCACTTGCCGCCAGGAATGGTTGGTGGGCACCGACGGGGTGTCACCACAGCGCGAAGTGGACTGTTACGCAAAAGAAGCCCGGCTCGAGGGCCGGGCAGCGTATTGGCACAAGGAACGCAAAGGCAGTGTCCAAAAGCTTCCGTGCCACGCCAAGTGGTAGCTGCCCGCCCGCCTACCGAGGGGCGGGCGGGCAGCTACCAGGAGCAGTCTTCTAGAACTGGCGCGCACCTGAGGCATCACCGCAGCGGCAGCGATCCGAAGGCAAGCCGCGGGTAGGTTTCTCGTCGTTCGTTACGCCGCGTGTCGCTTGTGGTCCTTCGCGACCGGCGTGGCGGAGTCAGTACGCCTGCGCTGCAACCCGGCGGCGAGCTTCGACAGCCTGCGTCGGCTCCTGCCGCGCTGTTTCGCGGAATGCGTCCGCGGCCTGCCCAACTGCGGTACCGCCAGCTCCTGCGACCTGCGCTGCGCGCACGCCTGGCAAGGTCGTTCGGCGGAAGTGATCAGGCCGGAATCGTGGTCGACAACGGTGTCCAGAACCCAGCCATCGGCTCCGCCGCAGACGTCGCAACAGTCTCGCTTCTTGACCATGAGTATTCGCTCATCCCGTACTCCCCCTCCTGCCACGTTCACACTTTGATTGAGTCTTTCCGACTTCGCTGACGAAGACAGAGCACGGCGCGTGGTCTGCCTTACCCCAAACCCGCAGCTCATCCACTCGACAACCGCGAGGTGAGGGGAAGCTACTGTTCGACTACGGGAGCCGCTGTCTGCGTACGGACGGCCGGCCACGGCGGCGCAGTAGGAAGAACAGCCCCGCCCCGGCGGCAGCGGCCCCCACCAGCCCGCCTGCGACGACCCAACCCAGCATCGACGGTGAAGTCTGAGCCGGGCTGCTGGTCAGCACACCAGCTCGTGCCTTGCCGGCGTCACCGCCGAGCCGTGTGCCGCCGTGGCCGAACGGGCCGACGCCACCCGAGTCCGGCGAGTCTGATTTGTAGCGGGGCCCTTGCTCCGGATCGCCGCCGACTGTCAGCTCGATGTGGACAGGCACCGGATGCGCGGTGCCGTCGTCCTCGTGCGGTGGGCTGACCTTGACCGCGATGTAGTACCAACCCGCGACGCTCTGGCTGCGCGCGCTGCGCGTGTCGGCGGTGCGGTTGTTGTACCGCACAGGGACCGTGGCGATCGAAGGATCATGCGTCGGCAGCGCGTTGGCAGAGCCGGTGTAGGCGGTGCCGTCCCAGTCGATCTGCTCGCGCGACGGTGCGTACAGCGTCGTGGAGATGTTGGACAGGTTCGGCAAGCCCCGGCCCGGTGTCTGCCCGAACCGCACCCGGTAGGCCAGGCCCTGCCCCCAGTCGAGCTTGACGCGGTAGAACAGGAACTCGCCACGTTGCACCGTGTCGGTGTAACTTCCTGACCCGGCTAGGACACCAGCGACGTTGAACGAGCCACCTCCGGTCACCGGAACGCTGCGACCGGAAGGCTCGACGAACTCCACCTTCGGTCGCACCGCGGTGGGACCGGTGTCGGCCGCCGCGGGCTCCACGCCGACGAGCAGTTCCATTGGCAGGCGCTCGGGGACACCCGAGGCCACCCGGGACCACTCGACGGCGAAGTAATAACGCCCACCGCCCTTGCAGCGATCGCCCCGCTCGCTTCCGGTCTCCGGTTCGGCGGCACCCCGCCACGTCGTCGCCACCGTCAGGGCGACACCGTCGCTTGACCGGGTCGCCTGCTCGGTCTCGAACTCGTAACAGTCCTCGCCGTCGGTGCCGTAGGTGCGAAGCCGCAACGAGCTGAAGTCCTCGGTCACCGAGATGCCCCGCAGCCGGGGAAACGACACCGTGGCACTGAAGTAGGCCGTGGCACCTTCCGGCACGTCCACCGCGTAGAACCGCCGTTCCCGCTGCCCGATCGTGTCGAGGTACTGGCCTGGCCCTGCCACCGGCGCGGAGTCGTACGCGTGCGAGCCCGCTATGGGCACGCCCGCGGGCTCGTAGTTGCGAAGCGCGGTCGCCGTCACCCTCGGCAGGACCTCTTCCAACGTCCTCGCGTCCGGAGCGTCGGTATAGGTTCCACCTGTGGTGTGCGCCACACACGTCAACTGGGAGCGAGCCTGCTGTTCCACGGCGAACCCAACCGTGTGCACGACCAGGTCGATGCCTTCAGCGGTCAGTTCCTTGACGACTTCGCAGGGCTGCGGCGGTGCGCAGGTGTCCTCCCCATCGGAGACCAACACGATCGCGCGCGGCCCCTGCTCGGGCAATCGCTCGGCGGCCACCCGCAGGGCCTTGCCGATCGGCGTGTACCCGCGTGGCGTCAACCCGTCCACCGCATCGGCCATCACCGACTTGTCGATCGGTTCCGGCTCACGCAGGACGAGCACGTCCTGGCACCCCTTGGTGCGCTCGGCTTCGGAGTTGCCCGTGGCCGTGCCGTATACGGCGAGCCCAACCCGGGAACCGGCCGGTGCCGCATCCACCACCGCATGCACGGCTTGCTTGGCCGCGTCCATCTTCACAACCCCAGCCGCGTCAGCCTCGGCCATCGAGCCCGACGCGTCGAGCACGAGCATCGTGGGCGCGTACCGCGAACCCGGCTCTGCCGGCTGCCCGAGGGCAACCGGTGTCCCGAGCGAGCACAACAACAGGGCCGACACCAGTACGCCCGCCGATCTGTTCAGCTTCACCGTCCGACCCACTCCATCCCCGATCGTCCTTCGCTGGCGACTCGGCTTTGGATGGTCACATTGGTCATACGGTTCCCACACGCGAAGTCTGGTCCGGAGAAGTCACAGCGTGCAGACTGGCGCAAGCGGCTGCGATCCCGCCGACAACCGCCCCATGCCGTGGCAGGGGTGAGGCACTGGTGGCGCGGCTCGACATTCGGCAAGAAGCGAACTAGTACGGGCAAAACAGGACTTGATCAAAGAGGTGCGGTTTTGACACCAGCCACGCGGACACTCGGAGCTATCGTTGGCACGTGGTTAGCGCCTCGCCTTCGATGACGACCCGACCGCCGCGATCCGGCGGGAACGGCTACCCGCCCGACGCGCAGACGGCAGAACAACGTCCCCGTACCACCCAAGGCCAGTGGTTCAAGCCGAGACGGGAACCAGGGCGGCTCGGCGTGGTCAGTGTGGTACGCCTGCTGGCACTCGAAGTAGTCCTCGGCACCGTCTTCTTCGTGGTACTCCAGGAACTGTGGGCCATGCTGCTTGGCGGGACGCTCGGCCTGCTCGCCGTCGTCGCGATGTTCGGCCGGTCAAACGGTCGATGGTGGAGCGAAAGCCTCGGACTGTGGCTGCGCTACAAGCTGCGCGCGGGAAGGTCGGGGTCGCAGGCGGGTGACCCGCGGGTCGCGGCGCTGTGCGAACTCACGCCCGAGCTGGTTATCGAGGACATCGACGACTCTGGCGACGGCGAGCTGGGTATGGGAAGCGACGGCGCGGGCTGGTTCGCTGTGCTGGAGATCGCCCTGACCGAGGACGGACCGATGCCACCGGTGCCACTGGCTCCGCTCGCGGCCATCGCCGACGAAGCGGAACAGGCAGGCGTGGTGATCCAGGTCGTTTCCCACAGAACCGCCGCGCGCGACAACGCGATGTGGGTCGCGGTCCGGCTGGACGCCAACGCGGTCGCCCAGTCCGTGATCGACCAGCCCAGCAGCCAGGTGGACGTCCCCGTGGTGCTCGCTGAACTCACGCACCGGGTCGAGCGGCTGCTGCACAAGCACGACCTGCGGGCGAGGCCATTGCGTGCCGACGAACTGACCGATGCGCTCGTCCGCTCCTGCGACCTGCTGCCGAACCAGCTCACCCAGGTCCGCGAGGACTGGGACTGCTGGCACTCCACACGCCTGGCACACGGCTGCTACTGGCTACGGACATGGCCGGACCCGGAACGCAACGTACGGCTGTTCGCCACACTGCTGGAACTGCCGGCGGCGCTGATCAGCATCTCGTTCCTGATCGAACCGTCCTTCCACGGCACCACGCTTCGCTGCCTGGTACGGCTGGCCGCCGCACGCGACCACTACCAGGCGCTGTGTGCCAACGCGGAACGTATAGTCGGCTGGACCGGTGCTCAACTGACCAGGTTGGACGGCCAGCACGCCCCGGCCGTCTACGCCTCAGCGCCAAGCGGAGGAGGTGCCCGGTGAACTGGCAGCATCAGCAGCAGCGTGTGCAGCCCTATCCCGCCACACCGCAACCACAGCAGCCAACCGCGGCGGTCGCGCCGCCGCCCCCACCGCAACAGCAGCAGCAACCGCAGCCGCCCACTCCCGCACCGGCGCAACCGGCCGTACTCGGCGCGCCGCAACCGCCCCCGTCACAGCAGCGACAGCAGGCCGGACCGGCCGCCCAGCCCGAGGCAGGAACGGAAGCGGGATACGGCTACGCCTCGGCGACAACCGCGGAGGTGGTGCGGCCACAGGCGCTGGCGGTAGCCGCCCCCGCAGGCGCTCCACCCAGCGCACCCGGCGGCGCTGGCCCTACCCAGAGCCCGCCGGCGTCCGATCGCGGCCATCGCGACTGGCGAGTCCGCAGGCACCGGGCGATCCCGCGACTGCGGATCGGCACCCACTACGCCCCGGACCACGCGTTGGATCAGCTGCAACTCACCGGCGCCTCGTTCGGCTTCCGGTTGGGCCGCAACCAATCAGGACTGCCGGCGGCGCTCAGCCTGTTCCAGCCGGTACCGATAACGGCCTGCCTCATCGGCGGCGCGTGGGTGGCGAAGCTGGTCGCGTTTCGCGCGCTGAGGCTGGGTGCTCGGGTGGTGGTCTCATCGGTCGAGCCAGACGGTTGGGCCGACCTCGGGAGGGCAGCGACAGGCCGCGCCGACCGTGTCGTAGTGCTCGCCGCCGACATGGCCGCCGACGTGACTGCCTCGGCGAGCAGGCCGGTGCTGCGGCTGCACGACGCACCCCACCCGCCCGCGAACGAGACACCGGCACCATGGCGAACACAGCTGACCGTGCTGCGTCAGTTGATCCCGCCCCACGGTCCCATGCTGGCCCAGGCGGACCTGGTGGTCGCGCAGCGGCTCACTCCCAACGAGACCTCCGTCGCCGCTGCTGCACTTCGACTTCCACCTGCCATGGCGAGGCAGTTGTCGGGGCTCCGCGACGACATGGTGGCGACGCTGACGGGCACCGCACAGGAGTTCGTCTGGCTCGAACCGACCGAGCCAGAACGGACCCGGCTCGGTCGACCGAGCCGGTCCTGATTCGCGCTACAGGTCTCCCATGTACGGGACGGCGTGCCCGGCCTCGCCGCTGATCCACTCCCTCAGTGCTCGGGTGGCCAGCACGTCGTCCTCGTTGTAGCGCAGCAACCGTTCCCGCTGGCCGAGGTCGGGTTCGGCGCCGTCCATGCCGACCGCGTCGCGATACCACCGCATCGACGCCTCACCGCTGGCCTCCGGGTCGCGCCACCGAAAACCCGCCGCGGGCGCGACGACCTTCAGTCCCTTGCCGTGCGAGCACAGGAACTGGTCGGTGACGCTACGAAAGAGGTCAACCCACTCGTCGGACTCCACGAACTCACGCATCTCCTCCCGCGTGGGAACGCCGTCCATGTCGCCGAACCGCTCGATGGAGGAGAACAGCCAGCGATTCTCGGCAAGCGCGTTGTAGCAGTACGCCCGGAAGGTCAGTCCTTCGGCCGCGGTCCTTGCCCGCACGTCGGAAAGCCACGCCCAGAACCGGGCGAACGAACGCCCCTCGTCCGGGGTCGGCAGCGGGTCCCACGTGGCGAAGGCGCGGTAGCCGGGCCGCACACCGATGTCGGCGCCGCTGAGCAGGCAACCCCACAGGTAGGCGCCGGAGTCACCGAAACTCTCCATGTCGATGTCGACCTCGACGTCGGCCCTCGGCACGGTCACCTCGCTGACCTTGCGCACGACGGTGAGATCGGCGAGCCACGCGCGCGCCAGCGCGACCGCGTCGGTGAAGCTCGTGCCGGTCCACTGGATCGGTGACTCCTCCGCCGGATTCAGCGCCGCCAGCTTGTCCACCGTTGAGACGCCCGCGTTGCGCAACTCAACCGCGTCCTCCCCACGAACGACGAGGCTGACGTCACGGGTCTGGGTGAGCTGCGATTCGCACACCGGCCACCACTGGCAGCGCCTGCACTCCAGCACCCGTGACGGCTCGGTGAGTGACTCCCGCCTGGTCGCGGCCGCCCGTGCCACAGCGAGACGGTCGATGAAACGCTCGTCGTACTCGGTCAGTGCCGTGCGCCCGCCCGGCCAGGTGGTCGCGTCGAGGTCGTGCCACAGCACCACGTCGGCATCGAGCCCGATGACACCGCCGATGGCCCGCTGCGGCTCGGCCACCCCCGCCGCCTCCAGCAGCCGCCGCACGTGCGCCAGCCGAAGCTGGTCACGTGGCTGGGAACGCACCTTGCGCGCGGGGTCGACCGCGGCGCGCTCCGGGTCCAGGTCCGGCAGCTCGGCGGTGCGCGCGCCGTCGCCGGGATCGGTGATGCGGTGACGCACCACAAGCACCGGCACGTAGCCGTTCGGCGTGCGCACCAGCAACTCGGCGCCACCCCACCTGCCTCCGGCGCGGTCGGGAGGCAACAACCCGCCCCACAGGTAGCTCACACCCTCCCGCAAGGCGGACAGAGTCAGTTCGACCCGTTCGCTGTGGGGAAGCTCCCTTGGCACGACAGCCCAACTGCCCGGGGTGCTTTCCCGCAGCCGTTGCGCGATCTCCACCCGGTGTGCCCAAGCGTCGGCGATGCGCTGCTCGGCGGCCGGATCGGGCGGCGCGAGCCGCGCGTCACGCATGGTCGGGTCATGGTCGAGGTGCACTCGCCTGCGGCAGCACGTGACGACTCCCGCGTCGAGCAACACCTCATCAGCCATGTATTCACTGTATGAGAAAGCACCGACACGTTGCCGATGTGCCCGCTTCGGAGGCGCCAAGTAAGTTGGCGGCAGTCACACGCAGCGTGAGGAGGGCGGTCGCGATGGGGCGCAGATCACACCGGTCAGGCAAAGCCGAGCAGGAGCCGGGGCTCACGCCGAGGAAGGCCCGCAACGCGGTGCGCGTCGCCAAGGTCGTACTGCCTGCCGCCGTGCCGGTACTTGCGCCTGCCGCGCTGAAGGCCGCCGGCGCCGCGAGGGAGGCCTACGACCGCTACCAGGCACGACGCATGGGGGTCGGGGTCGAGCGGCTGTCGGAATTCTCCGGCCGAGGCGGTGCGCTGCTCGCCCGACTCGCGGGCGCCGCCGAAGGGCTCAGCGCGCTGCGGCGGTCACCGCAAGCCAGTGAAGACGATCTCGCGTTCGCCGAGCGCTCCGGCGGGACCCTTGAACAGCTCACGGCGTCCGTACGGGCAGCGGAGCGGATGCCCGCGACCCGCAGGAGGGCCGCTCACAAGGCGGTTGCCTCGGAGTTGGAGAGGATCGAGGAGCAGCTGCTTCATCGCCTCGGTGTCTGAGGAGGCCGCCGCTCGCCGTGCTCAGCCGGCACCGGAGGTGGTGATGAAGCCCTTGCCCACCATCCAGTCCCTCGCCACCTTCGCCGGGTCCCTTCCGTCGACATCGACCTGCTTGTTCAGCTCGATGATCTCCTCGTTGTTCAACGCGGCCGAGACCGGCGCCAGCACGTCGGCGATGCGCGGATGCTCGGCGATAAACTCCGCGCGCAGCGTGACCGAGGCGTTGTACTGCGGGAAGAACCGCTTGTCGTCGGCGAGCACCCGCAGGTTCAACCCAGCGATGCGGCCGTCGGTGGTGAACACCTCGCCGAAGTTGCACGTCCCGTTGTCCACAGCGGCATAGATCGCCCCGGTGCCGAACGTCTTGGTGGTTGTGACGGGAAAGCCGTAGGTCTTGCGCACGCCTGGCATCCCGTCCGGCCTGCTGGCGAACTCGGTCTCCACGCAGAACACGGCCTCCTCCGGGTGCTGCTTCAGGAACTCGGTCATGTCCGTGGTGGTGCGCAGCTCGTGTTCGCGTGCGAACTCCTCGGTGGTCGCGAAGGCATAGGTGTTGTTCACCCGCGAGTACGGCAACCACACGATCCCGTTTCGCTCAAGGTCGGCCTTGCGCACCGCCTCGTACTGCCCGCGCTCGGTCGGCACCGGCTCGTCGTAACCGAGGTAGGAGAGCCAGCCGGTGCCGGTGTACTCCCACTGCAGGTCGATCTGGCCGTCCAGCAGCGCGTAGCGGGCGCTGTTGGAGCCGTTGATGTTGGTCAGGTCGATGGCGTCGGCGCCCGCGGCCTCCAGCGCCAGCTCGGCGATGTAGCCGAGGATGACCTGCTCGGTGAAGTCCTTCGAGCCCACCGTCACCTCGACGCCCTCCAACTGCGGAACCGGTTTGATGGAACCGGGACCGACGGAGAACGGCAGCGCGGCGTTGACGTTGAGGCCGCACGCGCTGGTGACCAGCAGCAGTACCGCCCCGGCGAGTGCGCTCGCCGCGCGCTTCATGACAGCCCCCTCGGTCCGAGGAACTCCTCGAGCACCGCACCCAGCCAGTCCACGATCAGCGCGAGCCCGACGGCGAGCACCGCGCCGACGACGAGGACGGGCACGCGGTTCAGCTTGTACCCGGTGTCGATCAGCTCGCCGAGCCCGCCGCCGTTGACGAAGAACGCCAGGGTCGCCGTGCCGACGGCGAGCACGAGTGCCGTCCGCAGCCCGGCCAGGATCATCGGCACCGCGAGCGGAACCTCGATGCGCAGCAGCACACCCGTCGACGACATGCCGATACCCCTGCCCGCGTCCACCAGTGCCGGATCGACCGAGTCGATACCGACGATCGTGTTGCGCAGCACCGGTAGCAACGAGTAGAAGGCGATCGGCAGGGCCGCCGCCCACAACCCTTCCCACTCGCTCCACAGGAAGAACAGCACGAGCACCCCGAGTGCGGGCGCGGCCTGCCCGATGTTGGCGATCCCGATGAACAGCGGCGCCAACGGTCTCGCCCACCGCCGGGTCAGCACCATCCCTAGCGGCACGGCGAGTGCCACCACGATCACGGTCACCACCGCGGTGATCGCCAGGTGCTCCCAGGTCTTGGTCAGCAGCACGTCGGCATTGATCGACTCGGCTTCGATGGCGTCGTTGCTTCGGCTGAAGGCCCAGGTCAACACGCCACCGGCGACGAGGATCACGACCGAGGGCTGGACCAGCAACCGGAGTCGCTCGGTTCGCCGCGAGCCGGACTCCGTCGAGAACCCCAACGCCTCCCGCGTTCCGGTGACGGTCACGACGCGGCGCCTTCGGAGTCGAGGTGTTCCTCACGCAGTTGCCGCACGGTGTCGGTGACGGTTGTGATGTCGATCGTGCCGACGTACTCGCCCCTTGCGCCGGTGACCACGGCGTTGCCGCCCTCCGCGAGGATCGCCTCGAGCGCGTCCTGCAGGGTCGAGCGGGTGCTCACCGGGTCGCCAACCGGCCTGCCGGCGTCGGTGAGCGAACGCGCGGTGGTCAGGTCGCGCACGTGGACCCAGCGCAGTGGCCTCCGCCTGGCATCGAGCACCAGCGCGTAGGTTCTGCCCTCCTCGATCATGCGCTGCCGCAGTGCTTGCGGTGTCACCTCACCGGCGACCACGGCGAGCGCGTCGTCGCTGTAGGTGACGTCGCGCACCCGCAGCAGGGTGAGTTGCTTGAGCGAGGCACCAGCGCCGACGAAGCCCGCGACCATGTCGTTGGCCGGGTTGGCCAGGATCGCCTCAGGGGTGTCGTACTGCTGGATGGTCGAGGCGTCCCCGAGCACGGCGATCTTGTCGCCGAGCTTCACGGCCTCGTCGAAATCGTGGGTGACGAAGACGATGGTCTTGCGCAGCTCGTCCTGCAGCCGCAGCAGCTCGTCCTGCAGGTTTCCGCGCGTGATCGGGTCCACCGCACCGAACGGCTCGTCCATCAGCAGCACGGGCGGGTCGGCCGCGAGGGCTCGCGCCACACCGACGCGCTGTTGCTGGCCTCCGGAGAGCTGGCGTGGGTAGCGATCGCGGTACTGGGCGGGGTCGAGTCCGACCAGATCCAGCAGTTCGTCGACCCGCTCCCGGATGCGGCTTGTGTCCCACCGCAGCAGGCCGGGGACAACGCCGATGTTCTGCGCCACCGTGAAGTGCGGGAACAGCCCGGCCTGCTGGATCGCGTAGCCGATCTTGCGGCGCAGCTTGTCCGGGTCGAGTTCGAGCGCGTCCTCCCCGCCGATCGTGATCCGTCCCGACGTCGGCTCGATCAACCGGTTGATCATCCGCATCGTGGTTGTCTTGCCGCAGCCGGACGGCCCGACGAGGATGACGATCTTGCCTGCCGGGATGGTCATGGTGAAGTCCTTCACCGCGGGTTCCCTGCTGCCCGGGTAGCGCTTGGTGACCCTGTCCAACTGGATCTCGACACCACTTACGTTGTCAGCCACGGATACCCCTCGAGACGGTGAGTCGGGCGATGATGAAGTAGCCGCCCTCCAACAACAGGGCCAGCATCACGACGCCGACCGTTCCGGCGAGCGCCTGGTTGGTCGCGTTCGCACTGCCCGCCCTGGTGAGGCCGGAGAAAACCTCGTTGCCGAGCCCGGGACCCTTCGCATAGGCCGCGATCACCGCGATGCCCATCAGCAACTGGGTCGCAACCCGCATCCCCGCCAGGATCGCCGGCCACGCCAACCGCAGCTCGACCTTGGTGAGTACGCCGAAGCGGCTCATTCCGATACCCCGCGCGGCGTCGGTGATGGCGGGGTCGACCCCGGCGAGGCCGACGATGGTGTTGCGAGTGATCGGCAGCAGCGCGTACAGCACCAGCGCGATCACCGTCGGCGTCGCACCGAGCCCCACCACAGGGATGAGCAGGCCGAGCAACGCGAACGAGGGGATGGTGAGGATCGTGCTGGCCAGCGCGGTCGCGATGGCGGAACCCGCGGGGCTTCGATAGACCGCCACCCCTATCAGCACGCCAATGACCGCGGCCAGCAGGGTGGACTGCACCACCTCACTCACGTGCAGCCAGGCCTGCAACGAGAGCCGATCCCAGCGATCGGCGACGTATTCGAGGAGGTTCACCTGGCGCGACCCCGCACACTCCTGCGACGCGGTGGAGTCGCCCCACCGGTTCGTTCGGCGTGGATCTCCGCAAGCGAGCGCATCATCTCGTCCTCCCGGATCATCAGTGGATCGTGCCGCAGGTCGCGCCACAGCGACACGCACAACGCGATCATGACCGCCACGAACGGCACGGCGACCAGGATCGTCAGGTTCTGCAGGCCGGTGAGCGCGTTCCCACCACCGACGAGCAGCATCACCGCGGCTACCGCGCCCATCAGCACACCCCAGAACACGACGACGCCGCGACCCGGTTCCACCGAGCCTCGCTGCGACAGCGTGCCCATCACCACCGAGGCGGCGTCGGCGCCGGAGACGAAAAAGATCGACACCAGCAGCATGACGATCACCGCGATCGGCAGGAACAGCGGAAAGGTTTCCAGCAGCGTGAAGGTCGCAGCCTCCGAACCACCCGCGCCCGCGATGTCGGTGCCCGACCGCTGCCGGTCTATTGCGGCACCGCCGAAGATGGCGAACCAGCCGAGGCTGACCACGCTCGGCACCGCGATCACACCGAAAATGAACTGCCGGATGGTACGTCCCCGTGAGATGCGAGCGATGAACATGCCGACGAACGGTGTCCAGGAGATCCACCAGGCCCAGTAGAAGACCGTCCAGCCGGCCAGCCACTCCCGCATCTCCTCACCGCCGGTGACGCCGGTGCGGCCCGACATCTCGGCGAACTCGCGGAAGTAGTCGCCGATGGCGCTCGGAACGAGATTGAGGATCAGCACGGTCGGGCCGACAACCAGCACGAATACCGCGAGCAGCGCGGCGAGCACCATGTTGATGTTGGACAGCCACTGGATGCCCCTTGCCACGCCGGAAACGGCGGAGGCGACGAAGGCGACGGTCAGCACAGCGATGATCGCGACGAGCAGGCCGGTGCCCGGGTTGTCGAGCCACCCCACGGCCGCGAGCCCGCCGCCGACCTGCAACGCGCCGAGACCGAGCGACGCAGCCGACCCGAAGAGGGTCGCGAAGATCGCCATGATGTCGATCGCCTTGCCGAGCGGGCCGTTGCTGCGCCGGGCACCGATGAGCGGTTCGAACACCGCGCTGATCAACTGGCCGCGCCGCCTTCGGAACGTGCTGTAGGCGATGGCGAGCCCGACGACGGCGTAGATGGCCCACGGGTGCACGGTCCAGTGGAACAACGTCGTGGCCATGGCCGTGTGCACTGCCTCGTCCGAGCCCGGTGCCGCGGAGCCGGGCGGCGGGTTGGTGAGGTGAGTCACCGGTTCGTAAACCCCGAAGAACATCAGGCCGATGCCCATCCCGGCGCTGAACATCATCGCCACCCACGACGAGGTGCGAAACTCCGGTCTCTCGTCGTCGCGGCCAAGCGGAATGCGGCCGTACCTGCTGACCGCCAGCAGTAGAGCGAACAGCACGAAACCGCTTGCCGTCAGTACGAACAGCCAGCCGCCATAGGGGATCACCGCGTCGTTGAGCAGGCTGTCGGCGAACGAGGCGAGCGTCGCGGGGGAAGAGGCACCCCACGCGATCACGAGCACGGCGAGTGCCGCTGCCACGCCGAACACCACCCGGTCGATCCCGGTTTCCCGATGGGGTCGGTCGCCGTGCCCTGTTGCGGCGTCCGGCGTGCCCGCGCCGGTCGCCTCTGGCGGGTTCGAATGCGGCCCCAGCGTGCTCGGCGCGTCGGTTCCGTCGTGTTGTTCGGACATACGGGCGCGCTGTGAGCGCGGCCTCCTTCCCTCACCTCGGCGGCGTCAGGAGAGCACCATAGACCTTCGTGAGCGGATCGCCGGGCGGAAAGTTCCTCACCGCACGTTCTCGGCGTGCCGGGCGGCACGTTCCTTTCCCCGTCACCGGCTGCGTAGGCTGTGTGCCGTGAGCAGCCCGTTCCGCGCGGCCCTGCCCGCGCGCCGCGTCCGAGGCGGGTTGCTCGCGGGCTGCTCTGCCGCGCTCACCGTGAGCGCGCACACCTTTGCCGACGGGCAGTTGCCCCAGCTACCCACCACCGTGCTGCTGACAGCGCTCATCGGTTGGGTCTCCACCGCCGTCGCGGAACACACGCGAGGACTGCCCGGGATCATGCTGGTGCTAGCAAGCGCGCAGCTCGCCTCGCACCTGGTGCTGAGCGAGCTTTCCGGCCATTCCGGTGGTGGCGCCGCGATGACGGCCAGCCACATCGTCGCCACCCTGGTCACCGCGCTGGTGCTCACACACGCCGAACTGGTACTGGTCAGAGGCATCGCCGCGGTTCGGCTCCTGCTGCCTTCGGTGTGGCTTTCGGACGCCGCGCCAGCCACCACCGTCGCCGTCGCTACCGTGCGTCCGGCCGAGGGCGGTCACGCCGTCGAGGTGCTGCTGCGACGGGTGCACCGCAGGCGCGGGCCACCCCAGCGCTACTGAACCGAATCGAAACCCACTCGCCACCGAGTTCAGGAGCGCAATCTCTGATGTCGACAAATCGATTCATGCTGCGCGCGGGCGCGCTCGCGGCCACGGCGGGCTCGATAGGACTGGCCACCACCTCACCCGCCGCAGCGCACGTCACGGCAAACGGCTATGGCAGCCGACCCGAGAAGGGCGGCTACGGCACCGTCGCACTACGGCTGCCCAACGTGGAGCAGGACGGAACAACCTCCTACCAGGAGTTCGAGTTCACGGCGGGCCCGCTACCCGAGAGCGAGGAGCCGGAGCCGGCTCCCGTCGTGGCGCTGGCCGGGCCCTCGAGCGCCGGCCACGGTGGGGCCGGGCTCGCCGTCGGCGCGGGTGCGGCGCCGCTGGCACGCAAGCAGGTGGCGAAATGAGGACGGTACGCAACGCACTGCTGGTGGTCTGGGTGGCGGCGTTGGCACTGCTCGGCATCGCCGGGCAGGCCGCCGCTCACAACGCGCTCGTATCCTCCGACCCCGCCGACGGGGACCGGCTCGACACCGCTCCGGCGGTGGTGACGCTCACCTTCGACCAACCGGTGCAGGACGCTGACGTCAACCAGCTGGCCGTCACCGGGCCGGACGGTGAGCAGTGGGCAACGGGCGAAGTGCGGGTGGCACGTAACGTCGTCACCGCGCCACTGCGACCGCTCGGGCCAGCGGGCGAGTACATCATCGGGTTCCGGATTCTGTCGGCCGACGGGCACCCGGTCTCCGAGGAGATCCGCTTCACGCTGACGACGCCCGGTGCGGCAGCCCCCTCGGCCCCGGACACCTCGATGACAGCGGAACCGACGGGGCAGGCCAAGCCCGAGGCGACCGCCACCGTGCGACAGCGCGAACCCGCCGAGGACTCCGGCATTCCGGTGTGGGTGTGGGTTGTCGGTGCCGTCGTGCTCCTCGGTGCCGGGCTGACCCTCGCCCTGCGCATGGGCAAATCCTCGGACGAATAGCCGTGGCCAGGACCGAGACCACGCCTTCGATGCGGTTGGCTCCGCTGCTGAGCGTGCTCACCGGAGCCCTTGCCGGTGTGCTCGTCGGCGTGGCGCTCACCGCCACCGCACCGGTCAGCGGTGTGGCGAACGTGTCCGAGGTGGTCTCGGTCGGCCTGCCCATCGCGCGGGTGCTGCTCAACATCGCGGCTGCGGCGACGGTGGGGTTGGGGCTGCTCTCGGTGCTCGTCGGCTACGACCGGCCGAGGATCACCGAACCCGTCCTCACCGTCGCGCGCAGGGCCGCTGTCGCGGCGGCCCTACTGTGGGCGCTGGCCGCGCTGGTGACGCTGGTGCTGCAAACGGCGGAGTACCGGCCTGCCGACACCTCGGTCTCTACAGGGGACATCGCCGAGTACGTTGGCGCGGCCGCCGCGGGCAAGGCACTGCTGATTGTGGCCGCGTTCGCGCTGGTACAGGTGGGTGTCGGGTTACTGGCCGTGCGCAGGGGGGAACGGGTGCCCCCGGAGGTCAGAGTCGGACTCGGCCTGTTCGCACTGCTCGCACTACCGGTGACCGGGCACTCGTCGGACTGGAGCCTGCACGACTACACGCTGATCTCGCTCGAACTGCACGTGCTCGCCGCGATCGCCTGGGTAGGCGGGTTGGGTGCGCTGGCGGTGCTGCTGCCTGCCAACCGCGTGCTACTCGCGCACGCGCTGCCCCGCTTCTCCCGGCTCGCCACGCTGTGCCTGCTCATCACGGCGGGCACCGGCGTCTTCAACGGGGTGGTCCAGATCGTGCTGGCCCCTGGCACGAACCTGTGGTCGGCACTGTTCACCACGCCGTACGGCGTCCTCGTGCTGCTCAAGTTCCTCGCCGCGGGCCTCATCGCCGCGCTCGGCGGGTACGTGCGGCTGAAACTGCTGCCCGGCATCGTCCGGCACCATCGCACGACGGTCGCGATGTGGCTGACCCTGGAACTGACCGTGATGGGGCTGGCACTGGGTTTCGCCACGGTTCTCACCCGCACCCCTGTCGGCTGAGGCCGTCAGGCCTAACGCCACCGGCATACACCTGCCATCCGCCGTTCGGGTGATCGGTTGAGCCGAAACCGGGTCTTCTTAACGCGCGACCCGGCGAAAACGGCGAGCGGTCACATTTGGTCGCTGAATGAGGGCCGGACGAACCGTTTCAGCGGTACCGAACCCACCGGGTGTGCGTGCGACCCAACCGCAGATCCTCCAGCCGCCGCCGCAGTTCGTGCCGCACGGAAGGGTGGCTACGCACGATGGGCAGCACGCTCGTCGTGAGCTTCAGCTCCCTCGCCGCGCGTAACACGGGGAACCCATCCCACTCGGTCACATCGAAGCCGTAGGTACGCGCGAGGTCGCGGTACCAGGCGTCGGGGTCACCGAAACGCTCCCTTCCCACCGCGAGCGGGGTGAGGTCCCACTCCGGCGGTCCGATACAGGAGGAGTCGAAGTCGCACAGCACGGGGCCGTCAGCACCGACGATCACGTTGCCGGGGTGGGCGTCGCCGTGTACGAACCCCCTGGGCAGCGGGAACTCCAGCTCCAGCAGGTGCTCCTCCACCTCCGCGCAGCGTCGCAGCAGGAACCGCCTGTCGGCCGGATCCAACTCCTCCGCGTCGGACACGCGAGCACGCACGTCGGCCAGCGGTGCCCAGTCACCGATGCCCTCTGGCAGCGGCAAGGCATGGACTTCGCGCAGCAGCCGCGCCAACTCGGCCGACGTCGCCCGCCTGCCCGTTTCCTCGACCCGGTGCCAGACGGTCACCACGTTCTCGCCGATCAATAGCGGCTGCCGCAGGTTGCCGAACAGCCGGATGGCCGCGACGCCGTGGCGCTCGAAGTGCCGCGCGACCTTCACCACCTTGTGAGCCCGATGCGCCAGCGCACGCGACCCGACGATGCGCACCACCACCGGGTCGCGTGCCAGCGAGTACACCGCGTTGTTGGTGAATCGCAGCAGAGTGGCGTTCCTGGCGTCGAGGCCCAGCAGATCACAGACCCGAGCGAGCACGTCATCCAGCTTCTGCCTGGTGAACCGGCCGTCCAAGAACGTTGCACCTAGGCGGTGAACCCCGGCGTTCAGGAGAAGAACGTCGACATCCGCTCGACGAGATCGCGCGCGTCGGGATTGTTGCTGCGCCGTTGTGCTTCCTCCTTCAGTGGGCGCATCCGCTGCTCGACACGCTTTGATTTCAGCCCTTCCGCGCAGTCCAGCGCCTTGCCTCCGACCTTCGCGCCGTGGTCGATGTCGCCCTCGAGCAGGTGGTTGGTCGCGAGCATGCTCAGGCTGAACGTCTTGCTGCGGGCCATGTCGTCGCCGTAGGCGTCGGTGGCCTTCGCCAGCGCCGGAATCGCGTACTTGGTGTGTGACACGTCGGCCTGCTGCGCCAGCGCGGTGTGAACCGTGCCGATCATGGCGTAGACGTCGGTCTCGTTGAAGAAGCGCACCCACGACTCGGCATTGGCCAGATCCGCGCGCGCGAACTCGTCCCTTGTCCTGCCGAGCAGTTTGATGGCCTGCTCGGCGTTACCCATCATCGCGTAGGCCCACGCCTCGTTCGCACACAGCACGGCGACGGCGAGCTCCGAACCGGACTCCTGCGCCGCGATCTGACCGAGCTGGAACAGCTTGAGCGCATCGTTGGGGGCCTCCTGGTGCAGGTAGACCCTGCCCATCCGGTACAGCACGTTGGCGACGAGTGGGTGGTTCTCGCCCTGCTTGGCCAGATCGAGGGCGTTGGCGAAATGACCACGGGCCGAGTCGATCAGCCCGATGTCGAACGAGGTCCATCCGGCGAGGCTGTGCAGGTCGGCGAGCGCGACGTAAAGCCGGGACTTCACGCCTTCGGTCCCGCTCGCCTGGAGCATCTGCTGCCCCCAGGACAACTGGGCGACCACAGCGTCCCGGCAGAACCCACCGCCGTACTGGTAGTCGAGCGCGCGTAGTGCTCTCGTCGCCGCCTCCACCTGGCGCACGTCGGTCATCCCGATCCGCCCTGGTGCGGGTGTCCTTGCCGGACTCGCCGCCCACGCGTCCGAGGCAGGCCCGAAGACCGCGGCCCCCATCGTCACCTGGGCTGCGTGCGCGAGGAACTTCCGCCGTTTCACGGACTCGTCCTCCTCAGCTTGCTGCTCGTCGGCGGCGCCGACGACCTGGATCTCCGTGGCCTCGTCGTAGGCGAGGCCCATGTACCCGCGGGGAATGCCGAGGCCTTCGGAGATCCGGGAAAGCACGTCGTAGGCCATCACCTGGCGACCCTTGAGGATCTCCGACACCTCGGACTGTGACTGGCCGGTCATGGCAGCGATCTGGCGCTGCGACACACCGTGTTTGCGCAGCTGTCGGTAAACCTCGCTGATGTTGCGGTTCGCGAGAGCGTCCCGCATCTCCGCGGTTTCCCATACCTCGGACTTGATGCGACTTTGCTTCGCGTCGTTGGCGTCCATGCGCGCCCCTCCACAGTCCCGTCGGGCGTCGGTGTGCAGCGTAAGCAACACCTATTGAACCGCGCGAAGGCTCGATTATGGGCACTGATCGGCTGAGGTGAACTCGGCTGACCGCTCAACGGTCAACGGGAGCCGGTCGCCGCTATGACCTCCGGCGAGGCTTCTATCGGAGTTGTTTTCGGCGCAATGTAGTTCCAGATCTCCGTGGCCGGGCGAACACGGACGGCTACCGCGGGGATCGCGTCATAGTCAGGCAGGCAGGTCCGGCGACCACGCCACAGGCGCGGATGTCGGCGAAGGAGAGCGGGAGACACAGACGTGGAGTTCGTGCACTCGATCACAGCAGGACGTGCTGCGACCGGCACGGCGCCCGTCCGCAGGCCCGCTCTTGGCGACAAGCCGCGCCAGCCGCTTTCGTCGACGTCGACAGTGGACCCGCGTGGCACCAGCGGCCGCAGGTACGAGGGCGGCCAGGTCGTGTGGCGGGTGCAGTGCGGCGACCTGATCAGCCGCGAACGCTGTGTGACGGTGTTCGTGGACAAGGGTGAGGTGGTCCTCGTCGGCCCGCCCGGCGAGACAGCACGGCTCACGGCAGGCCAGCTCGGTCAGCTTCGAGCCGCGCTCAACGAAGCCGCGAAACTGGCGGAAAGGTGACGGTGAGTTCAAGGTGGATCAGATCCTCGGGCAGGTCCTTCGCAACGCGGTGTGGGAGCGCCTTGACATGCTCTCCGACCTCGCGGACCGTGCCGACGCACCCGCACTGATCTCCGTCGCGCGCTCCGAGTTACCCCGCCTCACCGCGGGCTGGCGCGCCATGCTGACCGCTCACGAACCGGACGAGCGTGGCGACTGCCCCACCTGCTCCACCCGGTGGCACAGGTGCAAGGCTCCCTGCTCCGTGTGGCAGGTGGCCCACGAGCACCTCGTCGCCGGTGGTCTCGCGCCCCAGCAGGACACCCGCGGGGCGCGCAGGCACTCCGCCGTGTCCCCGACACACGACGGCAGCACCAGCCCGGCCCGGACCCGGCAGGTGCCGGAGCAGACCGGTAAGCACTCCCTGGTTTCCCCACCGGCTCCCCGACGCGCCGTTGTCGGCGGCTTAAGGGCATAGCCGACCGGCAGAGGCGCCCCGGTCGCCGGCGGCCGGCTCGTGCGTACCCCCGAGCGTGACGAGTCCGGCCGCCGGTCCCCTCCGGCGATTAATCGAGAAAATTGTGATCCAACCCCTAGCGGGCGGGCTATTCCACGGCTATGTTCGGCCGCGCGATCGCCCGACAACTTCACAACACACCAGGGTGTTCCCCGCCCGAGGTGGCCCCGATACTCCGCGGGCCGGTGCCGTTGCACTCCCCTCCCCCGACCGGCACCGGCCCGCGGTCCCAGCCGCGGACGCTGCCCATCGGTAAGCGTTCACTCGGAAGTGATCGCGGTAACGGACACGATAAAGTCGCTGACCTGCACAGCAAGGAGCGCGACGTGTCCGAGAACCAGGCCGTGAAGCCCACCGAGACGACGCCGCTGCGGCGGCGACCCGTCCAGCAACGCAGCGCGCAACGTGTCGAACGAATGCTGGACGCCAGTGCCGAACTGCTGCAGGAACTCGGTTACGAGGCGCTGACCACCACGCTGATCGCCAAACGCGCGGGGGTCGCGGTGGGCTCGCTTTACCAGTTCTTTCCCGACAAGCGTGCCGTGGTACAGGCACTGACACAGCGCAACCTCGAACGGTTCATCGCAGCCGTCAACGAGCGGCTGAGCACCCTCGATCCCAAGCACTGGTGGGATGTCGTCGACTCGTTGCTCGACATCTACCTGCGAATGCACCGGGAAGTGCCCGGGTTCTCCCGGGTGCACTTCGGTGATGTGGTGGACGTCCGGCTGCTCGACGACCGCCGCACCAACAACAGGGTCATCACCGATTCCCTCGCCGACCTGATCATCGAGCACGTCGAGGTAGAGCGGGACGAACTCATCCTTCCCATCTCGATCGCGGTCGAGGCCGCGGACGGGCTGCTCAACCTGGCGTTTCGGACGGACCCGCAGGGCGACCCCGACGTGATCGCCGAGACCAAGTCACTCATCAAGGGCTACTTGGCCGGCAAGTTCGGCGAGTAGCGCAGGTGTACCGCACCCGAGCCGAAGGTGCGGGTGGTGAGCAGGCGCAGGTTCTGCCGCTGCTCCAGCTCGGGGAACAGCGACTTGCCACCTCCGAGCATGACCGGGTGCACGAACAGCCAGAACTCGTCGATGAGACCGAGCCGGATGAACGTCGCGGCGATCTCGGCGCCGCCGAACAGCAACAGGTCGCCCCCTGGTTGCTCCTTCAGCTTCGCGACCTCTTCTGCGATGTTGTCGGAGATCACTAGAGAAGACGACCTTGGGCATCGGCTGCCAGATCCGCGAGTATTCCAGATCGAGTTCCTTCGCCTCGCCGAAGCGCGAGGGGTCCGGCCAGTACGCGACCATCCCCTCCTAGACCTTCCTGCCGAACAGGAAACCGCCCATGTCCGCCGCCTGGTCAACCGCGAAGGTCTGCATCTCCTCGTCGAAGGCAGGCCAGTCGAACTCGCCGTTCGGTCCTTCGATGTAGCCGTCGAGTGAGACCTGCATCCACAGCTTGACGTTTACGCATCGGGCGTCTTCCTTCCGTTCCGGCTTCCGGCAGTTAGGCCCGCCCGCGCCGAAAAACTCATCGCCTCGCTGTCAGCCGAAGCACTCTCCCTCTCCCCGGTAGGTCGGCGCCGTGGACACCACCCGGCCACTCGACAGCAGGTGGTACTCGGTGAAGTGTTCGGCCAACTCCCCGGATTTCGCGTGGCGCAGCCACACCCGGTCACCGAGCCGCAACGACCGTGCCGCGCCACCGGTAACCGGGGTCTGCACCTCTCCTGCGCCCTCAACCCCGAGCAGCCGTAACCCGGATGGCAGGTACGGCGACGGCAGCCGTGACGGCCCCGCCTTGCCGGAGGCGACGTAGCCACCGGCGAAGAGCGTCGCGATCCGGGAGGTGGGACGGCGCACCACGGGTAGCGCGAACAGCGCCGCCGGTCGCGGGGTGAAGCGGGAGTAGCGGGAGAACAGCGCGGGTCCGAGCAGCCCGGACCCGGCGGTGACCTCGGTGACCGCCGGTTCGGCACTGGTGAGTTCAAGGCTTCCGGTGCCACCTGCGTTGACGAACTCCAGGTCCGCCACCGCGCGCACCGCCTCCACCACGGCTGCCCTTCGAGGGGCAAGTTCGGCGGCGGAACGCCGCTGCATCGAGCGCACCACGGCACCCCGGACGCCAGGCGCCCCGTCCGGCACCCCGGCGATCTGGCCCTCGTACCCCATCACGCCGACCAGGCGAAATCCCCGGCGCGCCGCGATCGTCGCGGCGAGCCTGCCCGCCTGTCGCGGCGTGAACACGGGTGATCTGCGCGTTCCCACGTGCACGCCGGGCAGTGGTCGCCACGACGCGTCGAACTCAAGGCACACCCTGATCTCGGGGTGCTCGCGGCCGAGTGCGGCATCGACGACGTCGAGGTGCTCCGGCGAATCGACCATGATCGCGATGGCTGCGCGCGCGGCGTCGTCAGCGGCGAGAGCGCGCAGTGCGGAGTGGTCCACCGACGGGTACCCGACCACGATGTCGTCACAGCTGCCCTGCTGGAACAGCCACAGCGCTTCGGCCAGCGAATAGGCCAGCACTCCGCGAAATCCTGGCCGCGCGAGGGCGCGTTCCAGCAGGTGTCTGCACCGCACCGATTTGCTGGCCAACCTCACGGGCAACCCTGCCGCGCGGCGCGTCAGGTCTTCCGCGTTGGCGTCGAAGGCGTCGAGGTCGACAATCGCCAATGGCGGGTCAAGATGTTTCGTCGCCGAGTCGTAGCTGGCGTTTCCCGTGGTCACGCGGCCCACGGTACGTCAAGAAACGTTGAAACACGAATGCTGTTCACCTATCGTGTTGGCGAGATCGCAAGGGTGTGATGCGCAGATGAAGCCGTGGACCAACTGGGCGGGAACCGAGAGCGCTCTGCCGCGCCGGGTCCACCGGCCGATGGACACCGAGGAGATCGCGAAGATCGTCGCCGATGCCTCCGTGCGGGGACGGCGGGTCAAGGTGCCAGGCAGCGGGCACTCGTTCACCGGCATCGCGGTGGCCGACGGGGACGCCGTCGACCTCCGGGCGTGGAAGGGCATCGTTTCGGCCGACTCCGCGTCCGGCCTTGTGACCGTTCGCTCGGCGACCACGCTGCGGGAACTGAACACCGCGCTCGCCTCGATGGGGCTCGCCATGAGCAATCTCGGCGACATCGACGCCCAGACCATCGCGGGCGCCATCTCCACCGGCACGCACGGCACGGGTGCCCGGTTCGGCGGCCTCGCCACCCAGGTGGAAGCCCTTGAGCTCGTACTGGCCGACGGGTCGACAGTGACTTGCTCGCGCGAACTCCGGCCGGAACTGTTCGACGCCGCGCGGGTGGGCCTCGGCGCACTCGGGGTCATCAGCACGGTGACCCTGCGCTGCGAGCCCGCCTTCGTGCTCGCGGCGAGCGAGCGTCCAGAACCACTCGAACGAGTGCTTTCCGAATTCCACGAGTTCGCCGAACACAACGACCACTTCGAGTTCTACTGGTTCCCTTACGGCAAGAACGCGCTGGTCAAGCGGAACAACCGGCAGCCTGCGGGCACGCGACCGCGTCCGCTGTCCCGAGTTCGGGAGTTCGTCGACTACACGGTCATGGAAAACGCGGCCTTCGGCGCGCTGTGCCGGGTCGGCCGCGCCGTCCCTCGGCTGGTGCCCTCCCTCGGCGGCTTCGCCTCCTCTGTGCTTTCCGCCCGCGACTACAGCGACGCCTCTCATCGCGTCTTCGCCACCCAGCGCGCGGTGCGGTTCGTCGAGTCGGAGTTCGCGGTGCCGAGGTCAGCGGCGCTCGACGTACTCGCCGAGCTTCGCGCCCTGGTACCGAGGCTGCGGCACCCGGTGGCCTTCCCGGTGGAGGTCCGGGTCGCGGCCGCCGACGACATCTGGTTGTCCACGGCATACGGTCGGGACAGCGCCTACATCGCGGTGCATCAGTACGTCGGCATGCCCTACCGCGAGTACTTCGAGCGGTTCGCCAGGATCGCAGGCGAGGTCGGCGGCAGGCCACACTGGGGCAAGCTGCACGACCTCGACGCGGCCGCGCTGCGCGACCGCTACCCGCGCTTCGACGACTTCGTACGGGTGCGCGCACAGGTCGATCCGGGCGGTACGTTCTCCAACGCCTACCTCGATCGGGTGCTTGGGCCGGTCGGTTGAGGTGGGAACGGTGTCGCGAGCGCGACTACAGCCGCGCCACGGCCTCCTCGATCGGGGTGTTCCCGGAGGTCAACTCCAGAGTGCGGCCCACGGTGGTCGAGTCTGCGAGCAACCGCAGCAGCACGGCCGCGACATCGTCACGGGGCACGTCCGCCCGCTCCACCTCGTCGGCGAGGTGGACGAGCCCGGTGCCCGGCTCGTCGGTGAGCCTGCCCGGCCGCAGGATGGTCCAATCCAGCTCGCGCTCGCGCAGGTCCTGCTCGGCCGCGGCCTTCGCCCGCAGGTATGCCGCGAACACCTCGCCCACCTGCCCGGCGTCGATCGGTCGGCCCGCTCCCATGGAACCGACCTGTACAAACCGGCGCACACCAGCGCGTTCGGCCGCGCGCGCGAACAGAACGGCCGCAGCACGGTCCACAGTGTCCTTTCGCGCGACACCGCTGCCGGGGCCGGCACCGGCCGAGAACACGGCCGCGTCGGCACCCGAAAGCACCTCGGCTACCTCGTCCGCATCGGCCTGTTCGAGATCGAGTACCGCGGGGTGTGCTCCCGCGTCACGAAGGTCGGCCGCGTGGTCGGGATTGCGGATGATTCCAACTGCTGTGTCACCGTTCGCAGCGAGCAGCTTCTCAAGCCGCACCGCGATCTTGCCGTGACCACCGGCTATGACAACTCGCATCCGTCGTGCTCGGGTTCACTCGGCCGGGGCGGGCGCTTCCAGTGCGAGCAGTTGCTCGTAGGCCATCTCGTTGATCCAGCGGGACACGGGGTCCTCGCCGAGCGTGATCCGGTCGACGCGGGAGGCCAGGTCCAGCTCCGTGGTGGCGTCCTCGGCCGCTGTCACCACTCCAAGACCGTAGGCGCGTGCGCGGGGCAGGCAGTTGTCGACGTAGTCGTGGCTCAGCGCCGCGGAGGTGGGCAGAACCATGGCCGCCTCGCCGTAGCGAGCGAACGGGACCACCGCCGCCATCCCGGTGCGCCAGTGCCTGGCCACGGCCAGCACACCCACGACACGCACCGCGGTGGGCGGGGCCGTGGCCGCCAGCTCCGGCCAGGTCCACGTGGCCACGGTGGCCCGATCGGTCACCGGCTCCACGCCGATGGCGATCCGCTCGGCGTGCGCCTCGGAACGCAGCCTCGCCACGACGGACACGTGCCTGCCGAACAGCTTTCGGTGCGGGAGCACGACCCCGTCCCAGCCCAGCCGGGCGGCCGCCTCACGGGCGAGCCGGTCGGGGTCCGCCGGAAGCTCGACAGGCGGCACGACACGGCTGGGGACCGACCGGGTGCTGTTCGAACCGCTCGTCACCGCGGTCTGCCCACGTGTTACCGCCACGAAGTCCGCCTCCCTCTGCCGTTCTCGTGCGAGCCACGCATTTGCTTCTCCGTGCCGCGAACAAACGGCACATAAGTTAGGTACCAGCGACAACGGAGCAGGTCTGCGGGTTGAGCGCGTGCCTGCGATCGGCGGCGCTGAACGGTCGGTGATCGGTCGGTGGGCGGTTTCGGGACTTCGGCCCGACGGTGCGGCCGGATGGGTGACGTCCGGCCGAACGGTCGCTTTCGAAGCGTGTGGGTGTTCGACCGCGGTCACTTCACCAACACCTCCCTGGCGTGGCGAGTCATCAGTGCCTCGACCTCGCGGTACGGCACGAGGTAGGACTGGAAGTCGCAGGCCATCGCGTGCCCGAAGGCCGGGGCGTAGACCAGGAACTCCACACCACCGGCCGTGAAGCCGGTCTGTACCGCAGGATCACCGCCTCCGGCCGTGTACGGCTCCGTCAGGAACAGCGGCGACATCGGTGCCTGCTGTTCCGGTGAGCCGGGGCAGTAGGAGCCGCCCGCGTGCGCCAGGACGCGCTGTTCGAGCAGCCCCGCCGCCGCGGCGTCGCTCGCCGCGTCGGCGAACACCTCAGGAGCGTTGAGCGGCCCACCGGTCGTGAGATCCACCGTGACCAGCCGAAAGCCGTAACCTCCCCGGTTGCCGAACTGCGGGGAGGCGATCATGCGGCTGTATCGCACGGAGATCACCCGCTCGTCCTGGCGCAGGATCTCCACCCGCGTGGTCGCCTCGGGAACCCCGCCACCCGGGTCAGGGCCGAGCAGCCCGGAGCGGGCGTGCTCGATCCAGTCGTCGAGCGGAGCCATCAGAAGTTCGTTGGCCCTGCGTTGGATCTCCTGGTCGGGATGACCGCTGATCCGCACGTACTGACCGCTGAACGTGAAGTCGCCGAAGTCCTCCTCCCTCTCACGCACCGACGCCTGTAGCGCGACCTGCTCCACGGAGGGCTGCCCGGTCGCCGGCGGCGTCCCCGTGTCCTGGTTGATGATCACCACCACCGTGGCCGTAGCGGCCACCACCGCGGCGGCCACCACCGACGTGGCGATCTTGGCTCCGGCCGCGGCCGCGATGCCCTTGCCCGCTCCCGCCACCGCGGCCCCGGTGGCGGGCGTCACCGCCGAACTCGCCGCGAGCATCGCCAGCGGGGACGCGGCGAGCAGCACGCCCGCCCGCGCGGCCAGCGAACCTTTGCCACACCGTTCCCAGTCCTCGCCGTAGGCCGATCTGGCGGCGGCCTCCAACTCGGCGACGAACAGGTCGGCGGTAGCGGGGCGCTGCCGCGCGTCCTTGGCCATGCCCCTGCTGATCAGCCCGCGCACCGCCTCCGGAGCCGCATAGGAGGGCACCGGCGCCTGCTGGTGCAGTGAGCGCAACCACTCTGTGTCGGTGGACTCGTACGGCCGCCTTCCGGTGACACACTCGAAGAACACGCAGGTGGCGGCGTAGACGTCGGTGGCGGGGCCCACCGCGAGTCCGCTCCACTGCTCGGGAGCCATGTAGGCCGGGGTGCCGACCGGCGCGCCTGCCTGACCCGCGAGCACGGCGATCCCGAAGTCCACCAGCTTGCTCTGGCCGTCGGGTGAGACCAGCACGTTCGGTGGCTTGTAGTCGCGGTGCACGATGCCCTCGGCGTGCGCGGCGGCGAGTCCCAGCAGCGAGCCCTTCAGTACGGCGAGCGCCGACTCGGGCCGCAACACGCCCGCGGCGGACAGCACCGCACGAAGGCTCACCCCCGCCACCGCCTCCATGACGATGGCGGCGCCCTGGCCGGTCTCGTCGAACTGGTACAGCCGCGCGACGTGCGGGCTGCTCACCCTGCTCAACACCTGCGCCTCCGCGCGGAACTCCGCGAGTTTGGCCGGGTCTGCGAGGTGGCGTGGGTACAGGTACTTGATCGCCACGTACTCACCGGTGACGTCCCGCCGCGCCAGCACGACCCGGCCGAACCCGCCCTCGCCGAGCAGCGCGGTCTCGGTGAAACCCGGCAACGACCACTCACTCATGCGACTGTGAGGTGACCACTGCCGCAGCGGTTCCCTCAACGGCCGGGCTAGGGTTACGGGCCGGTAGTACCGATTGCTGCAAGGAGCACGATGCGCTCGCCGAAGGACTTCTTCGCACCCCTGGCCGTGGGTGCGCCACAACCGCCGAGGCAGATCCCGGCGCTGCCGTCGAGGATGATCCACTTCTTCGATCCCAGCAACGAGAAGATGGCGACGAAGGTGCCGGACCTGGCGAAGAAGGTCGACGTCCTGCTCGGAAACCTCGAGGACGCCGTCAAGGCCGACCGCAAGGAGGCGGCCAGGGCAGGGCTGGTGCGCATCGCCAAGGAGAACGACTTCGGCGGCACCCAGCTGTGGACCCGAATCAACAGCCTCGACTCGCCATGGGTGCTGGACGACCTCATCACTCTCGTCACCGAGATCGGCGACAAGCTCGACGTCATCATGGTGCCGAAGGTGGAGGGTGCGGCCGACATCCACTACGTCGACCGGCTGCTCGCCCAGTTGGAGGCGCGGGCCGGATTACGCCGGCCGCTGCTGGTTCACGCGATCCTGGAGACCGCGAGCGGCGTCGCGAACGTCGAGGAGATCGCGGGCGCGAGCCCTCGGATGCAGGGCATCTCGCTGGGACCCGCCGACCTCGCCGCGAGCCGCAGGATGAAGACCACCAGGGTCGGCGGCGGGCATCCCGGTTACCTGGTTCGCACCGACCCGGTGGGCGACGACTTGCACGCCGGTCGCACGACCTACCAGCAGGACCTGTGGCACTACACCGTGGCGCGCATGGTGGACGCCTGCGTGTTGAACGGAATCCTGCCCTACTACGGACCGTTCGGCGACATCCGGGATGTGGTGGCCTGCGAGGACCAGTTCCGCAACGCGTTCCTCCTCGGCTGTGTCGGCGCGTGGAGCCTGCACCCCGCGCAGATCGACATCGCCAAGAAGGTGTTCTCCCCCGCGCCCGACGACGTGGCATGGGCACGCAAGGTGATCGCCGCCATGGGCGACGGCACCGGCGCGGTGATGATCGACGGCAAGATGCAGGATGACGCGTCGGTGAAGCAGTGCAGGGTGGTGGCCGAACTGGCCGATGCCCTTGCCGAACGTGACCCTGAACTGGCGCAGGCGTACGACGCCGCCACCGAGGAGGCCCTCTCGTGAGACCCCGCCGCTCCGTTCTTTACCTGCCCGGCGCCAACGAGCGCGCGCTGGAGAAGGCCAAGGCGCTGCCCGCCGACGCGCTGATCCTCGACCTGGAGGACGCGGTCGCGCCGGAAGCCAAGGAGGAAGCCAGGGACCGGGTGTGTTCGGCCGCAGCCTCCGGCGACTACGGCTCGCGAGAGGTGACGATCCGAGTCAACGGGCTGGACACCGAGTGGCACGACGCCGACCTGCGGGCCGCTGCGCAGGCAGGTCCGGCGGCCGTGGTCGTGCCAAAGATCAACTCGGCCCGCGATGTGCAGAACATCGAGCGCGCTCTCGAACTCGGCGGCGCGCCCGAGCACACCACGATATGGGCGATGCTGGAAACACCCGTCGCGATGCTGCGGGCGGAGGAGATCGCCACGGCCAGCGACCGGCTGACCGTGCTGGTGATGGGCACCAACGACCTGGCGAAGGAACTGCACGCCGAGTTCGTGCCCGGCAGAGGCCCGCTGCTTGGCGGGTTGTCGCTGTGCCTGCTCGCGGCTCGCGCCGCGGGGAAGGTGATTCTGGACGGCGTCTACAACGACGTGCGTGACCCCGAGGGCTTCGAGGTCGAGTGCCTGCAGGGCAGGCGGTACGGCTTCGACGGCAAGACGCTGATCCACCCCGGGCAAATCGAGCCCTGCAACCGGGTTTTCGCGCCTTCGGAAGAGGAGATCGAGCAGGCTCGCGAGATCATCGACGCGTTCGAGCAGGCCCGCGCCAGGGGGCTCGGTGTGGTCACCGTCGGCGGCCGGATGATCGAGAACCTGCATGTCGAGAACGCCCGCCGCATCCTCTCCCTCGCCGAGGCCATCGAGAAGCAGGACTGAACCAACCAGGAAGGCCCCTGAAGCCGCGCGGCTTCAGGGGCCTTCTCATGGCCACTCGGCCGTCAGGCGTTCTTGCGGCGGCGCTGTAGCAGCAGCGCTGCCACACCCGCACCCACGAGTCCGACGCCGATCAGGATCGGTGTCAGCGCGGAGAAGCCGGTCTGCGCCAGGAAGTCCTCACTGGCCTGCGGCGAGACCGGGGCCTCGGTCGTCGGCGGGGCGGCCACCTGCGACGTCGTGCTCGGTGCCTCCGGCGTGGTGGTCTCGGGCGGCGACGTCGGCTGCGGTGCGGCCTGCCACTGCACGCCCGCGCCCGCCGTCAGCTTGGTGCGCTGCGAGGCGGCGACGATCAGCGATTGCGCAGGCTTGCGGTCGTAGTTCTCGCTCACAAAAAGCCTGCCGGTGTCGAGGTGGGCGCTGGCCTGGAGTTCGAAGGAACCTTCCCCGTCCTGCGCGTCGGCGGGCACGTCGACGTAGATCTCGGTGCCGTCGGCGATATCGCCGCCGTCGAGTTCGTTGCCCTCGGAGTCGGTCAGCGTCACGCCCTCCGGCAGCTCGCTGCTGAGGCCGGTGATGTCACCGGTCGTGGAGACGGTGAACGGCCCGAGCCGCTCGCCCGCGTTGCCCGCGATCTCCTCGGGAGTCAGTTCGAGGGCGGGGGCGGGCTGCTCGCCGATGCCGACGTTGGCCTCACCGGTGAGGTAGTCGTAGAGCGCGAGCACGTCCGCGTCGGCGTCGGCGTCGTCACCCTTCACCGGGTTGTCGCGGTCGAGGTTCTTGCCGTCGCTGTAGTGCCACACGGCGGCTTGGGTCGCCGCGATGGCTTCCTTCTGGTCCAGACCGTCATGGAGTTCGGCGCCCTGTTCGGTCAGCACCCCCGCGAGCGCGTCCAGGTCGCTGGCGGGGTAGCCGTGGTGCAGCACCCAGTTGATCTCGTTCCGGTTCTCGTGGAACGGCGAGTCCGGGTTGGGGAACTCGTCCCACGGCCGTTCCTGCATGGACCGCTTGGGATCAATGGGCACATCGATCTCCACGCAGTAGGACCGCAACGAGTTGCCGCCGTCCAGATCCAGTTTGAACAGCACCGTTTTCATGCCCGCGTAGCCATGGCCAAGGTTGACCCGGTGGCCCTGCGTGCCGTTGTTGTTGTCGATCCTGCCCTGCGCCTCGTCGGCCGCGGCGGGGACACCGCCGAGCAGGGCGGCGATCGACACACCGGCGACGACGGCGCCGAATCTGGCAGCCCCCTTGCTGCCCGTTCTGCCTCTTCTGCTGCGCATGAATCTCCTTAGCCCACATTCCAGGGAGCGCGGGACTATTTCGTTCCCCCGGCTCGAGTGAAGATCAGACTTCCCAGCGAGAGCGGAGCATACACAGAGCATCAAAGCAGTGTTAAGCGGCACTCATTTGAGTGAAAATTGTGGCCCCCAAGTTCACTGACTACAACGCACAGTCCAAATCGCGCCACAGATCTTCGGGGTCCTCGAGCCCCACACTCAACCGGAGTAGACCACCGGGCACATGCGCGTCACCGGCCCGCGCGGCTCTGCGTTCGATGGTGCTCTCCACACCGCCGAGGCTCGTGGCGTGCCGGATCAGCCGCAGCCCGGCACACAACCGGTCGGCCGACTCGGCATCGGCGACCTCGAAAGCCAGCATCGCGCCCGATCCCGGGTAGCGCACCACGGTCACCGCCGGGTGCTCGGAAAGCCGCCGAGCGAGCAGCGTGGCCGTCTGCGACGCTTCGGCATACCGCACCGCAAGGGTGCGCAGCCCGCGAAGCGCCAGCCAAGCCTCCAGCGCGCCAGGAGTGGCACCACCCCTGGTTCGCGCGTCGCGCAGGCCTGCGGCGAGGGTTTCGTCCGCCGTCACCGTGAGCCCGAGCAGGAGATCGCTGTGACCGCCGATGAACTTCGTCGCGCTGTGCACCACGATGTCGGCCCCCAACGCGAGTGGCTGCTGCCCGAGCGGTGTCGCGAACGTGTTGTCCACCACGATTTTGGGTGGCCGCTCCTGCGTGGCCGCGGCGTTCGCGACGGCGGTGATGTCCACAAGGCGCAGGCTGGGGTTGGTCGGTGACTCCAGCCACAGCAGGTCGGCTTCGGCAGAGGCGGCGATCCACGCACCGGTGTCCTCGGGTGCGATCCGCACGGTCCGCACGCGACCGGTGCGCTCACCGTGCTCGAGCACACCACGGGTGCCCGCGTAACTGTCGACGGGCACCGCGACGGTCACCGGCACGCTGAACTGGTCGAGCACCGCCGAAACCGTAGCGATGCCCGATGCGAACGCGGTGGCCGTTCCACCCTCCAGTTCGCCGATCGCCTCCTCGAGTGCGGCCCACGTCGCGGTGCCGTCCTCCCTCGAATAGCCCAGACCGAGGCTGCTTGCCGCGACGATGGGAACGTTCATCGGTTCCGTGTCACCGGCGGGTCGTCCGGCGACAACCGCCCGCGTTCGCGCCGACCACTGGCTTTCCAACGGACAATGCCTCCCGCCGTTACCTGATCCAAACCGCATGATTATGGGTGAAGCTCCGCTCGACCGGACAAGGGCGGTTCACGCAGGCAACGGATAGCGCGGCTGCAAGCCGCGGACTCTCGAACGTGCTGTCCACCTCACCAAATGGGTGTGGCCGAAACCCTGATATTGATCAGACGCAAGGGGTGCGATGCGCGGTGGACTCCGCCGGCAGGCCTGTCACCGCGAACCGACCCACGAAGGGTCGAGGCACTTTCGAGCTCAACGGCGTGCGGCACCATGAAAGGGAAGACCCGATCAGAGCTTGTGAGGATATACCTGCGTGATGAGGATCTGGTGGGCGAGGAGGGAGTTGAACCCTCACGTCCTTCCGGACACACGGACCTGAACCGTGCGCGTCTGCCATTCCGCCACTCGCCCGAGTAACCGCAGCAGCCAGATCAGCGTAGCAGGCGCCGGATGGCCGTTTCACCGGCCCCGGTGTTTCGAGCCCCGATCCCAGATACGATGCGTTCGGAAGGCCAACCAGGAGGGAGGAGGTCGCCCGGTGGGACGCGTACAGCGCTTCGATCGGCGCCTCGAGTCGCTCGTGGGTGACGCCTTCGCGCGGATATTCGGTGGCAACGTCGTCACTGCCGAGGTGGCGCATGAACTGGAGCGTGAGTGTGAGGACAACGTTCGTGAGCTCGCCGGCGGGCGCAGACTCGCGCCCAATCACTACATCGTGTCTCTGGGAGTCACCGATTACGACCGGATGGCCGAAGACGAGCAGCGGGTCACCCGAGTGCTCGCCGAAGCAGTCGCACAGCACCTCGCCGAGCACGGCTGGGACACCTATGGTGACGTCGTAGTTTCGCTCGAGCGCAACGAGGCGCTGCATACTGGAAAGTTCAGGACCCGCTCGACCGTCGACCCCGACGTCAAACAACACGGCGCCGGGGCTTCGGCACGGTCAGCACGACCCAGCGACGCAGGAGACCGACCAATGAGCCAGCCCGGCGGCTACGGCCAATACGACCAGGGTGATCCGTACGGCCAGCAGGGCCAGTACGGCTACGGACAGGGACAGCCCGGTTACGACCAGGGCTACGGCCAACCGCCGGCCCCCGGCTACGACCAGGGCTACGGCCAACCACCGGCCCCCGGCTACGACCAGGGCTACGGCCAACCACCGGCCCCCGGCTACGACCAGGGCTACGGCCAACCACCGGCCCCCGGCTACGACCAGGGCTACGGCCAACCACCGGCCCCCGGCTACGACCAGGGCTACGGCCAACCACCGGCCCCCGGCTACGACCAGGGCTACGGCCAACCACCGGCCCCCGGCTACGACCAGGGCTACGGCCAACCACCGGCCCCCGGCTACGACCAGGGCTACGGCCAACCACCCGCTCCCGGCTACGACCAGGGCTACGCGGCCCCGCCGAGCCCGCCCGGTGGTTACCCGGCACAGGCTCCGCCCCCCGGTGGCGACCCCTACGGACAGCAGGGATACGCGCCCCCTGGACCAGGTGGCGGCAGGCAACTGAACGCCATGTTGCAGCTCGACGACGGCTCCAACCGCACCTACGCGCTCAAGCAGGGCGGCAACGTCGTCGGCCGGGGTCAGGACGCCGACTTCCGCCTGCCGGACACCGGGGTGTCGCGACGTCACCTCGAGATCACCTGGGACGGCCAGAGCGCGACACTCGCCGACATCGGATCGACCAACGGCACCACTGTCAACGGCACGCCCGTGCAAACCTGGCAGCTCGCCGATGGTGATGTCATCAGGGTCGGACACTCCTCCCTGGTGTTCCGTACCCAGGGCTGAGGCGGCCTTTTCCCCCATCCCGCATGGCCCGCGCGGGTTCGTCCCGCATAATGGCGGCCATGCGGGGGTCCCGTGGGCCGCGAGTCGCTGGAACCAACCAGGAGAAGAGCACGGCGCCACGGGATGGGCGCGAAAAGGCGGGAGCTGACACAACAGGTGCCGGAGCTGGTCGTACAACTCACCAGAGCGGGGTTTCTGCTGCTGCTCTGGCTGTTCGTGTTCGCAGCGTTACGCGTGGTGCGCTCGGATCTCTATGCGGCATCCGGGCTGCGGGTCAATGTGCCGAGCTTTCGGCGCGGAAAGGAGAAGAGGCCGCGCGGTGGCAAGACGCCACGGCAACTGGTGGTTACCCACGGTGCGCTGGCCGGAACACGGATCGCCCTGGACGGCAGGCCGATCCTGATCGGGCGGGCGGACGACTCGACCCTTGTCCTCGACGACGACTACGCCTCGACCCGGCACGCCCGGCTTTCACTGCGAGGCAACGAGTGGTATGTGGAAGATTTGGGCTCGACGAACGGGACCTACCTGGACCGGGCTAAGGTCACTGCACCCCTCCGAGTTCCACTCGGCGTCCCCATCCGGATAGGCAAGACGGTGATCGAGCTTCGCCCATGACTCTCGTCCTTCGCTACGCGGCCCGCAGTGACCGTGGCCTGGTCCGTTCGAGCAACCAGGACTCGGTGTACGCCGGCCCGCGCCTGCTCGCACTCGCAGACGGCATGGGCGGCCACGCCGCCGGTGAGGTCGCCAGCAAGGTGGTCATCGCCTCGCTTGCCCCCCTCGACGACGACGAACCCGGCGACGACCTGGTCACGCAGTTGCGTGAGGCGGTACACCAGGGCAACCAGGCGATCTCCGAACTCGTCGCCAACGACCCGGACCTCGACGGAATGGGCACGACGCTCACCGCCGTGCTGTTCTCCGGGTCGAGACTCGGCCTCGTGCATGTCGGCGACTCACGTGCCTACCTGCTGCGCAACGGGCAGTTCTCCCAGATCACCCGTGACGACAGCTTCGTCAACGAACTGCTCGAGCAGGGCCGCATCACTGAGGACGAGGCCGCGACCCACCCGCAGCGGTCACTGTTGCTGAAGGCGCTCACCGGGCACGAAGTGGAGCCGAGCTTCACCGTGCGGGAGGCGCGCGCGGGCGACCGGTACCTGCTGTGCTCCGACGGGCTGTCGGGCATGGTCAGCAACGAGACTCTCGCCGAGGCCATGCGCATCCCTGACCCGCAGGAATGCGCCGACCGCATGATCGAACTGGCGCTCAAGGGCGGTGGCACGGACAACGTCACCGTGATCATCGCCGACGTCGTCGACGTGGACTTCGGCGAGGACGCGCCCATCGTCGGCGGCGCGGCAGGCGATGGCAGCGACGAAGGCCATCAGGGCGACTCACCCGCCGCGAGGGCGAGGGCTCTCACGGCGCCGCCGCCCCCACCGCAGCAACAGTCGGAGCAGGCCGAGCAGGCGCCGGACCCAAAAGCCAAGCGCCGTAAGCGGATTCGGCTACTCGTCGCCCTCGGGCTCGCGCTGATCCTGCTCGCGGCAGCCGTGATCGCCACCCGCTACTTCGTGCTGAGGCAGTACTACGTCGGCGTCGGCACGAACCAGGAAGTCGTCGTCTTCCAGGGCGTTCCCGGAAGCATCCTGGGCTTCGACCTGCACCGGGTTTCGGAGGGTTCCTGCCCGCCCGGTGCGTCGCTGTGCGAGCCGCTGCGGGTGCAGGACCTGCAACAGGACGCCCGCGTCGCGGTACGCAACGGGGTCAAGCGCGACGGGCTGTCGGAGTCACGCGACTATATCGACACTCTCCGTCGCAACAACATGCTCGAAATCTGCGACACCGACCAGCCGCAGGGCGGCGGCCTCGGCGGGATCGAGCAGGGCGGGTCGTCGCGGCAACCGACTGAGACGACAGCGGCGCAACAGCCGGAGGGCGGCCAGCGGCCGGGCGTGGACTGCCGCCCGGCGCCCAGCGCAGGCGGTAACTGATGGCTCAACCCGCAGCGATGTCGGGGGCGGCGGACGCGTACACAACCAACCCGCCACGTGAGTTGCCGACAAGGCGAGGCACCGAACTGGGGCTGCTCGCCTTCGCGGCGGTAATCGTCACCTCGGCGTTCATGCTCGTACAGGCCAACCAGGAACGTGAGCTGTCGTTCTCACTGATCTGGTACGGGCTGGCCTACCTGGCGATCTTCGCCGTCGCGCACCTCGCGGTGCGCCGCTGGGCGCCGTACGCCGACCCGTTGATCCTGCCGTGCGTGGCACTGCTCAACGGCCTGGGTCTGGTGATGATCTACCGTATCGACCTGGCGCGCGAGCAGAAGGCGCTCGCACTCAGTGAGGAAATCACTTCCAACGCGCCGCGGCAGGTGCTGTTCACCGTGCTCGCCCTCGCGCTGTTCCTCGGTGTGCTGTTGATCGTCTCGGATCACCGAACGCTGACCCGTTACGCATACACGTTCGGCCTGATCGGCATCGCGGCGCTGGCGTTGCCCGCCCTGCTGCCCAGTTCGCTTTCCGAGGTCAACGGCGCGAAGGTGTGGCTGAAGCTGCCGGGCTTCTCCATCCAGCCCGGCGAGTTCGCCAAGATCCTGTTGATGATCTTCTTCGCCTCGTTCCTCGTGGCGAAGCGAGACCTGTTCATGACGGCGGGCAAGCGCGTCATGAATGTGGAACTGCCACGAGCCCGCGACCTCGGCCCGATCATCATCGCGGCCGTTGTGTGCCTTGGCATCCTCGTGTTCGAGAAGGACCTCGGCACCGCACTGCTGTTCTTCGGCATCGTGCTGATGATGCTCTACGTCGCCACCGAGCGCGTGATCTGGGTGGTCGTGGGGCTGAGCATGTTCCTCGTCGGCGCGCTGATCGCATACCAGCTCTTCACACACGTGCAGCAGCGCGTCGCGAACTGGATCGACCCGCTGGCCACGTACAACGACGCGGGCGGCGGGTACCAGATCGCGCAGGGGCTCTTCGGCCTCGGCACGGGTGGGGTGTTCGGTACCGGTCTGGGCTCCGGCAGGCCGGAGACCGTCCCGGAGGCCAGCACGGACTTCATCTCCGCCGCACTCGGTGAGGAACTCGGGTTCGTCGGCCTCGGCGCGATCCTGATGATCTACCTCCTGCTGGCGATGCGTGGGATGCGCAGCGCGCTCGCGGTACGCGACACCTTCGGCAAGCTCCTCGGCGGCGGGTTGTCCTTCACGATCATCATGCAGGTGTTCGTGATCGTCGGCGGTGTCACCAAGTTGATCCCCATGACCGGCATCACCACGCCGTTCCTTTCCGCCGGTGGTTCCTCACTACTGGCCAACTACGTGCTGATCGCGCTGCTGCTGCGGATCTCCGACGCGGCGCGTCGGCCGCAACAGCCCGCACGGCCACGGCCACAGTCGCAGGCTCCGCTTGCGGAGGCCCACACCGTGATGGTGCAGCGTCCACCGGCTCAAGGTCAGCCAGGCGCCGTGGGTGAAGGGGGTAGGCAGCAGTGAACACGCCGCTGCGCAAGGTCGGCATCACGATGCTCGTCATGGTGACGCTGTTGCTGGCCAACGCCACCTACCTCCAGGTCGTCCGCGCTGACGACTACCGCAGCGACGGACGCAACGCTCGGGTGCTGCTCGACGAGTACTCCCGCGAGCGCGGCAAGATCGTGTCCGAGGAAGCAGGCCAGGTGCTCGCGGGCGTGGAGCCGACGGACGACACCTTGCAGTTCCGACGCACCTACAGCAACGGTCCGCTGTACGCGCCGGTCACCGGCTACTACTCGGTGCTCTACGGCGCGGGCGGGCTCGAGCGAGCCCAGGACGAGTTCCTCAACGGCTCCGATCCAAGGCTGTTCGTACGCAGGCTCTCCGACATGATCACCGGAAGGGATCCCCGCGGCGGCAACGTGCGACTGACCGTGAAGCCCTCGGTTCAGGAAGCGGCGTACCAGGCGATGGTCGCCAACGGCTACACCGGCGCTGTTGTCGCGCTCGACCCGAAGACGGGCGACATCCTCGGCATGGTCTCGACCCCCTCCTACGACCCCAACAAGCTGGCCTCGCACGACGCGGAGAAGCAGCAGAAGGCGTGGGAGGCGTTCAACAACGACCCGGCGAATCCGATGCTGAACCGGGCCGTCCGTGAGACCTACCCTCCCGGCTCCACGTTCAAGATCGTGACGACGGCGGCCGCGCTCGAGAACGGCGCCACGGCCGACACCGAGGTGACCACAGCCTCGAACGTAACACTGCCGGGCACCAGCACGACCCTTGAGAACTTCGCGGGCAACACCTGCCCCGGTAACACGCTCGCCGACGCGCTGGCCTACTCGTGCAACACCGCCTACGCCGAGATCGCGGGTCAACTCGGCAAGGAAAAGCTGGAGGAGACCGCGGCCAACTTCGGTATCGGCCTTTCCGACCTGCAGATTCCGATGAACGTCGTGCCGTCGGGGCTCGGCGAGTTGGAGAGCCAGGCCGCGCTGTACCAAAGCGGGATCGGGCAACGCGATGTCCGGCTCACCCCGCTGCAGGACGCGTTGCTGTCGGCCACGGTCGCCAACGGCGGCGTCGCGATGAAACCCCAGTTGGTGAAGGCGCTGCTGGCGCCGGATCTGTCCACCATCGAGGAGTTCAGCCCGGAGGAGCTCACCGGCGAGCCCGCGCTGTCGGCGGAGAACGCGGCGGTGTTGCGGGACATGATGATCGCTTCGGAGGCCAACACCAGCGGTGGTGGCAAGGACTCCTCGTTGAAGATCGCCTCGAAGACCGGGACCGCCGAGCACGGCTCCGATCCGAAGGCGACGCCGCCGCACGCCTGGTACACCGCCTTCGCTCCCTACGACGACCCCAAGGTGGCCATCGCCGTGATCGTCGAGTCCGGTGGTAACCGGGGGCTGGCCGCCACCGGCGGCACCGTGGCCGCCGAGATCGGCAGGGCCACGATCGCCGCCGCACTCGGAGCCGGGTGAGGCGATGCTGTCGTCCGGACAACTGATCGCGGAGCGGTATCGCCTCTCCGGACGCATCGCGGTCGGCGGAATGGGGGAGGTCTGGGAAGCCAGCGACACGCGGCTCGATCGGACCGTGGCGGTGAAGGTCCTCAAGGCCGAGTTGTCCGGCGACGCGGAGTTCCTGCATCGCTTCCGCACCGAGGCGCGCACAACGGCCTCGCTCAACCACCACGGCATCGCGGCGGTGCACGACTACGGCGAGACCCAGGCCGGTGAGCACTCGATCGCGTTCCTGGTGATGGAACTGGTGGCGGGCGAGCCGCTGGCAGCGATCCTTGCTCGCGAGCGGCGGCTGTCGGCCGACCGCACGCTCGACATTCTTGAGCAGGCGGGGCGGGCGCTACAGGCCGCGCACGAGCGGGGCCTGGTGCATCGCGACGTCAAGCCGGGAAACATCCTGGTCACGGCGACGGGCACGGTCAAGCTGACCGACTTCGGTATCGCCAAGGCCGCCGACGCGGCACCGGTCACCCGGTCGGGCATGGTCATGGGCACCGCCCACTACATCGCCCCCGAGCAGGCACTCGGGCACGACGCCGAGCCCGCCAGTGACGTGTACTCACTCGCCGTGTGTGGCTACGAGTGCCTGGCTGGCCACCGGCCGTTCCTTTCGGAGAACGCCGTCAGTGTCGCGATGATGCACATCAGGGACATCGCGCCGCCGCTGCCGCCCGACGTTCCACCAGGGGCGCGAGCTGTGATCGAAGCTACAATGATCAAGGACCCTAGGCAGCGCTATGCCAGCGGCGGCGAGTTCGCCGGCGCCGTTGCCGCCGTGAGGGCGGGCCACCCATTACCACCTCCGTCCGGTTTGGTCAGCGCCGGATACGTGGCACTACCTGTGAATCCGCTCACACCAACGAGTGGTCCTGTCCCGGCCAGCGCCATGACACCGGTCGGTCCCAGCTCTCACCCGTCGATGCGGCCGGTAGGACCCCCTTCCGCACCCACCGCGACACCCCTCACAGTGACGGGTCAACGCCGCCGGTTTTCGGGAGCGTGGATACTTCTCGGGCTGGCGTTCGTGCTTTTGGTCGCGCTCGTGACCGTGCTGCTGACAGTGGTGCTGCGTACCGGCGGTGACGGTCGCACACCCGGTGGCGAGGGCGGCTCGACCGGCGTCGAGGACAACTGGTCGAACAATGGTGGGCGTTCACCCGATGAAGACGGCGGACAAGGCATGATGGGCACACTTCCTATGGAGAACCGCAGGTGAGATCCGATAGTGGACGTGCACCGCGTACACGCACCGACCGAAGGCCCCGTGACCCCGGACTCCGGTCACCGGTTCGCGCTGCGTGGAAGCGACCTGCCTCGGCGGCGCCCCGGCTACGTGATCACGCCCGCGTGGGAAGCAGACTGACGGAATGGGACGGCACCAGGCAATGAGCGCACCCCGACTGCTCTCAAACCGCTACGAGCTGGGCGAGACGCTCGGCTACGGTGGCATGTCCGAGGTCCACCATGGTCATGACGTGCGACTTGGCCGGGAGGTTGCGGTCAAAATCCTGCGTGCCGACCTCGCGCGGGACCCGCAGTTCCAGGAACGGTTCCGCCGGGAGGCGCAGAACGCGGCCGCACTGAACCATCCGGCGATCGTCGCGGTGTACGACACCGGCGAGGCCGACACTGAGTACGGCCCGCTGCCCTACATCGTCATGGAGTACGTCGAGGGCAGGACGCTGCGGGACATCGTCAAGACCGAGGGGCCGATGTCGCAGAAGCGAGCCATGGAGGTCATGGCCGACGTCTGCGCCGCCCTGGACTTCTCACACCGGCACGGCATCGTGCACCGCGACGTGAAGCCCGCCAACGTCATGATCACCCGCAACGGCGCGGTCAAGGTCATGGACTTCGGCATCGCCCGCGCCGTTCACGACGGTCAGGCCGCCATGACGCAGACGGCCGCCGTCATCGGGACCGCCCAGTACCTCTCCCCCGAGCAGGCACGCGGTGAGCAGGTGGACGCCCGCAGCGACGTCTATGCCGCAGGCTGCGTGCTCTACGAGCTCATCACGGGCGAGCCGCCGTTCACGGGCGATTCCCCTGTCGCCGTCGCCTACCAGCACGTCAGGGAGGACCCGAGACCGCCGTCCGCGGTCAACCCCGCGGTCTCCCCCGAGCTCGACGCCGTGGTGTTGAAGGCGCTGTCGAAGGGCACGGCCAACCGGTACCAGTCGGCCGCCGAGATGCGCTCCGACCTGGTGCGGACGCTGTCTGGCCAGCGGCCGGCCGCCCCGATGGTCATGTCCGACGACGAGCGCACCCAGGTGCTCGGCGCGGGCGGGCAGCAGGGCGACCCGTTCGACGACTACGACCCCAACGGCTACGACGACGAGGAAGCCGACCGCCGCAGGCGCAGGAAGCGTGGCCTGCTGATCGCGCTGCTCACCCTGCTCGGCGTCGGTCTTGTGGTGTTCGTGATGTGGCTGGCAGGCGCGTTCAGCAGCGAGGCGTCCCTGGCCACCGTGCCCGATGTCCGGGACAAGACCGTCGAGCAGGCCAAACGCGAGCTGCGTGCGGCGGGGTTCAGCAGCTTCGCCGAGGAGAAGGTGGTCTGCCGCGACGACGTCAGTGGAGAGCCTGCCTGCTCGCCCGACCAGATCGGCAAGGTCATCAGCACCGACCCGCAGGCCACCGAGCAGGTTCCGCTCGAATCCCAGATCACGCTGCGCGTCGGCACACCACCCGCGAAGGTGGCCGTGCCCGACCTGACCGGACTGAGCAGGGACGAGGCCGAGCAGAAGCTCAAGCAGGCGAATCTGGTGCTCGACCAGGACATCGCCGAGGTCGAGGTGGAAGACCCCAACCAGTACGGCAAGGTGGTGGAGCAGGACCCCAAACCGGACGCCAAGGTGGAACAGGGCCGCACCGTCAAGATCACCGTCGGGGTCGAGCCGGAGCTGGTCGAGGTCCCCGACTTCACCGGCGAGAGCTTCGACGCGGCCAAGGCAGGGCTGGAGGCCGCGGGTTTCCAGGTCAGCCGCTCGGACGTCGACTCGGACCAGCCAGCGGGCACCGTGGTGAACCAGCGGCCCAACGGCGGCAGCGTGGCGAAGGGCTCCACGATCACCCTCGAGGTGTCCAACGGCGCCGAGCAGCAGATCCAGATGCCTGACCTGCGGGGCATGACCCAGGACCAGGCGCTGGCGACGCTGCGTGACGCCGGCTGGAGCGGCTCGGTGAAGACCAAGACGGAGAAGGTCAGCGACTCCGACCTCGTCGGCAGGGTCACCAACACCGACCCCTCGCCAGGTAACACGATCACCAAGAACCAGCCGGTGACGCTCTACATCGGCGAGGACGAGGACGGGTCGACGGAGACGTCGCAGTCGAGGCCGACCTTCGACCTGCCAGGACCGGGCGGCTGAGCTTCGGGGCGCTGCCTGATCCGCCCGAGCGGGTGGATCAGGCAGCGGCGGTGGCCGCCCGCTGCAACGCGCGGGTCGCCTGCTCCAGCTCGGTCACCACGCCTTCCGACACCGGGTGGCCCGCGTAGCCCAACCAGTTGGCGAGCATCCGGTGGCCACCCTCGGTGAGTACCGACTCGGGGTGGAACTGCACGCCCTCGACCGGAAGTTCCCTGTGCCGCATTCCCATCACAATGCCGGAGTCCGTGCGGCCGGTGACCTCGAACTCGTCCGGGATGGTTTCGGGCAGGACCGTCAGCGAGTGGTACCTGGTGGCCGTGAACGGGTCCGGCAGTCCGGCGAGCACACCCGCGCCGCTGTGCCGCACCAGGCTGGTCTTGCCGTGCAGTAGTTCGTGCGCCCTGTCGACCGTCGCGCCCCATGCGACGCCGATGGCCTGGTGGCCAAGGCACACACCGAGGAGCGGGACGCCGTCGGACGCGCAACGGTGTACGACGTCGATGCTGCTGCCCGCCCGCTCCGGTGTGCCGGGTCCGGGGGAGATCAACACGCCATCGAAATCACGAATCTGGTCAAGCTCCACCACGTCGTTGCGCCGCACCGTGCAGTCCGCGCCGAGCTGGGCGAGGTACTGCACCAGGTTGTAGACGAAGCTGTCGTAGTTGTCGACGACGAGTACGCGCATGTCGACAGCCTAGCGGTGGGCAGGCACGCGACTCGCGGCCTGTTGTGGTCACTCGCCGTTGACCGCCACCTGGTTGAACGGAAGCATCGGTTCCACCCAGGGGAAAACCACCAGCATCAACAGCGCCACTACGCCCAGCACCAGCAGCGCGGCGATGGCCGCCCGCACGCCGACGGGGCCGGGCAGGTGCCGCCAGATCCAGCCGTACATCAGGCCTCTCCGATCTCTCGCAGCAGGTCCTCATAACTCGCGCCCGGCTGCTTCTTGAACTGGTTCGTCAGCACCGAATGGATGATCATGCGCTCGCGGTCGGAGAACTGCGGGTGGCAGGTGGTCAGCGTGAGCAGGGACGCCTGAGAAGCCTTGGGCAGCACATCGGCAGGCCGGTACGGAACGGGAGCGACCGCGTCACCGCGCTCGGGAAGCACGATTCGCCGCCCGACCGTGCTGCTGTATGCCTCGCCGCGCAGCGGCTCGACGTCGGCGCACCTGGGGTCGCGTCCCCTGCTCTGGCTCCAACCGTCGATCTCGTCGGTCATCGGCAACACGCGGTAGACGAAAAAGCTGTCCACCGTCTCGATGACGATCGCGTCACACGAGTTCAGCAGGTCCAAGTCGTTGAACGGCGCGCCCTTGCCCACCCGGTGGCCCGCGACGCCGAAGTTGCCCGGCTCGCCGGGCAGAGCCGATCCCTTGTAGTGACCTGGGCCCACCTCCAGTGCCGCGGCGTCGGTGCCCTCCTGGATGGTGAACCCCCAGTCGGCTCCGAACGACGGAATGTAGATGCGGGCGAACGCCTCACCGTCAACGGGCCCAGCGTGCAGTTCCCGCTCCTGCTGCCAGCGGTCGTCGAGCGCAGCGCTCGCCTCTCGCTGCAACTGGGCGGACATCCAGTTGGTGACGTATAGCTCGTAGCCAACGAACAGCAGAACGACGATCCCCAACGTGATGAGGATCTCGCCGATGGTTCGCACTATCACCCGGCCCTTGCCGTCGCCGTTGCCAGACGGCGGCGCGGGCGGGCGGGTCGGCCTCCGAGGTGGTGGAGTCGATCTGGCGACCGGTCGCATCCGCTGTGTCGCCTGCTCGGAAAACCCTGCCGGACGGCGGTGGCCAGCCGCGGGTGCGTCCACCGATTGACGGCCGCCGAAGTCTGGGCGGGCGATCTCCTGAGTCCTTGGTTCCTCGTACCTCGACAAAGAGAGCTCCTCCTCGGGCACGAGCGGGATGCCCGCGATAACGATCTGCTGATGCGGCGCTCGCTCCCCGGTTCTAGCACCTGCTTGATTACGTTAACGTGTTCAGAAAGCGGCGGTTTCGCACTGCCCCAGGATTTTGCCCGACAGTACGCGAGGACTCCCATGCCCAAGTCCAAGGTCCGCAAGAAGACGGCATACACGCCGCCTGCCGATCGCCGCACACCGGTCAAGGTGCGCGCGGCGGGGCCGTCCCACCCGATCTACAAGATCGTGATGTTCGGGCTGATGCTCCTAGGACTGGCCTGGCTGGTGGTGAACTACCTGGCCGGGGACAAGATCGGTTTCATGCTGGAGCTCGGCAACTGGAACTTCGCGATCGGCTTCGCGCTCATGGTCACCGGCCTACTCATGACAATGCGCTGGCGTTGAGAGGACCGCGATCGTCGCAACGGCGGCTTGACACCGAATGACAACGGTGTGATTAATCCCCACTGTGGATGAGGCCTGTGGATAACTCGGCCCGTAGCTGGGCTCCGCGCGCCGGTCTGGTCGGCGCGGGCTGGGTGCTGGCCGTCGCGGCAGCGGCCGGTGCCGTGTTGACGGGGCGTTTCGGCGACCGGCCGGGCACGCTGCTGCTCGCCGTGGCGGCGCTGGCCCTGCTCGCCGCGGCCCTGCACGGCACCCTTCTTCGTCCCAGGCTGACCGCCGGTAGCACCGGCCTGCGCGTGCGCACGCTCGGCGGTACCCGCGCCTTCGGCTGGTCCGAAGTACGGCTGACGCTGTCGACGGCCAGGCGCTTCGGTCGCGAGGTGACCGTGCTCGAGGTCGAGCCGCTCGATCCGGAATCGTCCGACCTCGTGGTGCTCGGCTGGACCGAACTGGGTGCCGACCCGCGTGACGTGCACGAGGAGTTGCTCGCGCTGCGCCCCGCCTGAAGCCGCGGGGCTTACGGCAGCAACTGGGCCGACAACTGCGCGTCGCGATACAGCACGAGCCCGGCGATGGCGGCGGTGAGCAGCAGTATGGCGACGGTCTGGTAGGTCGCGCGGTTCTTGGCGGGGGCATACACCATCGCCACCATCGCGAGCGCACCCACGACGAGCCCACCGAGGTGACCGAGCAGCGAGATCCCCGGGATGGAGATCGTGAGCACCACGTTCAGCACGATGATGCCGATCGCGGCCGTCGGGTTGAGCCGAAGGCGCAGCACGGCGACCAGGATCGCGCCCATCAGGCCGTAGATGGCCCCGGATGCGCCCGCGGTTCCGGTGTTCACGGCGCCGAACGCGAACACCGCCGCCGACCCGCCGAGCATCGAAACGAAGTAGACCGCCAGGAATCTGACCTTGCCGAGCAGCAGTTCGAGGTCTCGGCCGAGTATCCACAGCGCGAGCATGTTCATGCCGATGTGCAGCAGGCCGAAGTGCAGGAAACCCGAGGTGACCAGCCGCCACCACTCGTCGGCGGCCGCGATGCCCACCGGCCACAACACACCGTCGTTGAACAGCCGGGAGACGTCGTTGCGCATGAAGTCCTGCGCCTGCACGGCGGTGAGGACGTAGACCAGCAGGTTGAGTGCGATGAGCACCGGAGTGACCACCGCCCGCTGCGACACGCGGGCGCCTGCCACGGTTCTCGCGCCGTACCCCGCGCGGCGGTACTGCATGGCCCTCGCACGGTGTTCCTGGCTGGCGGCATGAACGCAGTCGACGCACTGGTAGCCGACCGACGCCTCCCGCAGGCAGTCGGGGCAGGCAGGCCGGTCACACCTGACACAACGAAGGCCGGTCTGCCTGTTCGGATGCCACCAGCAACCGGGCAGAGCCTCTTGCTGCGGCTGCTGCTCGTACGGTGGGGGGTGCGGAGGTTGGGTCATGATCCTCGCGGTCCGCGGTCATGGCTGGACGACGCGGCGGGAACCACCGCGTCCGCTTTCCAACCTACCCGTTGTTCGCGTCCGGTCAGCCGCGCTCGATGCTCACGTGCTCGATGACGACGTCCTCGAGCGGCTTGTCGGCCGGACCGGTAGCGGTCCGCGCGATCTCGTCCACCACGTCGCGCGACTCCTGGTCGGCGACCTCACCGAAGATGGTGTGCTTGAAGTTGAGGTGAGGCGTCGGTGCGACGGTGACGAAGAACTGCGACCCGTTCGTGCCGGGGCCCGCGTTCGCCATCGCCAGCAGGTAAGGGCGGTTGAACTGCAGTTCCGGGTGGAACTCGTCGCCGAACTTGTAACCGGGTCCGCCGCGTCCGGTGCCGGTCGGGTCGCCTCCCTGGATCATGAACCCGTCGATCACCCGGTGGAAGATCGAGCCGTCGTAGAACGGGCCCGACTTCTCGCCCTTGGCGTTGGGCTGGGTGTACTCCTTCGTCCCCTCACTCAACCCCGTGAAGTTCGCGACGGTCTTTGGCGCGTGATCAGGGAAAAGGTTCAGCCGGATGTCGCCACGATTGGTGTGCAGGGTCGCCTTCGCCCCGGTGCCACTGAGGGATTCGTTGTTTTCAGTCACGCGAATCATCGTGCCATCCACGGCGAGATGGCCAGGAAAGGGGCAGGATGGGTCACAAACACGACACAGCTGGATCAACGATCGACGAGGTGGAGGCGATGGCTCGAACCAAGGAGACGGCCGGTGACTCGTTCAGGACCAGCTCGCGTGCGCTGAAGAGCCGGGCCCGTGAGGTCGGCAAGGTGGGGGCCGAGGTGGCCACACAGGCAGCACAGCTCGCCGAGCACAGGCTTGCAGAGGGGACGGAGGCAGCGCGCAAGGAGTGGGCCAAGAACTCCCGCCGAGCCCGCAAGGAGCTGGCACGCCGCGCGGAGCGTACCCGCAAGGACGTAGCCAAGAGCACGCAACACGCTCGAAAGGTCGCGGCCGAGCGGCGTGAGGAACTGCGGGAGCCCACCCGTAAGGCGAGAAGGGCCGCGATCCAGGCGGCGAGGTCGGCGGGCCAGTCCAAACGCAGGGCCAAGCGTGACTTCAAGAACGCCAAGAAGGAGTTCAAGGCGGCCATGGCCGAGGCGAAGGTCGCGGCCAGGGGTGAGAGCAAGAAGCGCAGGCGGTGGCCGTGGCTGCTGGGCCTGGGTGCACTGGTGGCCGCAGTTGGCTACCTGACCCGGCCGCAGCGGGAGGAGCCCGTGGCGCCCGCACCGCCCCGCAGCACCGACCTGCCCACTTCCTCACGACCGGCTTCCGCCTCCGAACCCGCACCCTCCACGACAGGCTCCGCGAGCTCCGAGCGCAGGACTTCCTCGGCCAAGTCGTCGACACGCGGTGACGGGCAGCAGAGCAAGAGCTAGCCCGAACACACCGAGGCCGCCGAGCATCGCGGCGCTGGACGTCGGCGATGCTCGGCGGCCTCGGGCTGGCTAGGCGGCCGTCAGGCGGCGGCGTGCTTGTCGATCAGCTTGCCGAGGCGCGGCAGTGCCTCCTCGACGTTCTCCTTGCCCTTCGGGCGGAGCTTGCCGTAGACCTTTTTGATGCTGTCGCGGCTGCTCTGCTCCGCGCGGGCGTCGGTGACGGAGAGCAGTGCGTCGGCGGCCTCGCTGGACCTGTTCGGCAGGTAGGAGCCGAAGTCGCTGCCCCCGCTGGCCTTGAAGTCGGCGTAGATGGGCTCGAGCGCGTTGGCGAAGTCGTCGAGCAGGCTGTCGACGGCGGAGCCGATGATGCCCGGCTTGATCTTCTTCACGGCCGAGAAGCCGGTCTTGATGACGGTGCCGGAGACGCCGCTCTTGTCGGCGACCTCTTCGTCGATCAGCTTTTCGAGGTCCGCCACGACGGTCGGGCGCCGGCTGGATTCGAGCAGGATTTCCTTCAGGGTGTCAGCCACGGATTCCTATCCTTCGTCATGTCGAGATCAACGATCGGGTGTCGCACGGTTCGCTAGCAGCTCCGGCGTGCCCGTATGGGTGATGCCGGTTACTTGCTGCCTACACGTGCGGGAAAGAGTAGTACAAGATCAACTTGGCCTGCACGCAGTGGTATCTTGCCGTCACGCTTAGGTCCCGAGCGCGGAAATGGCCTCCGTGGCGACCGATCGAGCCTTCACACTCTGTTGCTGATTCGTCGACACGATCACGGCCGTGTCACCCTTGGAGACCGCGTAAACGGCCCCCTTGTCGGTTGACTCGTAGCCGCCCTTCCAGCCAGGGGGCTGCCCGGTGGGGTTCGACGTGTCTACCGGTGCCGCCTTGTCGACCAGCGCGGTCGCGATGCCGGCCTCACCGACGTAGACACGTACGGTGAGCTGAAGACCGCCATCCGGCCGGTAGAAGAAGCACGCCGGGTACGGCTTCTCGTCCGAGACCATGACCCGCGCTACTCGCTGACCGTTGGCCCGCGACACGTAGTCGGTCTCCAGGTATGGGCATGGCCCTTCCGCCGCTGGCTCCGGATCGGGCGGCAGCTCAACCGCCGACGATGCCTGGGGACTCAGCTCCGTGGTGTTCGAGGACTCGGCGGTGGGCTGCTCACCCGAGCAGGCCGCCAGTAGTGCGGCCGCCGCCGCGAGCACGACCAGTCTGCGCATAAGTAGCACAGTGAACCAGATGACCTCCGGGGCCCGGCCGGAGCGTCGCGGTGGCGGCGGCCTTCACGGCCACCGCCACCGCCTTGGGTTCAGTGGTGGTACGCGTGCGCGACGGCGTGCCCGCGCCCGCGACCGATCAGCCACTTGTTCACCGGCATCGTGATGAGGAAGGCCACGAGGAACGCGAACGCGAGCGCTCCCCAAAACAGCGCCATGTCGAGTCCGGCTTCCATGGCACCCGGCACCGCGACCATCACGCCGTTGTCCACGATCTCCATGACGGCGATGGAGACGGTGTCCGCCGCCAACGCCACCTTCAACGCCTGCCTGAAGCCGACGCCCGCCCTCAGCACCCCGCGCATGCTGAAGGCATAGCCGAAGAAGAACGCCAGCGCCACGGCCAGCACGATGGTCGCGACGGCGTTCCAACCGAGCGCGGTGCCGATCACCATGCCGAGAATCTCGCCGACGGCACACCCGGTCAGGCAGTGCAATGTGGCCGACGCCGCCACGCCCCAGGTTGCCGGGTGGCCCGCGTGATCCGCATGGCTCGCGTGGCGAGCATGCCCCATGTGGTCCGCGTGGTCTGACCCGTGCTCCTCGTTCGGCGCCGTGGCGTGCTGATGGACGTTCGACATCGCTGCAACCCCTTCCCCTCGTTCGCTCATATATTACTATACGGGGTAGGGGTATAAAGCAAGGCCTTTTTCCAGGGACTTCAACCTCAACGCATCACAATGGCTGAAGTGCCCGTTGCCTGGGTAGGCCGTTGGTATGCCACAGCTACTCCAGACAACCGAGGAGCGCGGGCCATGGCAGTCGTGATCGTCCTGTTCCTCCTGGCGTCGATCGTCCTCGGCGTGTTGGCACTGATCCCGCGAAGTCCGGTTCGCAAGTGGTATGCGGCCAGGCAACGCCCTGGCCGCGCCGCCGGGCTGTCGATCCTCACCTGGGTGGCTGTGTTGCTGGTACTGGTGGGCCTGGGCACGGCCACCTCACAACAGGACTCGACCAACGACGCGGCGGAGACCGCGACGCCCACGGCACCGGCTCAACCAACCACGCCCACCAAAACCACGCCCACCAAAACCACGCCGTCGACCGCCTCCCCCACCACCTCGGTGGCTCCCACCCCTGCGGGCGTACCCGACGATGTCCAGCAGGCGCGGGTACGGCGGGTGGTCGACGGCGACACACTCGAGATCGCCGCCGTCAGTGCGGGCCCCGTGCTGAGGAGCGTTGCCCAGGTGGACGTGCGACTGTTGGAGATCGACACGCCGGAAACCAAACACCCGACCGAGCCGCGGCAGTGCTACGGCGAGGAGGCGACCGCGCGGCTGGCGCAACTCGCACCGCGGGGCAGCACGGTGTGGGTGCAGCGCGACAAGGAACCGCGCGACAAGTACGGCCGCTACCTGCTCTACCTCTACAACGACGAGGGCGTGTTCGTGAACCTCAAGCTGGTCAGCGAGGGCTACGCACGGCCGACCCTCTACGAACCCAACGACCGACACTGGCAACGGATCAGCGCCGCGGGCGACAAGGCACGGGCCGCGCGCGCCGGGCTGTGGGGAGCGTGCGCGCATTCCGATACTCGGGAGCAGGAGCCACAACCCGCTCCGCAACCCGCTCCGCAACCCGCTCCGCAACCCGAGCCCGAGCCCGAGCCCGACCACGGCGCTGTCAGCTACCCCTACCCGCCGGATCTGGACTGCTCGCAGATCCCGGAGCAGGACTTCCGCGTCCAGGAGGGTGACCCGCACGGCTTCGACGGCGACGGCGACGGGGTCGGCTGCGAGAGTTGACCGTTTCGCAGGTGGCCGGGCACGCGTACGTCAGGAGAACTTCTCGGCGACCGCGCGAATCCACTCCCGCGACCAACTCAGCTCACCTGTGCGCAACGCCTCCATGACGTCTCGCACCCACGCGAGTTCCGCCTCGCGCACCGCAATCTGGTACTCCTCGTCCAGCAGGAACAGCCGGGGTAGATCCGGGGCGGCCGCCATCGCCCTGCGGTCTTCGGCGAGCGATTCGTCGAGTTCGACGGCCCGCTGCCGCAGTCGGGAGACGGCCTCCTCCGGCGTGAGCACCATGAGCGAGGAAAGCGCGGCGGGGAACTCCGGGTACTCCCGCGCGGGGCTCGCGAGCATCTCCGCGGTCCAGGTACGCAACGCCTCCCAGCCCGCGTCGGTGATCTGGTAGACGGTTCGCTCCGGGCGGCGTTCGTCCCTCGCTGTCTCTCGTACAGCGATGAGTTCGAGCCGTAGCAGCCGGTCGATGGTCTGGTAGACGCTGTTGCGCTGCGCCACGTTGGCGATCCGGTCCTTGCCGCGCGCCTTGATCAGCTCGTGCATCCGGTACGGATGCATCGGCTCCTCCGCCAGCAGGGAGAGCAACACGAGTGCCAGCGGTGATCGTCGAACGGTGCGCCTCGCCACGGGGCCAACTCTAGTACCGCTTGGCAAAGTAGTCATTTTATGTATAGTCATAATATGACTTCAGCATTGGTAATCGGCGCCGGGATCGCGGGACCGGTCACGGCCATCGCTCTGCGCAAGGCCGGGATCGACGCGACGGTGTACGAGGCGTACGACCGAACGGCCGAGGGAGTCGGGGCCTTCCTCACCCTCGCGGTGAACGGCCTTGCCGCGCTGCGCGAACTCGATCTGCACACCGCCGTACGTGACAAGGGGTTCGACACGCCCGGCATGTCCATCGGCATGGGCGGCAAACCGCTGGCAGAATTCAGGCTGGGCGATCCGCTGCCGGACGGCACGGTCAGCCAGACGGTCACCCGTGCGGTGCTCTACTCCACACTGCGCGACGAAGCCGTCCGCCGAGGCATACCGGTCGTACACGGCAAGCGGCTCGTGTCAGCGGAAGCCGAGCGCGACGGTGTGGTCGCCAGGTTCGCCGACGGCTCGTCGGCCACCAGCGACCTGTTGGTAGGTGCGGACGGCCTGCGCTCGGCCACCCGCACGATCATCGACCCGAACGCGCCCGCCCCTCGATACGTCCCGTTACTCAATGCGGGCGGCTACGCGCGTGGCCTCGTGCTCGACACCGAACCGGGCCACCTGCGCATGGTGTTCGGACGGCGGTGCTTCTACGCCTACGTCCTTCACCCGGGCGGCGACGTGTGGTGGTTCGCGAACCCGAGGCAGCCACGCGAGCTGTCCCGAACCGAACTGGCGCGGATCCCTTGGCGGGAGCAGTTGCTCGAACTCTTCGCCGACGAGGACGGTCCGGCGCGCGACCTCGTTACCGAATCCCCCGAGATCTTCGCGGGCTGGAGCACCTACGACTTTCCGAAGGTGCCGACCTGGCATCGCGACCGGATGATCATTGTCGGAGATGCGGCGCACGCCACCTCACCGGCGTCCGGGCAGGGCGCGTCGCTCGCCGTCGAGGACGCGGTCACCCTCGCCAAGTGCCTGCGCGACAGCGTGGACATTCCCACCGCGTTCCAGCACTACGAGCGGTTGCGCCGCACGCGGGTGGAACGTGTGGTCCGGCAGGGCAAGCGCAACGGCAGCGGCAAATCGCTCGGGCCGGTGACGCGGCAGGTGATCCCGTTGTTCTTCAGGCTTTTCAAACCCAGTGAGGCCAGCATGCGATGGCTTTACGACTACCGGGTCGACTGGCAGGAGCAGCCAGGCGCCGACCACACCCGTTGACGCGTGAGACGGTTTGACAAATCAAATTGTCAAGAGTTCTCTCGCGTCCGGCAGCGCCGCCTGGTCGTTCCGCTCGGACGTCGAGCCGCACGAAGGCGGTCGCGTAGAAATCCACAGAGGACCGTTCGGGCCGGATGCCTCCGCCACGGTGACCGCGTGGGAACCGCCGAACCGGTTCTCCTACGAGGAACGGGCGCAACCACCGGGGCCGGTGATCGCGACCGAGTTCCTCGTCCAGGCTCGCGAGCACGGTAGCTGCGTCGTACGCGTGGTCAGCAGCTTCTACGCCGACGGGGAGGGCTGGGACGACATGCGGCGCGGTGACCGACTGAGCCTTCCAGGCATTGTGGACACTCGCGATGTGCCGACCGCATTGACACCGGTCACATCGCGGCCACCTGAACGATCGCTCGGGAACGGGTTGCGCAAGACTCAAGCTCCCAACGATCGAGAGGAACACTGTGCCGCCCATCAAGCCGCCTATCAAGCAGTTCATCGCGTTCGGCGGAGCCGCCCTGTGCCTGGTCACCATCAGCGCGTGCGGTTCTTCCGACGACAACGACAGCGCTGCCACGACCCCTACCCCCTCAACACCGCCCACCACGGTCGTGCCGGACAACATCACTGAACCCGGCACCGAGTTGGAGGTCGGCCAGCCCGCGGTGGTGCCGTGGCAGGACGGCTACATCTCCATCACCGTGACGGCTGTCGAGTCCGGCGACACCGACGCGTTTCGCAAGGCGTACGGCGCCGATGCCGAAGGTATGCAGCCGTACTACGTGCGCCTCACACTGGAAAACCTCGGTGGCACTGATCTGTCCGTAAAGAACCCGCCGCAGGTCAGGGCCGCGCTACCGGACGGCTCGGGCACCGGCACGTTCCTCACCGGCTCGATCGAGGCCTGCGAGACAACGCTCACGCCGGGCTCGTTCACCAAGGTCGGTGCCAAGTTCGAGACGTGTGAACTAGACGCAGCCGCCTCCGGCGACCAGATCGCGGGAGCCAGGTACGACCAGGGTGACTACGACGAGAAGCCGATCCTGTGGAAGAGCTGATCGCGTAATGGCGCGTTCGCTGGGCGAATTGGGACCTGCGCTGTCCTGATTCGCCCAAAGCGTCGGGCAGGTGCGGCTGGTACGTCCAGCTACCATCAGCTGGTCCCCGCAACGCCTCGCGCAGGCCGATGCTTGTTTCGCACACGCGGCATGCTCGATAGGTGCCATAATCGCGCCGACCAAGCACGCCGGATGACGACGACTACTTCGAGCAGAGCGCCGTTCTCCGCAACTGAACACATTTCGCGAGGGACCGCCGATGTCACCCGGAATGCAGACCAACATCGAAGCCATCTCCGGATACGCCAGGAAGCTTCCGCACTACGAACAGGAAGCTGACAAGTTCCGCGACCTCGTCGACGCCGCCGACGTGACCGACGAGGCATGGGGGATCATGGGCGCCTTCGCCAAACAGGGCTAGGTGCACGTGAAGGGCCCGGCCGACGCGATGGCGCTCGACCTGGTCGACAAGCTCCGGACCGCCAGGGGGCCGTGGCTGGCGTGCTCGCCGTCCTGCCTCGCGATCGTGGACACCGGATCGACGATCGCCAATCCGGCCAACGCTATGACACCCCAGGTCGTCTGGGAAGCCAGGGAACCGCGAACTCCCAAAATCAGCTTGCGCACGCGCACACTCAACTGGCCCGACGGCTCGAGTTTCACCTTCCGCCTACACGTCCGACCGGAGGAGCAGCACCTGCGAAAGTCCCTCGACCATCCGGACCCGATTCGGTGGAACGGCAGACCCGAGCCTCGCGGCGACGCATAGCAAAGCCGGGATGCCCGTGGGGCGGGCGCCACGGCACAGCTTTCATTACACCGGGAACGTCAGCGGGTTTGGGAAACTGATTCAGCCGCCAACCCGGCCGGATCGGCGGAGCCGCGATGTCGTCCCTACCGCAAGCGCCGTGGCCGTGCCCAATCAACTGGGTGTGGCAGCCGGAAGTCGTCCAGTGGGACGCTCCGCGACGATTTCCATCCTCTTGGAGCCGTCGATCAGCAGGGCACAGGGAACCAGGTCGCCGCTCGTATCGGGCGAGGCGCGCACCCAGTCCTTGATCTCCTCGCCCCAGCCCGAACTCGCGCCCGCCACGCAAATATGGTCCGGGCTGATCAGCCCCACGATCAGCTTGTCCTCGCCGACATGCTGCGCGGCTTGCTCGTGAAAGTCGTCCAGCACGATCACTGACCCGGCACAGAGGTTGTTGTCGTCGCGCTCCAGGGTGATCAGGATCCCTTTCTCCGCGTCCGCATTTCCAGTGAAGGACAGCCCGCGTTTGAGGTTGTCGCATGCTTCGGCGGCCAGCTCCAGGAACTCGTCCTCGCTCATCTCCTCCAACGTGTTTCGCAGCAGGTGGGACATCCCGACCCGGCCTGTGGGTGTGACCGTTGTCTTGGCGAACCCGAGGTACAGCCTTCCGTCCACAATCGGCAAGGAAGCGTAAACTTTCAACGGGCCGTCATAGGTGTGGAGAATGGGCAGCCATTCACCATTCTCTTCGGTTTCCGCGCTGCGCTCCAACAGCGCCTTCGCCATCACCTTGCCCGCGACCTCGAAGGCCTCACTCCAGTCATCGCCATCGGGACGATCGAACTGATGGGTGTACTCGGCGCTGGGGAACATCCCGGCCAGGAAGACCCGATCCGCCCGCGAGGCCTGCCAGGTGCTGTGAACCTTGGTTATCTCGGCTGCCTGGATCTGCCGCTCCTGCTGTACCTGACTCCATGCCTGCCGGACGGCGTCTGCGGCCTTGGCCGGCGCCATTCCCTGGAGCAAGTCGTCATCCCCGCCGTTCACCTGGAAAGTGATGACGTTTGTGTCCACAGCCAGTTCCATGGTGCGGTGACTCTATGCGGCCCTGCTGGCATTCCCCAGGTGCTCCGAATTCAGTACCTGCCCCTATACCAGACATCGGTACGGAAGAGCTACGGCTCCCACCAGTCGCGCAGGCCGCCCGCGCCGAGGGGCGCGGCCCCAAGCTCTGGGTCCGACTGCCGCGCCGCCTTGTCAACGCCGAGCCGTATTCCTACTCAGCCGTCACGGCACGGCAGATCCAGTGCCAGGTGGGAGTTCCTCGTGCTCGCCTCTTTGCTGTGGGCCGCCTGGCACACGGCATCCAGAGCACCGACTGTCGAGCAAGTACCGCACGATGTGGCCCATCCTGGTCGTCCATGGCGCCATCAACATCGTTGCAGTCCTGACACCGCTGCTGTAACAGCCGTGGCCAGGGCATCACCGAACTGGTCGACGGCAGGATGACTCGGCTGACCTCTGATCAATGATCCGCTCGACCGTCACCATCCACAAGGGATGGACAGCCCGCAGGACTCACCCCCGCGGCACCACCCGAGTCGCGGCGTCACCGAACACGAACGACGACGACTCCGACTCGGCGATGAAGTCGTGCGGAAAACCGAGCCGGAACTCCACCGCGCTCTGCAGCCGCGCGATCGCCTCCGCGGGCAGCGTCAGCGCCAGCGCGCCGAGGTTGTCGGTGAGCTGATCGACGGTGCTCACGCCGACGAGTGGCAGCACCGCCCGCGACTTGGCGCGGGTCCAGGCGAGCGCCACCTGGGCGGGGGTGGCACCCAGTTCGTCGGCGACCTCACGCACAGTCCGCGCCGCCGCACGCTCCCGCTCGGTGAGCGCGCCGGGGTCGAATCGGCTGGAGGCGCCCGTCTCGGCGGCACCGGAGAGCTTGCCCGCCGCCAGCGGCGCCCAGGCCGCCACGCTCAGCCCGAACGCCTCCGCCATGGGTAGCAGTTCCCGTTCGATGTCGCGATCGAGCAGGTTGTAGCGCAGTTGCAGCCCGGCGAACGGTGCCCAGCCGCGCCACTGTGCGAGCGTGTTCGCGTGCGCCACCACCCACGCAGGGGCGTCCGACATGCCGACGTAGAGCACCTTCCCCGCGCGCACGAGGTCGTCCAGGGCGCGCATGGTCTCCTCGACCGGCGTGTGCCGGTCCCAGACGTGCACCCAGAGGATGTCGACGTAGTCGGTGCGGAGCCGACGCAGACTCCGTTCCAATGACAGCACCAGGTTCTTGCGGTGGTTTCCTGCACCGTTCGGATCTGCCGCGTCCCGCGACAGCGTGTACTTGGTGGCGAGGACGAATCGGTCGCGCCGCTGGAGCAAGGAGCCGAGCACGGCCTCTCCCTCACCGTAGGCCGAGGCGGTGTCGAGCACGTTGCCACCCGCGTCGGCGTAGGCGTCGACGACGCGCCGGACCTCGCCAGGGTCGCGGAAGCCGAGCCCCATGGTGCCCAGCAGCAGTTCGGAAACGCGCAGGCCGGTACGACCGAAGAGGTGGTATCGCATATCCATGCGCACCAGCCTCGCGCCGCGCGGTCCGCGTAGGGAGACCGGGAAGGGGACCCCTTCGGGCGCCCGCGCGCCTAGAGTTCGGGCATGACCGAAAACGCACTCGGCCGGTTCCTGCGTGCGCGGCGAGAGGCGGTCACGCCCGCCGACGTCGGGCTGCCTGCCGGGCCGCGCAGGCGGACCCCGGGGCTGCGCCGTGGTGAACTGGCCGTGCTCGCGGGCATCAGCGTCGAATACCTGACTCGCCTGGAACGCGGCAGCGACCGCCGCCCTTCGGCTCAAGTGCTCGGCGCACTCGCCGACGTACTCGGCCTCGCCCCAGAGGAACGGGGCCACCTGCACCGACTGGTGAAAGCGGGCGCCGGCGGCGCGTGCGCGTTCGCGGTCCCGCCTGCCCGCACGGTGCGGCCGACCGTGCGGGTCCTGCTCGACCGGCTCGAGCCGACGCCCGCCTTCGTCGCCGACGCGCAGGGCGACGTGCTTGCCTGCACCAAGGGATTCCGGCGGCTCGCGGCTCCAGCCGGGCTGTTCGACGCCGATCCGCCGAACTTCGCACGGTTCGTGTTCACCGACCCTCGCGCGCGGACAACGTTTCCGGAGTGGGAGCGGGTGGCCGACCGGCACGCCGCCGCGTTGCGTGCCGCGGCCGACCTCGGTCACCACGGCGCGGCCGTGCTCGCCGAGGAGCTGTCCATCACGGTGGGCCGCGAGTTCGGTCGCCGGTTCACCGCCGCGGCCGCACTGCCCGCCGGGACCGGCGACGAGCGGTGGGCGCACCCGGAGGCGGGTGGGCTGCACCTGGCCTACGAGTGCCTCGTGCTGTCCGGCGGCGACGAGCACCGGCTCACCGCCTACCTCCCCGCCGACACCGCGACCACCGTCGCCCTCGATGCGCTGGTCGCCGTGCGAGCAGCCGGCTGAGGGAATCAAGTCAACCCAGCTCCCGTCAGGCATCGGCGGGCGCTGCCGCCTGTGACGCAGGTGGATGCACGAGGTCACCTGTGCCCGGTGACCGCCGCGGTGTGCACCGCCGCGCTCGCGTCGGTCGGGCAGGGCTCCTCGCACAGCGCAGAATCCTTCGTCATCGGTCCTGCTTGACGCGCGTGGCGTCAACGAGCGTCGTGCTGACCGAGGTGGATGGTGAACGTAGTCCCCTCGCCGACGGTACTGCGGACCTCGATGCTGCCCCCGTGCGCCTGCACGAGGTGATGAGTGATCGCCAGCCCCAGTCCGCTGCCCCCGCCGCCGCGGTTGCGGGACTTGTCCGCACGCCAGAACCGGTCGAAGACGTGCGGCAACGACTCCGCCTCGATCCCGGTGCCGGTGTCGGTCACGTCGATCAGCACCTCGTCGCCGGAGGGCCGGGCCCACAGCGTCACGCGGCCCCCGGAGGGCGTGTGCCGCACCGCGTTCGACACCAGGTTGCCGAGCGCCTGCCGTAGCCGGGTCGGGTCGGCGGACAGGTCGGGCTCGGAGTCGACACGCACGCTGAGCTCGACGCCTTCCGCCTCCGCATTTCGCCGGTGCGCCGCCGCGACCTGGTCCAAAATAGACGCGACGTCGACCGGTTCCGGGTGCACGCGCAGCTTCCCTGCGTCGGCAAGTGCAAGATCCTGCAGGTCGTCGATGAGGCGCTGCAGCAGCACGGTCTCCTCGAGCAGCGACGCGACCAGCGGCGGGTCGAGCTCGGCGACGCCGTCCTGCGCGGCCTCCAGCCACCCTCGCACGTTCACCAGCGGCGTCCGCAGCTCGTGTGCGACGTCGCTGACCATCGTCTTGCGCTGCCGCTCGGTGTTCTCGATCTGCGCCGACATCCTGTTGAACACCGCCGCCAGCTCGCCGATCTCGCCGCGCGTGCCGGTGTTCACACGCGCCGACCGGTTGCCGTCGCCCATCTTCCGCGCGGCGTCGGTGATCGCATGGATGGGACGGACCAGCCTGCCCGCGGCGAGCGCCGTCACGCCAACCGTCAGCACCAGCACCGCGAGCGCCGCCCAGACGATCCGTGACACGCCCACGGTAGACAGGTCGGCGCCGGGGGCATCGCCGCCGGGTCTGGTGATGAACAGCTGCGCCGCGGGCGAGACGTAGGACCCGAGCTGCTCCCGTCGCGCCGAATCCACACAGCGCTTGGTGTCGGGGGCGGCATTCAGCTCGTCCGGCGAAGTCAGGTCGACTGCCGCGACGGGCAACGGCCCACCACCCTGCCTGCTGAGGCAGGCATTCACCAGCTTCAGCAGCGCGGCGCTCGCCTGCCGCTCGGTAGGCGTCGTCCGCGGCGGCCCCGCGCAGATGCTGTCCAGTCCCATTGACGGTCCCGCGTCGACGGGCGACCGGGTGGCTTCCGCCGGCTCGGCCACCGGCCCCGGCTGCGTCGGCCGCGACGAGGGGTTCGACGCCCTGGTCACACGCTCGACGACCGACCGCCCGTTGGGTCTTTCGACGATCCTGCCGTCCTCGCCGTACCGGCGCAGGCAGCCCAGCTGCCGCTGCGCGGCCTGCCTCAGCCGCGCTCGCTCCTGCGCGGTGAGGCGGTACGGGCCCACCGCGCGTGCGTCGATCCCGGAGGCCGACGCGTCGGGCTTGAGTACGGCGTCGACGGCGAGCGGGTCGACCACGGCGGACGGCGTTCGCGGCAATGCGGCGTCCTGTGAACCGCCCGAGTCGGCGATCGGCACCCGCGTCGTGGTGGTCAACGTGATCCGGCGGCCGGTCTGGCCCGCCAGCTCGTCCACCAGCCGTTGCACGCCGGACCATCGGGTGTGCGTGGCGGCGTGCCCGAGCAGCCGGTCGTAGATCTTGGCATCGCTGGCTAGTGTCTCGCCGAGCTCCCGGTTGATCGCGCCGCTTGTGCTCTGCGCGGCCAGCCACGCGGTGGCTCCGATGGAGCACCCGGCCACGACCACCGACATCACGAGCAGGCGGGTGAGCAGCCCGTGCCTGCCGCGCTGGGCTTGCCGACCCGGTCTGTTATGCGGTCGCCGCATCGGCTGTGCCGCCTCTGCCGTCGGTAACGTCGTGCAGCTTGTAGCCGACGCCGTACACGGTGAGCAGCCGGGCGGGCCTGCGCGGGTCGACTTCGAGCTTGCGGCGCAGGTTCATCACGTGCACGTCGATGGTGCGCTCGGTGATGAAACGGTCCATCCCGAACGCCCGACTGAGCAGCTGGCCGCGGGTGAACACGCGGCCGGGCTCGGCGGCCAGGGTCGCGAGCAGCCGGAACTCCGCGGGTGTGCAGTCCAGGAGTGCGCCGTCGAGGGTGACCTCGTGCCGTTGTTCGTTCACCACCAGGCCCCCGACCTCGAGTGACGGCCGCTCGCGCTGCTGTCCGCGGCCCGACCGACGCAGGATGGCGCGGACCCTGGCCGCGAGCTGCCGCGGGCTGTAGGGCTTGGTGACGTAGTCGTCGGCGCCGAGGTCGAGGCCGAGCAGCACGTCGTCCTCGGTGGTGCGCGCGGTGAGCAGGACGATCGGCACGTCCGACTCGGCGCGCAGCACGCGGCAGACGTCGAGACCGTCGACCTTCGGCATCATCACGTCCAGCACGACGAGGTCGGGCTGCCGCCGCCGTGCCTCGTCGATCGCCGCGCGTCCGTCGTGGACGACGACAACGAGATGGTTGTCGTGTTCCAGATAGCGCTTGATCAGCTCGGCCTGCTTCGGGTCGTCCTCGGCGACCAGCACCTGTGCGCACACGCGGCACATTGTTGCCTGCCGCCACCTCGGAAAGGTGGTGGTTCGACAGCCGGACCGAAGAATCGAACAACTTCTTCACAGCAGCCAGACTGGATCTTGAAAACCGGCCGCCAGGCTGAGCGTCGTCCGCAACGAAGTGGGACGAAAGTCGAACCGGAAGGACGCGATCCATGAAGCTTGGTCGAGCATGTGCGGCGGCGACGCTGCTGGGGGCATTGACGCTGCCATTGACGGCCACAGTCGCCTGGGCCGACGGGCAGGGCACCGGCCCGACGAGCTCGCCGACCCAGGACCAGCGTGAGGCACCCAGCCGCGAGCAGACGGAGCCGACGGCCACGGAAGCGCCTGCGGAGCCGTCGGCCGCGGTGGGTGAACCGCGGGAAGCGAAGCCGATCGCGGAGCCCGAGCAGCGAGGTCAGGTGAGCGAGCGGCCGGTGGGTGCCGCGGAAACCGGTGGCGGGCCAGAGTCGGACGCCACCCCGGCTTTGCTCGCCGGCGGGCTCGCCGTCGTCGCCGTCGCCGGGGGCGGGACCGTGTTGATGCTGCGCCGTCGCCGTACGGGCGAGCAGTGACGGTGGGTCCGCGAAGCAGTCGGCGGCACGCGGTCGCCACCGAACGTACGAGGCGCCGCCGATGAACGTGCGGTTCCGCGCATGGGGCACACGGGGAGGTCGCGGCAGCGCCGTGGCCTCCCCGCTCCTCGCGCTCGTCGCGGTCGTCGCGCTCTCCAGCTGCTCACCGGCCGACCAGGAGATCGACCTCGCGCCACAGCATCCGGCCACGACCGGTGAGACGACCACTACCACGGACTCGGGCCGGGCACCGGGGCACGAGATGGGACAGGGCTCGACCGGCTTGCCGCGCTCGGAGCCAGCGTGGCTCGACGTGCCTGCTATCGACGCGCACTCGTCGCTGGTCCCGTTGGGGCTCAACCCCGATCGCACGGTTGCCGTCCCTCCCGTCCACGAGCCGATGCAGGCGGGCTGGTACCGGTACAGCCCGACACCGGGAGAACGAGGTCCGGCGGTGATCCTCGGACATGTCAACGGCGACGGCCGGGACGGCATCTTCGTGCGTCTGCGCGAACTCGAGCGGGGAGACGAGATCCGCGTCGGCAGGGAGGACGGGACGGTGGCGCGGTTCACCGTCAAGCGCATGGCACAGGTGCCGAAGGACCGGTTCCCCACCGATGACGTGTACGGAGACACGGCGGGGCCGGAACTGCGGTTGATCACGTGCGGTGGGCCGTTCGACGAGACCGCCCACAGCTACCGTGACAACATCATCGCGTTCGCGACGTTCACCGGCGTCGGCAAACCCACACGTTGACCTCCGAAGCAAGTCAGCCGCTCGTGAGTGTTGCCCTGGGTGCTAACCCGGCGCAACACTCACGACTGTCGGCCTCGGTCGTTCGAGACGTTCGGTTGTTCGGGCGCCCGGTGGTGGCAACCTGATGTCACCAAAACCGGCGGTTCTGCCCGCTCGTGATTCCCAGCGCACGAACAACGACGACTGGTCGGGGCCAACCCCAGGCAAACCCTGTGGAGCTGAGGGGAATCGAACCCCTGACCTCCGCCTTGCAAAAGCGGCGCTCTACCAATTGAGCTACAGCCCCGCACCGCGGGAAGCTTGAGCTGCCCGCGGTGAAGTTCAGTTCTTGCTCGCGGAATCCGAGCTCGCCTTCGCCGGTGTGCTGCCGTTCGGAGACACACCGCTCATCGGACGCTCGGTAGGTGCGGTGGCCTCGCGCCACAGGTCCGCTTCCGCCTTGGCGTCCCTGTTGCGCTTGATCACGAAGAACACGCCGCCCGCGACAACCGCGAGTGCCAACAGCTTCTTCACGGTGAAGCCCTCCTCGACGACAACCTGCTGACCGTGCCATCGCGATGCTACTGCACCCGCCCACCCATACGTTTATCCGGTACTGGTCGCGGGTAGTTGCCCTGCACAACCTTCTGCCGAGAGCGAGGCAAACCCATGGCTGAACGCGACGAACGCCAGGAAGGCATCAAGGGCGCCGTTGAGGACATCAAGGGCCGGGTCAAGGAGACCGCTGGCACGTTCCTCGGCCGCGACGACATGGAGCGTGAAGGTAGCGCCCAGCAAGAGAAGGGCCGTGCGCAGCAGACGGCCGCGGAAAAGGAGCAGGAGGCCAAGCGCGCCGAGGAGAAGGCGAAGGAGGCGGAATCCCGCAAGCAGCGTTGAGTCACGGTTCCACGTGGAACACGTCAATACACCCCCTGCATAGCCCCCTGTTCCGGCATGGCAGGTAAGGGCAGGCGGCCAAGCGACCATCCCGCAACATCGACTATGAGCCCGCGCCAGTGAATCCCCGGTTCCGGGCCCAACATGCCGGAACCGGTCACCCACTGCGCGTCACGCAGATGGATGTAGGTCACCTCACCAAGCACCTCGCCCCGGTTCTGAGCACGGCGCCTCCGATAGAGGCCCGCCTGCTCTCGGTACACGTTTGCCACGTGATAGGCAGCCTCTGACCCGTCCATCTCCACCAGGGTCGCCACCTCATTCATCCATCTGGACGCCGTGACGAGGTCACCAGTCACGATGCCGCCTGGCACGCTCAGGGTCAGTGCCATGCTGAAGTCGTCCATCTGGTTCGCGGCATCGACAAAAGCCTGTAACAGGAAGTCCGCGCGTCTGCCGGTCATCTCCTTCATCTCCGTTCACGTCATGTCACCAATTGGTAGCTACCCGCTGAGGGCGGCCCGAATCCCCCGGCTTCGACCGCGGTGCTCGTGAGTGACGTGACGATGGCGGAGCGTCAGGAAGCGTCGGCCTCCCTGGCCACCTGTTCCAGCCGCAGCCGGTAGGACTCCCACCAGTCCCGATCGCCCTCAACCATGTTGTCGTTGTCGGGCCGCAGGCCGACCGCGCTGTCGATCAACTCACGGACGATGTCGGCATGGCCTGCGTGTCGGTTCGTCTCCGCGATGACGTGGACCAGGATGCGGTGCAGCGTTGCCTCTCGCTTTTCCGGCGGCCAGTGCTTCACGTGGCCCACCGCATCGAGTTCGAGTCCCTCGATGGTCGTGTCCGCGTGCTCGGCCGCCCGCTTGTACAGTCCAACGATGTAGTCACGCGACTCGTCAGCGGTCGCCCACATGTCCGCGTTCGTTTCCGCACTACCTTCCAGCCACGGCAATTCCTCGTGGTCCGGGCGGCCGAAGGTCTCGCCGAAGTAGCCATACTCGACCCCGGCGAGGTGCTTCACCAAGCCCAACAGGTTTGTGCCCGTCGGGGTCATCGGCCTTCGGATGTCGTACTCCGAAAGCCCCTCGAGTTTCCACAGCATCGCCTCGCGCGCCGCGCGCAGGTAGCGGTGCAGGTCTGCCTTCGCCGTCGTGGTCATCGCTGCAGACTAGCCTGGCCAGCGGCTTGACGGCCGCGGCGAGACACAACCGTCAAGCGGTCAAGGATGCGGTGATCTCCGCGACGCGGAGCCGGACGATGTCAGCCACGACATCATCGGGTAACGGCTCGCCGGCCGTGAACCGGATCGTGCCCTTTGAGCAATCGAACCCGTCGAGCCTGCCGCGCACGGCCTCCACGATCTCGCCGCTGAACGGGAAGACGCTCAGGTGCTGCTTCGCTGCCCGGAAGGCCAGTAGTGGCTTGCCGCGAAAAGTCAGTGCCGCCATGCCGTAGCTCTTGCCCTGTTCCGCCGCCGGTACAGCCGTCAGTGCGGTATCACGGACACGTTCGAATGCGGTGCGCGCGGGGCCGTCCAGTGTGGCGAGGTAGGCGTCGACTTCGTCCGGCACGAAAGCAACGCTACGCCGAGGCGAACCTCAGCGCACGAAACCGAACCCATCGCGTTGAGAAGGCCCGTGGATCTGCCTTGCCCGTTCCCCCAGCAGTCACTCTTTGACCATCGCGGGGAAGCTGCCTGCTGAGCTCGCCGCGGCGTACGGCTATCTGGACGACATCGAAGATTGTCCGGAGCCGGACATTGTCGAGGGGTACAACGACCTGGCCGTCGAGCTACGAAATGGCATGTCCTGAGCCGATCAAGCAGGCGCAGTCGTCGATCCGGTACGGCTGACCGCACGGGCTCTCCACGGCGGCGCCGCGGTTGGCGGGGGTGAATGAACCCGGGCCACAAGCTCGGCGCGGGAGGTTGGAGCGCGTCAGAATCCGCGGACACTGGACATATGGAGATCGAGCTGGCCGTCGTCCCGGATTGCCCCAACGCGGATGCGGCGAGGAATGTGCTGCGCCAGGCGTTGGCGGAGATCGGGCTCGACGGTTCTGCCGTTGTAACGCGTACCGTCAGGTCCGAAGCGGAGGCACGAGAGATCGGGTTCGTCGGGTCGCCGAGTATCCGCCTCAACGGGCGGGACCCATTCGTCGAGCCCGGCCAGCAGGTAAGCCTGAGTTGCCGGATGTACCGGACAGCCGCGGGGGTTCGGGGTGTGCCGGAGGCGGAAGCCGTACGGCAAGCGTTGCGGGATGCGGCACGGATCGCCGGAGCCCCATAGAACTGCCGAGTTTGGCTTGCGTGAATGTCACCGATCTGAGCGAGTGCGCTGGCAACCCGCCGAAGCGGTGGCCGAGTCCGGAGTTGACGGTTTCCGGAACCCGGTCGGCCGATCGATAAGTTCCGGGTCCTGCGCGGGTCATAACCCGCGGGACTGTTTAGAGACCGACGCACTCGTACCCGAAGGGGAAGCATGGCAAAGCTCATCTACTCGATGATCACCTCGCTCGACGGCTACGCCGAGGCAGCCGAAGGCGACCTCGGCAGCGGAGCCGACGACCAGGAGGTGCACACCTTTATCGGCGACGTCTTCCGCCCGGTCGGCACGTACCTCTACGGCCGACGGATGTACGAGACGATGGTCTTCTGGGAGACCGTGCACAAAAAGCCCGACGTGCCTGCGCACATCCTGCAGTACGCCCGGGACTGGCAGGCCGCCGAGAAGATTGTCTTCTCCACGACTCTCGAGTCGGTGTCCAGCACGAAAACCAAGATCGAGCGGAAGTTCGACCCGGATGCGGTCCGCCGACTCAAGGCCGAGTCTGATCACGACCTCACCGTCGACGGCCCGAACCTCGCCGCCCAGGCGATCGCCGCCGGCCTGGTGGACGAGTACCACCTGTTCATCACCACGAGCGTGGTCGGCGGCGGTAAGCGGTTCTTTCCCGACGGCGTGCGCCTCGATCTCGAACTGGTCGAGCAGCGTGCCTTCGACAGCGGACTGATCTACGCGCGCTACCGGACCCGCTGAGCCGCACCGGTTGGTGACACTACCAACGGCCGGTCCCGGAGTGGTTGCGACTGCTGAGGTGCCAGCGCGTTGGTCAGGCACTTAGTCAGGCAGCCCCCGTTTCCCCTGGTGGGGAGACGGGGGCTGATCTGGTGTGGGCCCAGGAGGACTTGAACCTCCGACCTCTTCGTTATCAGCGAAGCGCTCTAACCGCCTGAGCTATGGGCCCGTAACGCTTAGAAAGCGTACAGCAGGCACAACAGCGGGACCGCACCGGGTCACTCTCGCTCGGAGAGCGTCACCTCCAGGCCGCCCGACAGATCGGCGGACACGTTGTAGATGAACGCGCTGACGGTGGTGAGCGCAGAGATCAGCACGATGTTGATGGCGCCGACGATAGCCGCGACGCCGAACACCCTGCCCACGCTGATGAGCGGCTCGCCGCCCTCGGATCCGTCGCCCTGCACCAGCGAACTGTAGGTGCCGTTCAGCTTGTCCCACACGCCCATACCGTCAAGCACCGTGTACAGCACGCCCACGGCGACCAGCCAGACGAAGAACAGCGCGACACCCAGCACCAGCGACAGCTTCAGCACCGACCACGGGTCGAAGCGCTTCACCTGCAGGCTGGCCCTGCGCGGCCCGCGGCCCGGCCTGCGCAACGCGCTCACCGGCTGTGTCCGGCCCTCGGCGGGGGCAGCACCGCCCATTCCCGGCGCAGGTGCGGCCACCGGTTGTGTCCGCATGCCTTCGCTCTCGTGCACGAACACCGGGTTCGCCGAACCGGTCGGCAGGAACTGCGTGTCGGCATCCGCATTGCCCACGCCGTGCTGCGACTGGCCCTGCTGGCCGCCCTCCTCGGCAGGCAGTTTGCCCGCCGACCAGCGGTCACCGAACCCTTCGCCCTCCTCGGCGGGCGTGCCATCGTCCTTGGCGACACGCTGCCACGGCGGGTTGGCGTCGTCGGTGTCCGTGGTCCCGCTCGAGGCCGGCCGTTCGGTGTTGTCAGGTGGTGTCACAAATGGTCAGTCCCTTGTGAATCGCACGCCGTTACTGTTGTTCCGTCGGCTCGTCAGCCTCCGCGTCGTCGGCTTCCCCGCTAGGGACGTCCGACGGCCTGTCCGCGTTGCGCGCCACCGCCAGCAGTGTGGTGCCCTCATCAAGGTTGATCAACCGCACACCCTTGGTCTGCCTGCCCGCCTTGCGGACTTCGCCCGCCGGTGTCCGGATGACCCCACCACTGGAGGTGATGGCATACAGCTCGTCGTCGGCTTCGACGATGAGTGCCCCCACCAGCCTGCCACGTTTGTGGTCGTGCTGGATGGTGAGCACGCCCTTGCCGCCTCTGCCCTGCACCGGGTAGTCGTCGATCGGCGTGCGCTTGGCGTACCCACCGTCAGTGGCCACGAGCAGGAACGTGTCCTCCTTCACGACGCTGATGCCCAGCAGCTCGTCGCCCTCGTTGAACCGCATACCCAGCACACCAGAGGTCGCCCGCCCCATCGGACGCAGCGTGTCGTCGGTTGCGTGGAACCGGATCGACTGCCCGTCCGATGACACCAGCAGCAGGTCGTCCTCCGCGGCGGCGAGTACCGCGCCGACCAGCTCGTCACCCTCGCGAAGGTTGATGCCGATCAGCCCTCCGGATCGGGGCGAGTCGAAGTCGCTGAGCCTGGACTTCTTGACGAGGCCCTTCTTGGTGGCCAGCACCAGGTAGGGCGCCACCTCATAGTTCGGGATCTGGATCACGCTGGCGATTTGCTCGTCGGGTTGGAAAGCGAGCAGGTTCGCCACGTGTTGTCCGCGCGCGTTGCGGCTGGCCTCCGGCAGGTCGTACGCCTTCGCCCGGTAAACCCTGCCCTTGTTCGTGAAGAACAGGATCCAGTCGTGCGTCGAGCACACGAAGAAGTGCTGCACGATGTCGTCCTGCTTGAGCGTCGCTCCCTGCACGCCCTTGCCGCCACGCTTCTGCGAGCGGTACAGGTCCGTTTTCGTCCGCTTGGCGTAGCCCGTGCGGGTGATGGTGACGACGACGTCCTCAACCGCGATCAGGTCCTCGATCGAGACGTCTCCGTCGAAGGGGATGATCTCGGTACGCCGGTCGTCGCCGTACTTGTCGACGATCTCCTCCAACTCGGCACGGACGATGGCCCGCTGCCGCTGCGGCTTGTCGAGGATGTCGTTCAGGTCGGCGATCCTGTTCTCGATGTCGGCGAGTTCGTCGACGATCTTCTGCCGCTCCAGCGCGGCCAGCCTGCGCAGCTGCATGTCGAGGATCGCTGTCGCCTGGATCTCATCGACGTCGAGCAGCTGCATCAGGCCGGTCCTGGCCTCGTCGGCGCTCGGCGAGCGACGGATCAGCGCGATGACGGCGTCCAGTTGGTCGAGCGCCTTCACCAGGCCACGCAGGATGTGGGCGCGCTCCTCGGCCTTGCGCAGCCGGAACCGCGTGCGCCGGACGATGACCTCGATCTGGTGCTTGACGTAGTGACGCACCAACTGGTCGAGGCGCAGCGTTCGCGGCACGCCGTCGACCAGCGCCAGCATGTTGACGCCGAAGTTGTACTGAAGCTGGGTGTGCTTGTAGAGATTGTTGAGCACGACCTTGGCCACCGCGTCACGTTTCAGCGCGACCACGATGCGCATGCCGCGTCGGCTGTTGCTCTCGTCCGCGATGTCGGCGATCCCGGTGACCTTGCCGTCGCGCACGAGTGCGGCGATGTTCTCCACCAGGTTGTCGGGGTTGACCTGGTAGGGCAACTCGGTGACCACCAGGATCGTGCGACCCTTGCTGTCCTCCTCTACCTCGACCACCGCCCGCATCCGCACGGAGCCACGGCCCGTGCGGTAAGCGTCGGCGATGCCCTGCGTGCCGAGGATCAGCCCCTTGGTCGGGAAGTCTGGCCCCTTGATGCGCTGCATCAGCGCGGCGAGTAGTTCGTCGTCGTCGGCTTCGGGGTTGTCGAGTGCCCAGAACACGCCGTCGGCGACCTCGCGCAGGTTGTGCGGCGGGATGTTGGTCGCCATGCCCACCGCGATGCCCGAGCCACCATTGACGAGCAGGTTGGGGATACGGCTCGGCAGCACATCGGGTTCGCGAGTGCGGCCGTCGTAGTTGTCGGAGAAGTCGACGGTCTCCTCTTCGATGTCCCGCAGCATCTCCATGGCAAGCGGGTCGAGACGCGACTCCGTGTACCGCATCGCGGCCGCAGGGTCGTTGCCGGGAGAACCGAAGTTGCCCTGGCCATCGATGAGCGGGTAGCGCATCGACCAACGCTGCGCCAGCCGCACCAGTGCGTCGTAGATGGCCGAGTCACCGTGCGGGTGGTAGTTGCCCATCACGTCGCCGACCACGCGCGAGCACTTGTTGTACCCGCGGTCCGGCCGGAATCCGGAGTCGTACATCGAGTACAACACCCGGCGGTGCACAGGCTTGAGCCCGTCGCGCACATCGGGCAGCGCACGCGACACGATCACGCTCATGGCGTAATTGATGTAGGAGTTCTGCATCTCCTGCTGGATGTCGACCGGCTCGACCCGGCTGTGCTCCGGCGGCAGAGTTTCAGTCATGCTGTAGTGCTTCCTTCCCCGCCACGGTGGAGATGACCGTGCTGGTTGGCAAGTGTTCGGCCCGCTTCGCCACGTTCATACGCTTTCGTCACGCTCAGATGTCGAGCAGTCCGGCTTCCTTGGCGTTGCGCGTGATGAAGGAGCGGCGGGCCTCCACGTCCTCGCCCATGAGCACGGAGAACAGCTCGTCGGCGGTGGCGGCGTCGTCGAGGCTCACCTGGAGCAGCACCCGGTTCCTCGGGTCCATTGTGGTCTCCCACAGTTCGTCGGCGTTCATCTCGCCGAGCCCCTTGTACCGCTGGATGCCCTCGTCCTTCGGCAGCTTCTTCCCTGCCTCCAGTCCTGCCTTGAGCAGCCCGTCACGTTCCCTGTCGCTGTAGGCGTACTCCGGTTCCGAACGGGGCCACTTGATCTTGTAGAGCGGAGGTTGCGCCAGGTAGACGTAGCCGTGCTCCACCAGTGGTCGCATGAACCGGAACAGCAGGGTGAGCAGCAGCGTACGGATGTGCTGGCCGTCCACGTCGGCGTCGGCCATCAGCACGATCTTGTGGTAGCGCAGTTTCGACAGGTCGAAGTCGTCGTGGATGCCGGTGCCGAGCGCGGTGATGAGCGACTGCACCTCGTTGTTCTTCAACACCTTGTCGATGCGGGCCTTCTCGACATTGATGATCTTGCCGCGGATGGGCAGGATCGCCTGGAACCGCGAGTCGCGTCCTTCCTTGGCGGAGCCGCCCGCGGAGTCTCCCTCGACGATGTAGAGCTCGCATTCTTCAGGGTCGGTGGAACGGCAGTCCTTCAGCTTGCCGGGAAGGCCGCCGATGTCCATCGCGCCCTTGCGTCGCACGAGGTCGCGTGCCTTGCGCGCGGCCAGCCGCGCCTGCGCGCTGGACACCGCCTTGTTGATGATGACCCTGGCCTCGGAGGGGTTGCGTTCGAACCAGTCGGCAAGCCACTCGTTGCAGGTGCTCTGCACGAACGAACGGGCCTCGCTGTTGCCGAGCTTGGTCTTGGTCTGGCCCTCGAACTGCGGCTCGGCCAGCTTGATGGAGATGATGGCCGCCAGTCCTTCGCGCACGTCGTCGCCGGTGAGGTTGGCGTCCTTCTCCTTGAGCAGCTTCTTGTCACGCGCGTAGCTGTTCACCACGCGTGTCAGTGCGGCACGGAACCCCTCCTCGTGTGTGCCGCCCTCATGCGTGTTGATCGTGTTGGCGAAGGTGTAGACCGACGGCGTGAAGCCGTTGTTCCACTGCATCGCCACCTCGACCTCGAGGCCGTCTCCCTTGGCTTCGAACGACACCACGCTGGGGTGGATGGGTTCCTTCGAGCCATTGATGTGCTTGACGAAGTCCTCGAGCCCGCCGGGGTAGTGGTAGGTGCGTTCGGTGATCCGTGCCCGCTGGCCGCTGGCGTCCTCGCCGTTGTCGTCACTGACGCGCTCGTCGCGCAGCACCATGGTGAGACCCTTGTTGAGGAAGGCCATCTCCTGCAGCCTGCGCGCTACGGTCTCCGCGCTGTAGTAGGTGGTCTCGAAGATGTTCGGGTCCGCCCAGAACGTCACGGTCGTCCCGGTCTGGTCCGTCGGCCCCTTTTCCAGCAGTTCGCCTGGCACCGAGTGGTCGTAGTGCTGTGCCCAGATCTTTCCGCCCACGTGGATCTCCACATCCAGCGCGGAGGAGAGGGCGTTCACCACGGAGACGCCGACACCGTGCAGACCGCCGGACACCGCATAGGACTCGCTGTCGAACTTGCCGCCCGCGTGTAACTGGGTGAGCACGATCTCGAGCGTGGGCTTGCCGTGCACGGGGTGTATGTCGACGGGGATGCCACGGCCGTCGTCGACGACACGTACCCCGCCGTCGGCGAGCAGCGTGACCTCAACACGTGACGCGAACCCTGCCATCGCCTCGTCGACCGAGTTGTCCACTACCTCCCAGATGAGGTGGTGCAGGCCTCGCTCACCGGTGGAACCGATGTACATGCCGGGGCGCTTGCGGACCGCTTCCAGACCCTCGAGCACCGTGATCGAGGACGCGTTGTATTCGCTCTTGTTTGCTGCCACCGGCCTGATTTCTCCTCGTCTCGCCCAACGGACACTCGTGATGTCTGTCCCACGCCGGGCAACCAGTTGACACTCGCTGCGGCACCAATCCGGTTCGCCTCTACAAGTTTACTTGGCTACTTGCGCTCACAGGCACCAAGGACACCCCTGATTCCGTCACAGAGCGACGATCTCAAACTCGGACGGGTCAGGCCGTGGCCGACGGACCTCTCGGGCCGCAACGGCGCGCTAGCCGTAAGTGTCGCGCGGCCCCCTGCCCGCTATGTGACGGGGGCCCTTCCGCCAGCTCGGAGCCGTCGGGCCCTGGATCCGCATCCGCTTGACCACACCGTGGCCGACGCCACTCGCGATCCTCGCGAGGAGCTGCCGCTGCAGCAACCGCAACTGGGTGGCCCACGCCGTCGAGCTGGCCCTCACGGTCAGCTCACCGTCGGTCAGCGTAACCGGATGGGCGTGCTCGGCGACCTCGTCACCGACGAGACTCGCCCACTGGCCGAACACCCGGCCGCTGGCCAGCCGATCGCGCCACCCGAACTCGGCCGACATGCGCGAGACCAGCCTGCCGAGTGGCTGCGGGTCCCGTTCGTCGCCGCCCGGTCCCGACCACCTGCGCCTACGGGGGTTCTGTCCCCCACTCAACCTCGGCACACCTTGCCTACGAACACCCGGCTCCCTGCCGCGGGCAGCCGCCCGCTCCTTGGCTGCCCGAAGAGCTTCGTGCGCCAGGTCACGGCCCTGCTGTGGATGATCGGACACCCCCGCCTCGTTCGGCCCAGAGGCGGTGTTACGCTCTGTGTCTCGTTCTGGGGAATCACGATGAAAGTCGCCCACCTGAGGGCTATTGACGTCACTATTTGGTGAGCCAGTCACCCGTGGCGATAGCGCCCTCACGGTGTTATCCACACTATCCACAGAGTTATCCCCAGATCGGTGGGTAACTCCTGTGTCCACGGTCACCCGCGGTCGTGCCGACACTGCTTCGCCGCCCCGATCAGGCACGTGTCACCTCACCTTCCGATACGGCGAACCGGACACCGGCCAGCTCGCTGGGAACGTCCTCTTCCACCGCCGCGGTCACGATGACCTGTTCCGCACCCGCGGCCACCTCGGCCAGCCGGGAGCGCCGCTTGCGGTCCAACTCGGCGAACACGTCGTCGAGCAGCAGCACCGGCTCACCTCCCGACTCCGCACGCAACAGCTCGTAGGAACCGAGCCGCAACGCGAGCGCGAACGACCACGACTCGCCCTGACTCGCGTAGCCCTTCGCGGGCGCGTCACCGAGCACGAGTTCCAGCTCGTCACGGTGTGGTCCGACCAGGCTTACCCCACGTTCCAGCTCAGCCGAGCGCGACTCGCCGAGCGCATCGAGCAGGATCTGCGCGAGCGGTTCCGGTTGCACCCTCGCCCCATCCGGATCGCCGTACTCCGCGGGCAGCGCGGGCCCGAGACTGCATCGGTAGCCGATGTGCGCCGGACGCGAATCCGGTGCCACGTCCGCGTAGGCCGCCGCGGTATGCGGCGCCAGGTCGGCGACCAGATTCAGCCGAGCCGCCAGCAGTTGCGCGCCGGCGGTGGCCAGATGCTTGTCCCACGCATCCAAGGTCGAAAGCGCATACGGATCGTCACCGCCCTTACGCCTGCCCGCCGTCTTGAGCAGGGCGTTGCGCTGCCTGAGCACCTTGTCGTAGTCGGCGCGCACCCCCGCGTAGCGCGGCGCGCGCTGCACCAGCAACTCGTCGAGAAACCGCCTGCGCTCGCCGGGGTCACCACGCACCAGCGCGAGGTCCTCCGGCGAGAACAGCACGGTGCGCAGGATGCCCAGCACATCTCTCGGCCTGCCAACCGCACCCCGGTTGACCCTCGCGCGGTTGGCCCTGCCCGGAGCGATCTCCAGTTCGACGGTTAGTTCACGCCCCTCGTTGACCACGGCGACGCGGACGAGCGCGCGCTCGCAGCCGTGCCGCACCAGCGGCGCGTCGGTCGCGACACGATGTGAGCCGAGGGTGGCGACGTATCCGATCGCCTCGAGCAGGTTGGTCTTGCCCCTGCCGTTGGGGCCGATGAGCACGGTCGCTCCCGGCTCCAGCGGCAGGTCGACCTGCTCCCACGACCGGAAGTCGGTCACCTGCAGGTGACGGAGATACACGCGGCGCCGGACCTACTCGCCGACCTTCTTGACGGCGTGCCCACCGAACTGCTCGCGCAGCGCGGCCACCGCCCGCATGGCGGCGGAGTCCTGCTGCCGGGAGGCGAACCGCGCGAACAGTGCCGCCGAGATCACCGGTGCGGGTACCGCGTTGTTGATCGCCTCCTCCAGCGTCCACCTGCCCTCGCCGGAGTCCTCGACGTAGCCTTCGAGGTCGTCGAGGTCAGGGTCCTCCTCCAACGCCCTGACCAGTAACTCCAGCAGCCACGAGCGCACGACGGTTCCCCGTTGCCACGCCCTGATCACGGCGGGCACGTTGTCGACGACCTTTGCCGCGTCCAGCAGTTCGAAGCCTTCCGCGTAGGCCTGCATCAGGCCGTACTCGATGCCGTTGTGCACCATCTTCGCGTAGTGGCCTGCTCCGACGGAGCCCGCGTGGGCGAACCCCTCCTCACGCGGCCCTTCAGGACGCAGCGCGTCGAAGATCGGCATCGCCCTCGCCACGTCGGTTTCCGCGCCGCCGACCATCAGGCCGTACCCGTTGTCCTTGCCCCAGACCCCGCCGGACACCCCGACGTCCAGGTAGCCGATTCCGTGCTCGGCCAGGAGTTCGGCATGGACCCTGTCGTCGCTGAACCTTGAGTTGCCACCGTCGATGAGCAGGTCGCCCTCGTCGAGGAGTTCACGAAGCTCGGTGATCGTCTGCCGAGTCGGCTCGCCTGCCGGGACCATCACCCACACCATGCGCGGTACCGACAGGGCCGATACCAGTGCCGAGAGTGACGGCGCATCGCTGGCCTCGGGATTGCGGTCATAGCCGACCACCTCATGACCGGCGGCCCGCAACCGCTCGCGCATGTTGAAACCCATCCGGCCGAGACCGACGAGTCCGAGCTGAACCATGGATGCTGTCGCCTCCAGTCGCGTGGTCGCTAGCCGGGCAGCCGCACCGGCATCAGCAGGTAGAGGTAGCCGGGGACGACGTCACCGTTGTCGTCTGCGGGTTTGACCAACGCGGGGCGGTTCGGTGTCGTGAACGTGAGCTCGGCGCGCTCGGCGTGCAGCGCCCCGAGGCCGTCGACGAGGTAGCCCGGGTTGAAGGCGATGGTCACCGCTTCGCCCTCGTAGTCGACGGGCAGCTCCTCCTCCGCGCTGCCCTCGTCGTCGCCGCCCGCGGAAAGCCGCAACGAACCTTCCGAGAACTCGAGGCGCACCTGGGTGCCGCGCTCCGCGACGAGCGAAACGCGCTTGATCGCTTCGGTCAGCGCGGGCACGTACAGCACGGCGCGGGAAGTGTGCTGCGAAGGCAGCAGTTGCCGGTACGGCGGGAACTCGGCGTCGAGCAGCCTGGTGGTGGTGAAGCGGCCCGACCCCGCCAGGCCGAGCAAGCCGTCGCCACTGGCGAGGCCGACCCTCACCGTGCCGCCCGACGCACCGAGCGACTTGGCCGCGTCGGCGATCGTGCGCGCCGGCACCAACACGGCGGCATCGCTGAGGCCTTCCGCTGGCTGCCACTCGAACTCGCGCATGGCCAACCGGAACCGGTCGGTGGCCACGAGTGTGAGAGTGCTGCCCGTGATCTCCACCCGCATACCGGTGAGCATGGGCAGCGTGTCGTCCTTGCCTGCCGCGACAGCGACCTGCGATACCGCCTGCGCGAAGGCCTCGCCCGCCACTTCACCCGCCAGCTCGGGTTGGGAAGGAAGCTGCGGGTAGTCCTCCACCGGCATGGTGGGAAGGCTGAACCGCGCGCTGCCACACGTGATCGAGGCGCGGGCACCGTCCACGGAGATCTCCACCGGCTGCGCGGGCAACGCCTTGGTGATGTCGGCGAGGAGCCTGCCGGAAACCAGGGTGCGGCCGCCGTCGGCGATCGTCGCAGGCACGCCGACGGTCGCCGAAACCTCGTAGTCGAAGCCCGACACGGTCAGCGCGTCGGATCCACCTTCGGCGCCGGCGTCGAGCAGGACTCCTCCCAACACGGGAACCGGTGGCCTGGAAGGCAGGCTACGGGCCACCCAGGCGACGGCGTCGGCAAGTCCGTCACGCTCGACGCGGATCTTCATGCGCGCATCCTTTCGACAGCCGAGCCCGTTCGGCTCGAAAGATCGGGTAAACCGCTCCTCGGCCGCCAGCGAGCGCAGTGACGACCGGGAGTTGTGGCTGTGCGGCTTCGCTCGGTAGCGGCGCGTCGAGGCGTTGCCGGACAACGGCGCCGGTGCCGAGCGCACCGGGGTGTGGGTCCCCACGTTAGAGCGTGACCGGCCGCTGCGTCATCTCGGCCCTCGGTCGGCGAGCGCCGAGATGTCCCCAGGTTCGAGGTCGGTTGTTTTTCTTTTGTTCTTTCTTCAAAGAGATCTTTTCAGTCGTAGTAGTAGGGCCTGTGGGTTGTGTGGATAGTCGACGTCCGCGCAGGTCCCCCGGCTTGTCGTGGTGTGGATACGTATGGTGGTGGTTCGGTGGAGAAGTCGGCTGCCCGGTGGACCGTTTTCGGCTGTCCGCAACCGATCCACAGCTATCCCCAGGTGTCCACAGTCTTGTCCCCAGTTGTGGGTCGAGCTGTACCCAGCCTGTGCCCAAGGGATCCACCGCGGAAACGTGACACGGATCGCTCGTAGGGGTGAGGAAATCCGTCGGTGAGAAGGGCTTCAGGTGCCGCATGGACGGCGCGGCCGCTCGGGCGCGGCAGCCCTTCGGTCTGCTCGAAACGTGAAGCTATGGCACGCTTTCGCCGCGGTGTCGAGGCATAACAGTGCTGTGCGAGGAGAACGACGAGGAGGGCGAGGCGCGGTCGCGCCCGACTACTGGCGGGCGCGTTGCTTGATGCGGGAGGTCAACTCCTGCACCTGGTCGTAGATGCGGCGGCGTTCGGCCATCTCCTTGCGGATCTTCTTGTCCGCGTGCATGACCGTGGTGTGGTCGCGACCGCCGAAGGTCTGCCCGATCCGTGGCAGCGACATGTCGGTGAGCTCGCGGCACAGATACATCGCGATCTGTCGGGCCGTGGCGAGTGCTTTGGTCTTGCCTGGGCCGCAGAGGTCTTCCAACGTCACGTCGAAGAACTCTGCCGTCACGCCCATGATGGTGGAGGCACTTATCTCAGGCGCCTGTGAGTCCGGGATCAGGTCGCGCAGCACGATCTCGGCGAGACCCACATCGACGGCCTGTTGGTTGAGTGACGCGAACGCGGTGACCCGGATCAGCGCGCCTTCGAGTTCACGGATGTTCGCCTCGATGCGGGCCGCGATGAACTCGAGCACCTCGCCGGGCACGGCCAGCCGGTCCTGTGCCGCCTTCTTCCGAAGGATCGCGATGCGGGTTTCCAGCTCTGGTGGCTGGATGTCGGTGATCAGCCCCCACTCGAACCGCGTCCGCAGCCGATCCTCGAGCGTTTCCAGCCGTTTGGGCGGGCGGTCGGAGGACACCACGATCTGCTTGTTGGAGTTGTGCAGTGTGTTGAAGGTATGGAAGAACTCCTCCTGGGTTCCTTCCTTACCTTCCAGGAACTGGATGTCATCGACGAGCAGGATGTCGATGTCGCGGTAGCGACGCTGGAAGGCAACCTTGCGGTCGTCTCGCAGCGAGTTGATGAAGTCGTTGGTGAACTCTTCCGTCGACACGTACCGCACCCGCATGCCAGGAAACAGCCGTTGGGCGTAGTGCCCCACCGCGTGCAGCAGGTGGGTCTTGCCCAGACCTGACTCGCCCCAGATGAACAACGGGTTGTAGGCGCGTGACGGCGCTTCGGCGACGGCGACGGCCGCCGCGTGAGCGAACCGGTTCGACGCACCGATGACGAAGGTGTCGAAGGTGTACTTCTCGTTGAGTCGTGTCTTCGAGGTCTGCGGTTGCGCGGGCGCGGTGTATGGCTGGCCCGCGATCGGCTGCCCTGAGAAGGTCGGCCAGATCTCGTGGACGGCTGCGAGGGCCTCGCCCTCCTCGTCCACTTCTTCGTCGCCGTCTTCTCCATCGGTCGTCGGCTTCGGCTGTGGTGGTTGCGCATGGTGCAACTGCTGCATCGGTGGCAGTGGTTGCTGAGCAGAGTCGATCCTGGCGTGTCTGCCGACAGGCACGGTGAGCGTGTCGTCGGTCGCAGGTAGCCGCTGGCCGGCTGGCCGGTTGCCGGTGTCGAGGCCTGCCTGGGCCGACCCGTAACGCGTGGGCGCGGACGGCGGCGGGGCATTGTCGGCGGCGTCGACCTTGACGGCGAGTGAGACATCGCGCCCGAGCCTGCGCGAAAGGGCGGACGTGATCGGCTCCCGCAGCGCGCGCTCGATGGCTTCCTTGGCGAAGTCGCTCGGTGCCGCCAGCAGCGCGGTTCCGTCCAGCAGACCGATCGGGCGGGTGACCCGCATCCAAGCACGTTGCTGAGGGGAGAGTGTTCCGTCGGACAACTCCCTCACGACCTGCTCCCAGACAACCGCCAGGTTCAACTGGTGCTCAGACACGCCGCTCCGCTCCCCTCCCCTCATCCTGTTCGACGACTCTTGGAGAGCGTCATAGCAGGTCAGCGTGGCACCTGCGCAGCAGGTATCCACATAGTTGTCCACAACTGTGCATTAACGTACGGCGGCCAGCGGGCAGCGAGGCCCGCGGGTCGAAGGTACTCCTGCCGAAGTCTCCCATGCTCCGGCGGCGCAGGCGCGCCCCCGCGCACTCAAGTTGAGAAGGGGCACGCTAACAAGCTGTCCCTATCGCCACAAGGCATCCTCCCCCGCAAGGCTTCCACGGTGCACAGGCACTCGACGGTCGGCGCCGAAACCCCGGGTTCGATCTTGAAGCGAAGTGCCGTCCTGCGCTACTCAAGGGGCCCGGTTTCGGTGTCACCGGGACGAGTGCGTACCCTCGTAAGGTCTGCCCGACAGCGGGGCCGTTCGGCCTGTCCAGGTTCTTTTCCTCGGCGAGGTCCGCGTCGGGTGACCACACGACGACCGAACACCTGAGACCAGGAGAACTACAGCCGTGAGCAAGGGCAAGCGCACCTTTCAGCCGAACAACCGCCGACGCGCGCGGACCCACGGGTTCCGGCTGCGGATGCGTACGCGGGCAGGCCGGGCGATTCTGGCGGCCCGCCGTCGCAAGGGTCGCCAGCGGCTCTCCGCCTGACGGCCGCCGGTCCGACAGGTATCGACAGGCGCGGAGCGCGGCGTGTTACCAGCTGACGCTCGCCTGCGACGGAGTGAGGAATTCCGTGCGGTGATGCGCGGCGGCGCTCGTGTCGGGCGCCGCCGTCTTGTGCTGCACGCGCTCGCCGACTACGGCGAGCACACCAAGGCGGGATTCGTCGTGAGCAAGGCCGTGGGAAACTCGGTGGTACGCCACCGGGTGACACGGCGGCTGCGACACCTGGTCTTCGACCGCCTCGGAACCGTGCCGGCAGGCACCGCGTTGGTCGTTCGGGCTCTGCCCCCGGCGGCCACCGCGAGCAGTGTGCAGCTCGGCGCGGACCTCGACGCGGCATTGCGGCGGCTCGGCCTGTCGCAGCGCACCCGCCAAGAAAATGGATCAACAGTGTGAGTGAAGACAATATGGCCGGTATCGACACGGCCGAGAGCCGGGACACCACGGCGCCCGCGCGGCCCACGCCGCTGGCCTGGGTCCTGCTGCTCCCCTTGCGTTTCTACCGCAAGTTCATCTCCCCCTATCTTCCGCCGATGTGCCGGTTCTACCCGAGTTGCAGCGGCTATGCGGTGGAGGCGTTGAGCCGGCACGGAGCCGCGCGAGGCAGCTACCTCGCGACGCGCCGGTTGCTGCGTTGCGGTCCATGGACCCCGCCTGGACGAGACCCTGTGCCAGAGAAGTTCAGCTTCCGGCACCAATGCCCTGGCATGCCTACCGAGGAGTAGCTCAGTGCTCGACTTCATCTACTACCCTGTGTCGTTCATTCTGTGGGTCTGGCACAAGGTCTTCGGGTTCGTCTTCGGCGATGACAACGCGATCGCGTGGATCCTCGGCATCGTGTTCCTGACCTTCACGGTGCGCGGCATCATGTTCAAGCCGTTCGTGAACCAGGTCCGGTCGATGAAGAAGATGCAGGACTTCGCGCCGGAGATCAAGAAGATCCAGAAGAAGTACGGGAACGACCGGCAGCGGCAGGCGCAGGAGATGCAGCGGCTGCAGCGCGAGCACGGGGTCAACCCGCTGGGAAGCTGCCTTCCGCTGCTGCTCCAGATTCCCGTGTTCATCGGGCTGAACTGGGTACTGCGCAACTTCCAGGCAGGCAGGGAGAGCAACTACTTCTTCGACGAGGCGGGCGTCAACTCCTACGTCAACGCCAAGATCTTCGGTGTCAACCTCGGTGACGCGATCAACCACCTCGGCATGATGGGCGGGACTGGCCAGTCCGGGTGGAACTGGGAGGTCGCTCCGGTCGCCGTACCGCTCATGATCGTTGCCGCAGTGGCGACGCACTTCACCGCCAGGCACTCTGTGGCTCGGCAGAACCCGGCCTCGGCGACACAGCAGACAGCCGTGATGAACAAGTTGACGCTGTGGATCTTCCCGGCCGGTGTTCTCGTGTTCGGTGCCTTCTTCCCCATCGGTCTGCTGATCTACTGGCTCGCCAACAACATGTGGACGCTGGGCCAGCAGCGGTTGGTCTACACCCGGATCGACAAGGAAGAAGAGGCGAAGAAGGCGGAGGCTCAGGAGAAGCGCAGCACCCTCGCGCCCAAGCCAGGGCAGAAGCCTGCGCAGAAGCCACAGGCTGGCCAGAAGCCCGCTTCGCAGAAGAAGCCGTCCACGGAGAGGGGCGACGCGGCCGAGCCCGCGAAGGAGACGAAGGCCAAAGAGACCACCGAGAACGGTAAGGCCCCGAAGAGTGGTGGCAGTGCCAGGGGCGGCGCCTGGGCCAAGAACGGCGGCAACCAGCAGCGGCCGACGAGCCAAGGCAAGAAGCCGCAGGGCCGTAAGCGGCGTTGACACTCACGGGGTGGGAAGGAGACGACATGTCGGAAACGGCGGAGGCGATCGGGGCTGAGCCAGACGAGGCGGGGCGGGTCGCCGGGGCTGAGGACGCGGAGGAGGCGAAGGAGGAGCGAACCGCGGAGCCGGACGACGACCTCCTGGTGCGTGAGGGCGACATCGCCGGGGACTACCTCGAGCGGTTGCTGGACATCCTCGACTACGACGGCGACATCGACCTTGACGTCGAGGCGGGTCGTGCGGTGGTGAGTATCGACGGTGGCGAGGACCTCGACAAGCTGGTGGGCCCGCGAGGCAATGTGCTGGAGGCGCTGCAGGAATTGACACGGCTCGCCGTGCAGCAGGAGACCGGCACGCGGAGCAGGCTGATGCTCGACATCGCCGGATGGAGAGCGGATCGGCGTGAGGAGCTCCGGGAGCTCGGACGCTCGACGGCTGAGTCGGTGCGTGCGTCCGGGGAGAGGGTGCGGCTGCAGCCGATGAGCCCATTCGAGCGCAAGGTAGTGCATGACGCCGTTGCCACAGTCGATGGCGTTACGAGTGAGAGCGAGGGCGAGGAGCCCAAGCGGCGCGTGGTGGTTCTGCCCGCGTAGCAGAGCAGAGCAAGGGCGGCCCGCCGTGAGCGGCGGGCCGCTTTTTTGTGTCCACGTTTCACGTGAAACGCGCGCGAACGGAACTTCACGCGGTGGAGTTGTCCACATTTACGGACTGTCGCGCTGAGTCCCGTCCTCCATCGGGGACAATCAGCGGAGCCAGTTTCACGTGAAACGGCAATGACGGAGGAGTGAGATTCGGTGGGCCTGGAGGAGTTGAGGGCCGCAGTCCCCCACGCGGCGGCTGACGTCTTTGGCGATCACGTCGATCGGGCTGAGGCGTTCGCGCGACTGCTGGCGCGACATGGCGTGGAGCGCGGACTGATCGGCCCACGCGAAGTGGACCGGCTGTGGGAGCGGCACCTGCTCAACTCCGCGGTGATCGGCGAATGCATTCCCGAAGGCGCGAGGGTGATCGATGTCGGGTCGGGTGCCGGGCTGCCCGGCATACCGCTCGCCATCAGCCGGCCGGATCTCGATATGGTCTTGCTTGAGCCGATGGCTCGCCGGGTCGACTGGCTGATCGAGGCCGTGGAGGCGCTGGGGCTTGCGGTGACCGTGGAACGGGGCCGGGCAGAAGACAAGGCGGTCCGGGCGCGTATTGGTCTCGCGGACGTTGTCACGGCACGGGCGGTTGCCCCCCTTGGGCGGCTCGCGGAGTGGTGTCTTCCGCTGGTACGCCCAGCTGGCTTCCTGCTGGCGCTCAAGGGTGCCAGTGCCGACCAGGAGATCGAGCGCGATCGGGACCCCGTGCGTTCGGCGGGTGGCGGTGAGCCCCGGCTCGTGCGCTGTGGTGTTGATGTACTCGAAACACCGACCACGGTGGTCGTGATCGAGCGGGTGGCGGGGTCAAGGTCGGGTGGTAAGCGGCGAGGTAGCTCGAAGAGGCGCTGATAGTAATGGCCGGCGAACAGCGATGAGTACGGAGCGGCGAATGTTCCACGTGAAACGAAGCTACGACCCGGTGTCGCCAGGAAGGGATGGCGTCCGGTGAATCCACGTCAGGAGACCAGCATGAGCAGTGGAGTCGGCTGGACGCCGATTGCCGAAGAGGCCGAGCGCGCCGCCCGGGTGCTCCACCCCGACGAGAACTTCATGCCGAGGCCTACGCGCCGACGCGTGCTCACGGTGGCCAACCAGAAGGGCGGTGTCGGCAAGACGACGAGCACGGTCAATCTTGCGGCCGGGCTGGCGCTGCATGGTGTGAAGACGCTTGTGATAGACCTCGACCCACAGGGCAACGCGAGTACCGCGCTCGACGTCGACCACCGCTCCGGTACACCGTCGGTGTACGAGATGTTGATTGGCGAGGTGTCGGTCGTCGAGGCGACCCAGGTGAGTGCGCAGTCCTCGAATCTGCTTTGCGTGCCAGCCACTATCGATCTGGCGGGCGCGGAGATCGAACTCGTCTCGATGGCGTCCCGTGAATCCCGGCTCAAAGAGGCGTTGTCCAAGGAAGCGCTTGATGAGCTTGGCGTGGACTACGTCTTTATCGACTGCCCCCCTTCGCTGGGGCTCCTGACCGTGAACGCGCTGGTCGCGGCTCACGAGGTGCTCATCCCGATCCAGTGTGAGTACTACGCGCTCGAGGGTCTGGGTCAGCTGCTGAGCAACATCGAGCTGGTGCAGCGGCACCTCAACCAGGCACTGAGCGTCTCGACCATCCTGCTGACCATGTACGACGGCAGGACCAAGCTCGCGGATCAGGTGACCCAGGAAGTCCGTAACCACTTCGGTGACGTGGTCCTCAAGACGATCATCCCGCGGAGCGTGAAGGTGTCCGAAGCGCCCGGCTATGGGCAGACCATCCTCGCCTACGACCCGGGATCAAGGGGTGCGATGAGCTACATCGACGCCGCACGCGAGCTTGCCGAGCGTGGAGCGAACAGGGAGCGCCGATGAGCGAGCGCAGAGGCGGTCTCGGCCGTGGCCTCGCGGCGTTGATACCGACCGGGCCGGTCAACGCGGAGGGCACGACAATCGCGGACGTTCGGACCGAGCCTTCCAACGGGAGCGAGTCGGGCTCCTTCGCGGCGAACGGATCGGTGGAGCTCTCCGGTGGGGAGATCTCCGGAGCCGTCTACCGCGAGGTGCCGATCGGTGCCGTCAAGCCCAACCCGAAGCAGCCCCGCCAGGTGTTCGACGAGGATGCACTGGCGGAGCTGGAGCACTCGATTCGCGAGTTCGGACTCATGCAGCCGATCGTCGTCCGGCAGCTACCTGCCGACGAGTTCGAGCTCGTCATGGGCGAACGCCGACTGCGAGCGGCGCAACAGGCCGGCCTGGAACTGATTCCCGCGATCGTCCGGCAGACTGCTGACGAGGCCATGCTGCGGGACGCGCTGCTGGAGAACATCCACCGCGTGCAGCTCAACCCGCTCGAAGAGGCGGCGGCCTACCAACAGCTGCTCGACGAGTTCGAGGTCACTCACGAGGAACTGGCTGCCCGCATTGGCAGAAGCAGGCCGGTCATCACCAACACCATCCGGTTGCTGCGCTTGCCGCTGCCCGTGCAGCGCCGGGTAGCGGCGGGAGTGCTGTCGGCTGGACACGCTCGCGCTCTGTTGTCCCTGGAGGACGCCGACCGGCAGGAGGAGTTGGCGGGTCGCATCGTCGCGGAAGGGTTGTCCGTGCGCGCGACCGAGGAGGCCGTGACGCTCTCGAAGAGCGACGCCAAGCCGAAGCCCAAAGCGCCCGCGCGCAAGCAACCAGAAGCGCCCGGCCTGCAGGACCTCGCCGAGCGGTTGTCCGACACCTTCGACACGCGGGTCAAGGTGGACCTCGGCCGCCGCAAAGGCCGAATCATCGTCGAGTTCGGTTCCATCGATGATCTTGAACGAATTGTCGCCCTAATGGACCCAAAGCAGTCAAATCGGACACGAAAATCCGATGACCAATGACACCGGGTTATTTCGTCACGGTGATGATTCTGCCGAACCGGATGGTCAGCTCCCGCGCCGCATGGCGCGGGTTACCAGGTCGGTGAACACCTCGCCGAGCGACGTTCCCGCGGTCTCCATGGCCATCGGGACGGTCGAGGTCTCGGTGAGTCCAGGTGAAGAGTTCACTTCGAGGAAGTACACGGTGCCGTCCGCCGCGACGATCGCGTCGGTGCGGGAAATGTCGCGCAACCCCAGCAACTGGTGCGCGCCGACAGCCAACTCGCCGACCGCTTTCGCCGCGTCGTCGGTAAGCCGGGCGGGCGCGAAGAAGTCGGTGAGGCCCGCGGTGTAGCGAGCGGTGTAGTCGTAAACGCCACTCTCCGGCACGATCTCGACGGCGGGCAGTGCTCGTGGGCCACCGTCGCGCTCCACGACCGTCACCGCCACCTCGACGCCGTCGATGAATCGTTCGGCGAGCACCGTATCCCCGTAGGCGAAGCAGCCGACCATCGCGGCGGGCAACTCGGCGGCGTCGCGCACCACCTGAGCACCAAGCGCCGACCCGCCCTGGTCTGGCTTGAGGATCAGCGGCAGCCCGAGGCGTTCCACCATCGCGTCGAGCACGCCCTGTGCTCCGAGTTCTCGGAACGTGCTGTGCGGCAGCACGACCCACTCCGGAGTGGCGAAGTCGGCACCCGCGACGAGTGCCTTGGCGATCGGCTTGTCCCAAGCGCGCCTGCAACCACGGGAACTCGTGCCGACGAAAGGCACGTCGAGCATCTCCAGCACGGTTTGCACGGAACCGTTCTCGCCCTCACCGCCGTGCAGTGCCACGACCGCGGCGTCCGGCCGGTTGTTGCGAAGCCGCGCGAGCAGGCTGGCGTCGGTGTCCCACTCCTCCACCGTCAGCCCCTGCTCTCGCAGCGCGACGGACAATCGGCGCCCGGATCGAAGCGAAACGTCGCGCTCGTGCGAAAGCCCGCCCGCGAGCACGGCGACGGTAGGTTCGGCCACCCCGGTCACTCCTTACAGTTCGATCGCGTCGCTCAGGCGGTGTCGGGCCCTGGGAACTGCGGGCCCGACACCGCGCGGGTCTGGACGCTACCGAAGGTCCGCATCAACTCCATCTCGGACTCCAGCACGCCCGCGAGCCTGCGCACTCCCTCACGGATGCGCTCGGGTGTCGGGTAGCAGTACGACAACCGCATCTGCCTGCTGCCGAAGCCGTCGGCGTAGAAACCGGTGCCCGACGCGTAGGCCACCCGCGCGGTGACCGCTCGGGGCAGCATCGCCTTGGTGTCGACCCCTTCGGGGACGGTGACCCACACATAGAAGCCACCATCGGGATGCGTCCACGTGGAACCCTGGGGCATGTGCTGCTCCAGCGCGGACAGCATGGCGTCACGACGTTCGCGGTAGTTCTCTCGGAACGTCTTGATCTGGCCCTTCCAGTCGTGTGTTTCCAGATACCGCGACACGACGAGTTGGTTCAGCGTGGGCGGGCACAGGGTCGCGGACTCGGCCGCCAGCACGAGCTTCTCGCGCACGGCGTGTGGCGCCAGCACCCAGCCGACCCGCAGTCCGGACGCGAAGGTCTTGGAGAACGAGCCCAGGTACACCACGTTGTCTGGGTCGAGCGACCGCAGTGCCGGATACGTCTGCCCGTCGAACGCGAGCAGGCCGTAGGGGTTGTCCTCCACCACCAGCACGCCGTGCTCGGCGCAGATCTCGACGATCTCCGCCCGCCGCTCCACGGCGAGTGTCACTCCCGCGGGGTTGTGGAAGTTCGGGATCGTGTAGAGGAACTTCACCCTCCGGCCCTGCTGCTCGGCGTTGGCAAGCGCCTCACGCAGAGCCTCCGGGATCAGCCCGTTGTCGTCCATCGCCACGTGCACGACCTTCGCCTGGTAGGCGGCGAACGACCCGAGGGCGCCGACGTAGGACGGGCCTTCGGCGATCACCACGTCGCCCGGGTCGCAGAACAACCGGGTCACCATGTCGAGGCCCATCTGCGAGCCGACAGTGACGACGACGTCGTCCGGGTGCGCCGAGATGCCCTCCATGGCCATGATTTCGCAGATCTGCTCGCGCAACGTGGGAACGCCGTGCGCGGAGCCGTACTGCAACGCGACGAGCCCGTCTTCGGAGATCAGTTCGGCCATCTGCGTGGACAACGAATCCAACGGCAGCGCCGCCAGGTTCGGCATCCCTCCCGCCAGCGATACGACCTCCGGCCTGCTCGCCACCGCGAACAACGCTCGGATCTCCGAAGCCGTCATGCCGGCGGTACGCGCGGCGTAGCGGTCCAGATGGGGATCGAGGTTGTGGCGGCCGGGTTCGGAGCCCGGTCTGTGGTCGGGAGGCTGGGAGGCAGTCATCGCACACTTCTCGTCTGCTTCGCCTGAAGCGCGTCGGCTGTTCGGGTCTCGCTACCGCGGGTAGACCTGTCGAGTGTAACGGCAGCCCCGGCAGGCACTCCCGCCTTTCCGGGGCTTCTCACATCGACATATGCTGTTTCGTGGATACCCAGTCGCGACCCGGTTGCGCGCTGGTCCACGATCTGTCCGCGCATCTTTCGGGGGAGGTTCGGTGCCGCGACGCGTCGAGGGCGTCACGCTGGACAACCTTGAGCAGCTTCCGCTGAGCTGCCGAAGGTGCGTGTACTGGGAACTCGCCCCGCACCTGCGGGAACAGGCCGAGCAATTCGGTGAAACCGAGGTCGAGAAGGAGGCCTGGGTCTCGGCCGTGCTGCTGGAGTGGGGCTCATGTGGCCGCATCATCTACAGCGGCGACATCCCGGTCGGTTTCGTCCTTTACGCTCCGCCGAGCGCGGTGCCGAGGGCAGCAGCGTTCCCCACTTCCCCACCGAGCGCTGACGCGGTCTTGCTCACCGCTTTCCAGGTACTTCCGGAGTTCCGCGGCGGCGGGCTCGGTCGCGCGCTGGTGCAGGCGGTGGCAAGGGACCTGACCCGGCGCGGCGTGCGGGCGGTCGAGGCGTTCGGTGACGCCGATCCGCAGCCGGACGGCGAGGAACACGTCTGTGTGGTGCCCGCGGGATTCCTGCGCAGTGTCGGGTTCAAGACCGTCCGTCCACACCCGAAGTGGCCTCGGCTGCGACTGGAGCTGCGGTCGTCGATCTCGTGGAAGGAAGACGTCGAAGCGGCGCTGGAGAAGTTGCTCGGCCAGGTCGCCGTCACCACGGCGACATCGAGTGCTACCAGGGCATAGGAACGGCTCACAGAGTTGTCCACAGTTCCTGTGGACAACTCCAGGGTTGTCCACAGGGTGTGGTTACTCCGCCTTCAACAGCTCGTGTGCCAGGACATCGGCGAACGTGAACGTGCCTGTGGGCTGATCGTTCTCACCGAGCAGATAGAGACGCTTGACTGCCACGAGGATGCCCTCGGCCACCACGTCCCGAAAAGCCGGGTCCGATAGCCGCCTACGGTCCTCGGCGTTGGTCAGGTACCCGATCTCCACCCTGACGGCCGGACACCGGGTGCGGGTGAAGATCTCCCAGGTCTTGGGGTGGGTGCGGCAGTCGAGCAGGCCAGTCCTCGCGGCCAGCTCGCGCTGGATGTAGCCCGCCAGCAGCTCACCGACCGTCGAGGTGGTGCCGTTGCCGGTCCCGAAATGGAAGCTCGCCACACCCTGCGCGTAGGGGGAACGGTTCCCGTCGCTGTGCAGCGAAAGGAACAGATCCGCCCCCGCATCGTTGGCGAACTGGGCGCGTTCCAGCTCCGAAGGGCTGTGCTGCGGGCCGCGGGAGATCAACGCCTCCATCCCCGTCGCCTTCATCCTGCCTTCGAGCCTGCGCGCGAGGTCCCAGGCGATGTCGGCCTCCCGCAGGCCCTGCACGGTGACACCAAGGTCAGGCCCGCCGTGTCCTGGATCAATCACGATCCGCTTGCCTCGCAGCCGGGGACCGGCGCGGCGCACCTGTTCCTGCTCGCGCAGGAACACCGGCCGGCCACCACGCGCACGCGGCGACAGCTGCCGCAACGCCCGCACGGTCGCCGGACCACAGATGCCGTCGACGACGAGACCGTAGTCGCGCTGGAAGTTGCGCAACGCTCGCTCCGTTTGGGGACCGAAGCCGCCATCCGGCCTGCCCGCGTCGTAGCCGAGTTCGGTGAGCCGCTCCTGCAGCGCGAACACGTCGTCGCCGTGTACGGGCGAAGAAACCAGGTAGGCCAGCGGCCTGCTGCCGAGGTGGTAGCTCGAACCGCGTAGCGCCCGGTAGGTGGCAGGTCCGACAACACCGTCGGTGATCAGACCACGACGCTGCTGGAACGCGCGAACCGCGTGTTCGACCGCCTGGTCGAACACGCCGTGGCCGTTGCTTTCGTCACCGGCAGGGAGCAGCTCCAGTGCGGAGAGGATCGACCTGATCTCGGCGACTTCCGGTCCGGTGTCGCCGCGGCGGAGTACCCGCATGCACTCCTCGCTCTTCCTTGGGCACCTAGTGCACTCGATGCTTTACAGAACGTCCAGGGCCGGCCGGCCCCGCGGCCCCTATTGTGCCCTGCGGGCTCCGCGACAGCGCGCAGGGCTGGTCCGTACGAGGGGTTCGCTCGCCCGGCCGGGCAACAAGAAACCCGGGGGCGTGTCCCACTCGCCCCCGGGTTTCCTAATCGTCACGCGTGCCTTTCAGAGCACGTCGGAAAGGTCCGACAACAGTGCCGCCTTCGGCTTCGCCCCGATGATCTGCTTGACCGGCCTGCCGCCCTTGAACAGGATCAACGTCGGGATAGACATGACCTGGTAGTCCCTCGCCGTGTTCGGGTTCTCGTCGACATCGAGCTTGGCCACCCGCAGCTTGTCACCGTGTTCCGTCGCGATCTCCTCCAGCACCGGTGCCACCATCTTGCACGGCCCGCACCAGGTGGCCCAGAAGTCGACGAGCACTGGCTTGTCGCTGCCGAGTACGTCGTCGGCGAAGCTGGAGTCGGTCACCTTCACGGTGTCGGTCATCTGTAACTCCCGTCGTGGTTTGTCGGCCTGGACCGGTCAGTTCGCGCGGGCCGCGTAGCCGCCGCCCACCAGTTCGGATGCCTCGGCAGCTTCCTCCACACCAGCGTTTTCCGCCAGCCACCGTTCCGCGTCGATGGCCGCCGAGCAACCCGACCCGGCGGCGGTGACGGCCTGCCGGTAGATGTGGTCCACGAGGTCGCCTGCCGCGAAGACACCCTCGACATTGGTGTACGAGGTGCGGCCCTTCGTGAGCACGTAACCCTCGTCGTCAAGGTCGACCTGGCCGCGCACAAGCTGGCTGCGGGGGTCGTGCCCGATGGCGACGAAGAACCCGGTGACGTCCAGGGTCGACTCCTCACCGGTGACGGTGTCCTTCAGCCGCAAACCGGAGACCTTGTTGTCGCCGAGCACCTCGGTGACCTGCGAGTTGAGCTTCCACCGGATCTTCTCGTTCGCGCGCGCCCGCTCCAGCATGATCCTGGAGGCGCGGAACTCCTCACGCCGGTGCACGATCGTGACGGTGCGGGCGAACTTGGTGAGGAAGGTGGCCTCCTCCATCGCGGAGTCGCCACCACCGACGACGGCGATGTCCTGGTCACGGAAGAAGAATCCGTCGCAGGTGGCGCACGACGACACCCCGCGCCCTAGCAGCTCCTGCTCACCGGGCACGCCGAGGTAACGCGCGGCCGCACCCATGGCCAGGATCACTGCCTTCGCGGCGTATCGCTTGCCGCCAGCCGTGAGGTACTTGACCCGCCCCACCACGTCGAGCTCCTCGACGTCCTCGGCACGCAGATCGGCACCGAATGCCTTGGCCTGCTCGCGCATCTCCTCCATGAGCTCAGGGCCCTGGATGCCGGACCGGAAGCCGGGGTAGTTCTCGACCTCGGTCGTCGTCATGAGCGCGCCGCCGTACTGCGAGCCTTCGAAAACCAACGGCTCCAGTTGGGCACGCGCCGCGTACACGGCGGCCGTGTACCCGGCCGGACCTGACCCCACGATGATCAGGTTACGGACTTGCTCTTCAGCCACCAGTGACCTCCGCTTCGACAACACCTGTCACCCGGCTCAACACGATCCTAGGTGCGAGTGTTCCCAACGTGACGAGTGCCGCGGGGGAACGGGCAACTCCTTCCACGCCATGGAAGATCAAGTCGTCGCCTGTGCTCAGCCGCCCCTGCCGACGGTCTTGTCGAGGAGCAGGTCCGGGTTGTCAGGGCCGCAGTCGGGCGCGAGCGCCACGAGCCGGAATTGCGCGAGCTCTCCTGTGGTGTAGAGCACGATGACCGCGTCCTGCCCATCGATGGTCGCGGGCCGGATGCCGACCGGCTTGGTGTCGGGGTCGATACCGCCCGCCTGCAGGCAGGCGTCCAGCCGTGCCTCGTTGCCGAGTGGACCGAAGTCGCGCACGCCGTTGACCTCTCCGACCGCAGCTTCGAGGCCTCCGCTGTCCAGCGTCAACGACGGCGTGCTCCCAACCGGGTCGTCCGAAGGGGCGGGCTGCGCGACACCGGGTGTGGTGTCGTCGTTACCACCGGGAACGGCGATCAGCGCGGCCGCTACCACGGCGGCGGCAGCGGCGAGGAAGCCACCTCCCCAGCCCGCGATCCGGTTGCGGCGTCGCCTGGCGGCGGCAAGGCTCACGACGTTCGAGCCGTTCGCCGCCGCGCGCTCCTGAGCGAGCGCGGCATCGATACGTCCCGCCACGTCGGCGGGTACGGGTTCCAGCGGCGGTTGCGAACCGAGCTGGGCGAGATCCGCCGTGGTCGCCTCGAGGGCCTCGATGATGGCGCGCGCCTGCGGGTCGGCCTCCACCTGAGGCCACAGCCGTTCCGCCTCCCGCTCGTCCAGCACCCCTGCGTGCAGGTCGGCGAGCACGTCGACAGACCACGGGGGGCCGACAACTCGATCCTGCCCCGTGCCTTCGTCCGTCATCGTCCCTCCCCGGATTTGCTTTCGTGAGTTGGGACGTCACCCTCGCTACCGGGGTTCCGCAGATGCCCCAGAAGTTTGGCCAGTTTGGCGCGTCCTCGGGCGCACCTGCTCTTTACCGTTCCTTCCGCGATGTCGAGCATTCGCGCCGTCTCCGCGACTGAGTAGCCTTCCACATCCACCAGCACGATCGGCACGCGCTGCTCGTCGGGAAGCTCGTCTAGTGCCTGCCTGATGACCAGCCTCGTCTCTCGCTCCGCCATCGAGTCTCGGGGCACGGCGGGCTCGTTGCCACCGTTCTCCGGCAACGGCACGGTAGGTCTCGCCTGCCGTCTACGCACCCTGTCCAGGCACGCGTTCACGACGATTCGGTGCAGCCACGTCGTTACCTGCGACTCGGCCCTGAAGTTCGCGGCGGCGCGAAACGCCGATATGAACGCGTCCTGCAACGCGTCCGCCGCCTCCTCCGGGTCCCTCACCGTGCGCAGCGCGACTGCCCACATTCTGTCCCGGTGCCGTCGGACCAGTTCGTTGAAGGCATGCGGGTCCCCGGCCGTGTGGGCCGCGATCAGATCGGCATCGGTGGGCGCTGGTGCGGTCACGCGGAGAGACTACTAAGGGTGTCATCCGCCCCGGCCATGCAGACCCGCTAGTGGTGTTCACCGCGCGGGCAGGAACAGCAGTTCACCGATCTCCGAGGCGTACTCGGGCTCCTGGCCGGACAGCTTTGTCACCCACACGATGACGTACTGCGCCTGCGTCGGCTGCGGCAGCGAAAGTTCGGTCTGGCTGCCGCTGAGGTTGCCGGAGGCGACCACCCTGGTCTCGTCAAGTTCGGCGTCGGCGCTGTCTGCGACCCGTACCTCCACCGAGGTGCCAGGGCTGTCCGCGGTGATCCGCACCTTCGAGAGGTTGATCGGCTTGTCGAAGGTCGCAACGAGGCCGACCCCGCTCTTGAAGGCCGGGAACTGCTGGCGATACTCGTCGGTGCGCCAGGTGGTGGTGGCGTCACCGTCGATCGCGTAGGGCGCCGTGGCGACGCCGTCGCCGTCACCTTCCGGGTTGTACACGTCGATTTCGTCGGGCGGTACCGGGTTGCCCGTGGTGACCTTTGGCGTCGAAGGGGGCTTGGTCTGCTGCGGTGCTCGCGGTTGCTGCGTCTGGGTCTGCTCCGCCAGGTTGACCGGAGGGCCACTTGCCGAAGGATCGTCCTGGAAGAAGCTGATCGCCATCATGCCGAGCCAGGCGAGGACGCCGACCGCGGCGACGACGAGCACGGTGACGCCAAGGGCCAGCCTTCTGCGGCTTCTCGCGTCCCTCACCGGCTTCTTGGTGGTCCAGACCGCACCGTCGGAGTCGACGTCGGAGCCCTCCTGCCCGCTCTGTTTGATGAGCTGGGTGCGCTCGGCGTCCTCGGCCACCTTGTCGAGCACACGCAGGATCGCGGCGCTGGTGCGGATGCCGCCCTGGCCACCGTCCTCGATGGTGCGCAACGCGAGGGCGGACAGTTCCTCGGGGACCCCTGGAACCACCGCACGGGGGGCCACGACCCTTCCACCGGGGGAACGAGGCGCGGCGGGCAGGGCGGGTGGACCCCCTTCCAGTGCCCAGCGCCCGGTAAGCAGCAGGTACAGCACCGCACCGAGTGCCTTGACGTCGTCGCGCAGTGTGGTGTCAGGCAGCGGCCCCGGGAAGGCGAGGCGCAGTCTGCCGTTCGGTGTCATCCGCAGCCGCTGCGGGTGGTCGATACCCAGCACGAGACCCGACTGGTGGGCCTGCTCGACCGACTCGGCAAGCGCTTGCACCATCCGCGCGGCGGTGGCGGGCTCGGCAGGCCGATCCGCGACGAGGTCGACGAGGTCGGTGCCTTTCGTCCACTCGGCAACCACGATGCCGAGCAGTCCCTCGCTGGAGCTGATGCCGTTGCCGAGCGAAAGCACGTCGAGCACTCGGGCCACACCGGGATGGTTGAACTTCGCCGCGTGAGCGGCCCGCTCCAGTGTTCGCCTTCCCCGCCTGGCGGCCTCGGCGTCCGCGGGGTCACCGACCAGCATGGTGAGCGCGACGTCTCGACGGAGCTGTCCGTCCCTGGCTCGCCACAGGTGGGCGCCCGCGCGCTCGTCGATGCCGAACTGGGCGAGCAGCCGGTAGCGGCCGTCGCCGACGACCCCGCCGGGCGCCAGCGACCCACCACGTGTACGGATGCCCACTGTCGGTCGGACCCCCTACCTGAACGCTCGTCTCCTCTGTGAGTGAGGGTACGTGAACGACGACCCTCACCGTGTGGCATCTGGGCCAAGCGGGTTAAGCGCGCCCGAGCAACTGGGTGATCCGTCGCTTGACCGGAGCCAACTCGTCCACCTTGAGGGCGAGCAGCACCCCGAACGACACCCCGATGCCCACGATTCCCTGTAGGAACAGCTTCACCCAAGCCTGTCCGATCGTGCCGAGCGCGTCCGGGACGAGCATCCCCACCAGCGCGGCCGCCAGCACTCCGAGACCACTCGCGACCACGGTGAACAGGATCACGCCCAGCACGCGCTTGCTGCGCAGGTTGCCCAGCTTCACCCACAACCACACCTGGCCCATGACGGCGCCGACCACGAACACCAGTGAGTTCACCATCATCACGCCGAGTACGACGTTCACCGGGTGCAACTGCGAGGAGGCCAGGTACAACAGCGGGATCTTCACCGCCGTCATCACGACCATGATCAGTGTCGGGGTGCGGGAGTCCTTCATCGCGTAGAACACCCGCATCTGCAACATCACCAGCGCGTACGGCAGCAGTCCGAAAGCCGAGACGGCAAGCGCCTCCCCCAGTCGTTCGGCGTCGGCCACCGATCCCCTGCCGAGCGCGAACAACGCGACCCCGATGGAGGTGCCCGCGACCGCCATGATGGCCGAAACCGGCAGCAACAGCAGCGTGGTGAGCCGTGAACCGTACGACAGGTCGCCGATGAGCCGCCGGTAGTCGTGATCGGCGGCAGCCCTGCTCATCCTCGGCATCAGCGCAGTGAGCAGCGAGACCCCGATCACGCCGTACGGCAACTGGAACAGCAACCAGGCGTTGGAGTAGATCGAGGGTCCGCCCGCGGCTCCCGCGGTGAGCACGCGGGTGTTGATGACCATGCCGACCTGGCTGACGGCGACGTAGCCGAGAATCCACAGCGCGAGACCGCCGAACTCCTTCAGCCGATCGTCGATGCCCCAGCGCCACCGGAAACGGAAACCCGATCTGCGCAGCGGCGGCAACAGGAACAGCGCCTGCGCCACCATCGCGGTGAGCACGCCGATGCCGAGCACCAGCACCTGAGGGTCGCTCATCTGGGTCGGCACGATGGTCGGGTCGCCGGGAACCAGCGCGAAAGCCCCGATCGTGGCGAAGATGACCAGGTTGTTGACCACCGGTGCCCACTGCGCGGGGCCGAAGATCTGCTTGGCGTTGAGGATGGCCGACAGCACCGCGAACAGCCCGTAGAAGAGCAGACCGGGCAGCAGCAGGTACGCGAACCAGGTTGCCAACTGCGGGTTCGCGTCGCCGGTGTCGTCCATCAGCAGCGCGGTCAGCCACGGCGCCGCGGCGGTGGATACGATCGCGCCGACGCCGAGCACCGTGATCGCCATCGTCAGCAGCCGCTGGGTGTAGGCCTCGCCACCGTCGTCGTCGTCCTGCGAACGCACGAGCAGCGGCACGACCACACTGGTCAGCACGCCACCAAGCAGCAGCTCGTTGATGATGAGCGGCAACGTGTTGGCGACGGTGAAGGAGTCGTACAACACGCCGAGCGTAGCCACCCACGCGAGCATGACCTTCCACGCGAAGCCGGTGATTCGGCTGGTCAGCGTGGCGATCGCCATGCGACCGCTGGACCTGGCAAGCGAGGGTGCCTTCTCGGCACCCGCTTTCGGCCGCTCCAGCTGCACTTCCGGCAGCCGCTCGCCGATGGGTTCGGCGGCGATACGCGGCATCATGCGCGTGGCGAGCTCGTCGTACGGGCGCAGCACATCCGGGTCGGCGGCAGGCCAGCGCGCGCCGGGAGGGACCCGGCGGGGAATGAACACGGTGGCGTCGCCGTCGCCGGACCCGGCCGGGGGCCGCCGCGAACCCCGTTGGTCCTGCCGCCACGGCCGGACCGGCTTGGACCTGGTCTCGGGCGGGCGGCCGCGCCGTGGTGGTGGACCAGGCGGTGGTGGTCCCGGTGGTGGACCTGGCGGCGGGTGCGGCGGCGCTGCGGGCGGCGGGCCAGCGGGCGGCGGGCCAGCGGGCGGCGGGCCAGCGGGCGGCGGCGCCTGCCGTGGCGGCGGCTGCCGTACCGGCTGTTGCCTCGGCCTCGGCGGTGGCTGTTCCCGGTAGCGCGGGGGTGGCTGGTTCGCGCCGTCGGGTCGGTTCGGTGGCGGCCCCTCCCTGCGCTCGGGTGGCTGCTGGCGCCTGCGTGGCGATTGCTCCGGCGGTGGTGGTGGCCTACGGACCGGAGGTCGTGGCGGCATCCGCTCCTGGCGTGGAGGCCCGCCCCCACGCTCGGGCGGCCAGCCCAGCTCCTCGTCCAACACCTACCCAATCTTCGCCGGTCAGCTCGGTCGGTTCAGGGTAATCCGGCCGACCGTGGGAACTCAGCCGTGCTCCGCCAAACGTGGCCCGCTCGACCTCCTCCGGCTAGGAACCGGACTGCCCTTCCTGCCCGCGCTGCCGCACCCTGCGGTAGATACGGCGGCCCCCGAGCAGGAACAGCGCGCCGGCCGCCGTCGCGGTCAGCACGACGGTGACGACACCGAACTCGTTGGAGGTCAGTTCCAGCCGCGCCGGGGTCCCCAGCTCCGTGCCGCCGGGCGTGGTGAGCGACACGTCCACGCTGAACCGTCCCGACCGAAGCGCCTCCGCCGGGATGAGCCTGCCGACCCTGCTGTTGGCCGCCAGCGGCGTGTCCTGGACCCGATCGGTCCGCAGCCCAGCGCTGTTGTCGAGTTTGATCCGCACCGTGACCGCGACGGGCAGCGCGTTGCTCAAGGTCACCGGGAGCGGACTCGACCCGGATGCCAGCGAAACCGGCTGCGAGGGGGTCGTCACGGTCACCTGGTTGCCGAGGCTTTCCAGTTGCGTACGTGCCGCCGTCGCCGCGGCCGTGCGTGCGGCTGGGCTGTCCCACGCCGTCGACGTGGCCCTCAGCACGGCGTTGTGCAGCGGCTGGATCAGGCTGATCGGCTGCACCTGCCTTGTCGGGTCCACCGACATCGCGCGCTGCAGGTCGGCGGCGGTGGTCTCGATGTCGGAAAGCCCCGCGATCACCTCGTCCGATACCGGCGAACCCGCGAGGTCGGCGCCGTCGGCCCCGTCCAGTGCGGCGTTGCCGTCGGCGGGCGTGGCCAGCAGGTCGTCCAGCCGAGCCGGGGCCAGCATCCGTTCCTCGTGCAGCCGCGCGAGCGAGCCGAGCAGCGAGTGCAGTTCCGATACCGAGGCGTCCCAGTCGTGCGGCGGTGCGATCAGTGCGGGCCTCTCGGCCGTCTCGTCGCCGAGGCCTGCCCGAAACGCCAGTGCCGCCAGCCCGTTCTGGGTGGCGACGTTGGGTTGGTTGGTCACCGAGTCGGCCCTCCCGGTGCCTGCGAAGGCGGAGGCGACCAGGCTGTCGTAACCGAGCGCGTTGACACCCGCGGTCGTCGTCATCGCCGTGCCGTCGGACGCGCCCGCACCGAGCCGCGCCGGGTCGGTCAGCACGGTCGTGGTGCCCGCGCCCGCCGCCGACCGCAGTGCGGCGTCACCGAGCGAACCCTGCGGCCACAGCACTCCCGCCCTCGGCTGCACGCGCAGCAGGTTCAGGATCGCCGCGCTGTTGTTCACCGCGTCGGCGACGAGGTCGGCCCTTGTCGACACCTTCGACAGCGCGCCGAGGTCGGCGTCGGCGTAAGGGATCTGCACTACGCAGTGGCCAGAAACCAGTTCCCGCAGCGCCTGTAGCCAGCGGCCCGCCTGCTCGCTGCCGGTGCCCCGCACCGGCCCCGTGGGTGTCTGCACCTGGTAGCCCTCCGCCATGGCGGCCACCGTCTCGAGCAGGTCCGGATCGACCGCGAAGCACAGTGACCCGAAAACGTCCGGATTGTCGCGGTACGCCGAGGCAGCCGAGACGAGTGCGTCGAGCCTGCCTCCCGGAGCGAGTTCCTCGGCGAGCTGGTCGTCGGCGAGCACCACCGGTCCGTCGTGGGGGTCGGCGACCAGCTTCGGTGCGGAGGTGATGGGCCACAGCACCGAGGCCGCGACCGGTGGGGTCTCGGCTGGCGGGTCGATGACGGGCAGCAACAGGTTCACCGCGGCCAGCCGGGCCGCGCCGCCGTACGCGGGCGTTCCGTTGACGTTGACCAGCAGCGGGTAGACACCGGGCGCGGACAAACCCAGTTCGGCGAGGGGAACCTCGATGGACAGCTCGGCGCTTTGCCCCGGCTCGAGGGTGGTGGCCACCTCCGACCACTCGGAAGCGCCCGCGTCCGTGGCGGGGGACCCGGTGAGTGTCGATCGCAGCTCTCGTTCGGTGCCCTGCCGTTGCCCGATCTGGAGCCGCGCGACGATGTCGCTGATCCGGCGGTCGCCGACGTTGGTGACGCTGCCCGTGACGTGCAGCGTGTCCTCCTCCGGCGTGGCCAGTCTCGGCGTCATCCGCTCGATGTCCAGCCGCAGCCATTCCGGCGACCGCACCGGCGGCTGCGCCGAAGCCTGCCCGGAAGCACCGAGCAGGGCGTTACCGATCAGGAACACCAGTGCCAGCGCGAACGCGCCGAGCTTCTTCACTGCCTGCTCACTCCAGGGCCCCTTCGAACAACTCGCGAGCCTTGCGCACCAGCTTGCGCTCGTCGGCGTAGGCGAGCCTGCCGTCGAGTTCTGCAAGCGGCACCCACGCCACCTCGGTCACTTCTACGTCCTCGTCGGAGAGTTCCCCACCGTTGGCCTCGAGAAGAAAATGGTGGACCGTTTTGTGCACCCGGCGGCGCTCGGCGACGAACCAGTAGTCGATCGTGCCGAGTGGCCGCAGCACGTGCGCGGAAATCCCGGTCTCCTCCTTCACCTCGCGCATGGCGGTCTGCTCGGTGGTTTCCCCGTCCTCGATGTGGCCCTTCGGCAACGACCACAGCAGTTTGCCCTGCCGGTCGAGCCTGCCGATGAGCACGGCGTTGCGGCGTTGCGAGTCGACGACGAGCCCGCCCGCCGAGGTCTCGTTCACCGTGGTCAGCCGCTTGCCACGGCGGCGCCGGGACCGGCGTCCCGGTTTGGCGCCACCGGAGCGACCGGCCGATCCAGGCATGCTGCGATGCTAGAGCAAACGGCGTCGCCGGTACGCTGGCTTGCCGTGTCCGAGTTGAGCCAGGGGTGTAGTAAGGGGACCGCGTGGGGAGTGGAACCGGTGTGAACGAGGCCGAGCGGACCTCTGACCAGGGGCGGTTGACGCGGGCGAAGCGCAACGCGGTGGCCGAATTACTGCGCATCTCGCCGATCGCCGACGAGCTCGCCGCCAGGTTCGCCGACCGGGGGCACCGGCTCTACCTTGTCGGCGGCAGCGTTCGTGACGCCCTGCTCGGCAGGCTCTCCCCCGATCTCGACTTCACCACCGACGCGCGACCGCAGCAGGTGCAGCGGGTGCTCGCGGGTTGGGCCGAAGCGGTCTGGGACACCGGTATCGAGTTCGGCACGGTGGGAGCCGCGAGGCACGGCAACACGCTGGAGATCACCACGTTCCGTGCCGAGTCCTACGACCGCGTCCGTCGTCACCCGGAGGTCGCGTTCGGTGACACGATCGAGGGCGACCTCGTGCGCAGGGATTTCACCGTCAACGCGATGGCCATCGAGTTGTCGACCAAGACGTTTGTCGACCCGCACAACGGCCTGGAGGCACTCGCGCAGCGCACGCTGGACACCCCGGCCACGCCCGAGGAGTCCTTCGCCGACGACCCGTTGCGGATGCTGCGCGCGGCCAGGTTCGTGGCGCAACTCGGGTTCGAACCCGCGCCGAGGGTAGTCGCGGCGATGACGGACATGTCGGGCGAGATCGCACGGATCACGGCGGAGCGGGTGCAGGCGGAGCTGTCGAAGCTGCTGCTCGGCATCGCGCCGCGACGCGGTATCGAACTCATGGTGGACACCGGGTTGGCCGACCAGGTGCTGCCCGAGGTGCCGGGGATGCGGCTGGCGATCGACGAGCACCACCAGCACAAGGACGTCTACCAGCACTCGCTGACCGTGCTCGACCAGGCCATCGACCTGGAGACCACGCACGAGCCGAAGCTGGAGCCGGACCTGGTGTTGCGGCTGGCCGCGCTGCTGCACGACATCGGCAAGCCCGCTACGAGGCGGTTCGAACCGGGCGGCGGAGTGAGCTTCCACCACCACGAGGTGGTCGGTGCCAAGTTGGCGCGCAAGCGCTTGCGCGCTCTGCGCTATCCGAAGGACGTCGTCAGCGACGTGTCACAGCTTGTGTTCCTGCACCTGCGCTTCCACGGCTACGGCAAGGGCGAGTGGACGGACTCCGCGGTACGCAGGTACGTCACCGACGCCGGTCCGCTGCTGCCGAGGCTGCACAAACTCGTGCGTGCCGACAGCACCACCCGCAACAAGCGCAAGGCCATCGCGCTACAGCGCGCCTACGACGATCTGGAACAGCGCATCGCCCGCATCGAGCAGGAGGAAGATCTGGCGCGGGTGCGGCCTGACCTCGACGGCAACGAGATCATGCGGATACTCGGCATCGAACCAGGCCCGCTGGTCGGCAAGGCGTGGAAGCATCTCAAGGAGGTGCGGTTGGACCGGGGGCCACTCGAGCACGACGAGGCTGTAGCGGAGTTGCGCAGCTGGGCGGCGGAGCAGGGCATCGAACCCCCGAGGTAGGCCGTTCGGGTTCGACGCCGGTCAGTTCGCACGTTCAAGTGCGCCGGTCTCCAGGTGGTGCCCGATGTGGCGGGGCAGCAGGTAGGCGACGGCTCCTCCTGGCAGCGGTCCCCACGCCCGCGTCACGCCGGCGAGCACCCGCAACGGCCGCCGCAGGCGGTAGTGCCGCAGGTCGGACTCCCGCTCGAGCGCAAGTGAGGTCTCCGGGAACGGCGTGCCCTCAGGGTGCACGAGGTTGCCGTTCTCGTTACCGAAGCGACGTACCACGGTGTCACTCGGCAGCGTGAGCATGCGTTTGCCTCGGTAGTAGGTGAGCGGTGGCTCGCCTCGCAGCGGAAGGATCGGCCAGTCGGTGGCGTTGCCCGGCGGTTCGTGCGCCTCCGCGTCGGCGGCAGCACCGTGCCATGCCCGCGCGGGATACAGCAGCAGCGCACCGAGTAGCGCCTCCGCGGCGGCGTGCACGCGAGGGAAGTAGCGCGGCTCCACGGGGCCACCGTCTTCGTGGCGTGCCACCTCCCAACCGTGTGGTGCGCGGCGCAGGCACCAGGCGCCGTCGGCGGCCTCGCCGAGTCGGTACGCGCTCTCCGGCACGCCGTGCTCGGCGAGCCGGGTACGCAGCACTCGCAGCACCTCACTTGCCCGCAGTGGCCGCGTGGGAAGCAGGCCGCGCTCGACAAGACCCACGGGCTCCGGCTCCGCGAGGTCCTCCGGGGTTCGCGGTGGTCGCGGGTTGCCGAGCACGTCAGCCTCCGCCGTGGCCCGAAGCAGGGCGCCGACGTAGGACGGCCGGTAGTTGTTCGCCCTGATGTGCTCCAGCAGGTCGGTTTCCGGCGGAACGCCGTAGGTGCGTAGATAGTGCGGAACGGCGGCGGGCCAGATCCAGCTGCCGTCGGTGTGGAAGGCGTCGGGCACGCTGGACGATCCAGGGCGGAAGATGTCCGGCAGCGCGCCTGGCCTGCTCACCGCCACCGGCGCGCGGTAGAGGTAAGCGAGGATGCGCGGCACCTCGTCCCTTGGTACGGGCTGCCGGTTCACCACAGGGGGTTCGCCGTCAGCTTGGCTGTCGACGACTTTCGCCAACCGCAACGGCACGTCCAGCGGCAGTCCGGCGCGTGCCGCGAGCCAGCTGGGCACCTGCTTGCGGGGGTAGTAGCTCAGCTCCACGTCGTAGCTGCGGGCGGTGGTGCGCCCGTGCGGCGGCAGCCGCCACTCGGGCTCCGCCTCGGTGTCGAAGTCGAAGTCGAACTGCGACTCCGAGTCCAGCGTGAACGTGCCCTGGCACCAGGTGCCGACGTCCGGTTCGTACATCGCGGAGCGCAACTGCGTGAACAGCTGTCCCAGTCGCGGTGGAGCGGACAGCGAAACGATCACGTCGCCTGCGACCGCCCGCACCTCCAGCTCGGAGTAGTCACCGACCTGGCGGAACTGCGCGCCGACACGCTGCCACCCGTGCGGCAGGAACCCCTGTAGCGTGCGGCCGATCGCCCGTAGCAGCGCCTGCGTGTCGCCGCTACCCGGCGCGCTGCGTGGTGTGCCTTCCTCGGCGAAGTCGTGCCGCTCCTGCCAAAGTGCTGTCAGCGTCTCAGGGTCGTCAGTGGTGGTGCTGAGACCGGAGAGCCCGAGCTGGGCCGCCACCCGCTCGTCGGTGCCCACCCAGCGCAGTGTCAGCTCGCCGTCGCTTGAGCGCGGCTCGACGCGGTAGGGCTCGTCGTCGTAGTGGCAGTAGGTGTGGATCGCGAAGGTGGCGCCCGCCTCGGATGCGGGCACGACCTTGGCGGGACGGCCCTGCGATTCGGTGTCGAAGCCCTCTGGCGGCTGCTCGCCTTCCTCGACGACGAGCAGCACTGTGCCGTCCGCCGTGGAGCGCTGCGCGCGGTAGATGCCACCGCTCCACAACGCGTACAGCGCATCGGGTCGATCGGCCACCTCGACTCGGTAGCGCACGCTTCCCCCTCGTTTCAGTGCGTCCCCAGCAACTCCCACGCTTCTCCGGCGCGCTTCACACCGAGTTAATCTAGCGTGCTCGACGGGCACGTTTCGGTGTCGGTCTCGGCGGGACCGGCGGCGGTGGAGCGCTGTGGATCCGTTGCCGCACCCGCTCGGTGCCCTCCCGTACGACATCGAGCACCGTCTGCGCGAGTGTCGCCGGGTCGCCGTGGTCGAACGCGGTCGTCGCGAACTCGAGTCCGGTGAGCGAGCCGGTGGAATCAAGGGTGGCGCGGACGAGCCCGTCCCGTGATGTGACGGTCGTCGACGCGTCGTTGCCAGCCGTGGTCACAAGGGCTCACTTTAACGGGAAGTAGCCAGGTGACCGGCGACCCCGAGCAGATACATCGCGATCGCAACGAGTTGCAGCCCCACCGAGTGCCCGTCGAGTGGAACGAAGAACGCGGCGAACGACACCGCGGCGACCTGGGTGACGTTGAACAGCGTGTCGTAGAGCGCGAACACCCGGCCGCGGGTCTCGTCGCCCACGTCTCGCTGGATCGAGGCATCGACGGAGAGCTTGAGTACCTGCCCTGCTGCGGTGATGGCGAAGGCCGCCAGCAACACGGTGGGCAGCACCATCGGCAGGCCGAGTCCCGCCTGTGCCGCCGCCGCGACAACAAGACCGCCGGTGACGACCGCGCGCCTGCCGAAGCGGGCCACGAGTTTCGGCGTGACCAGCCCGGCGAGCAGGATGCCCGCGCCCCCCATGACGGCGAGTTCGCCGAGCCCGGCCAGCCCCGCCTTGAGCGGGCCGACAGCGGAGAAGGAGTACCGCATCAGCAACACGGTGAGCAGCAGCGAGATGCCGAACGCCGCGCGGTGGGCGAGCAGGGCGACGAGCCCGGCTCGGACGGTGGGGGTGCCCGCGGCGGTCCGCGCGCCGGAGGCGAGACCCGATGCGACGGCGGTGAACACGTTCGCGGGTTCGTCCACTGTGTCCGGGCCGAGGCTGCCGCGAACGAACCTGGTGGCCAGCATGGCGGCGACCAGCGAGCCTACGACGGCGACCGAGGTGGTCCAGGCCGAACCGGTGTCCCCACTGCCTAGTACGGCGCGCAGTCCGATCGCGCACGCACCGCCGAGCACGGCCACCATCGCGCCCGCGGTGACGGAGAGCGCGTTGGCGGCCACCAGCCGCCGCGCTGGCACGACGTGCGGCAGCGACGCGGAGACTCCTGCGCCTGCGAATCGGGAGATGCCCATGACGAGCAGCGCCAGCGTGAACAGCGGCAATCCCTGCATTCCCGCCGCGACCGCGGCAGCGGCCGCGACGATGGCTGCTCCGCGCAACAGGTTCGCGACGACGAGCACCCGCCTGCGGTCCCAGCGGTCGAGCAGGGCCCCAGCGAACGGTCCTACGAGTGAGTAGGGCAGCAGCAGCGCGGCGAACCCGCCCGCGATGGTGAGGGGATCGGCGCCGCGTTCGGGGTTGAAGAGCACCGCGCCCGCGAGTCCGGCCTGGAACAGCCCGTCCCCCCAGTGCATCGCGAAGCGCAGGTACAGCAGCTTGCGAAAGTCGCGGAGTGTGAGCAGCGCGCGAGAGGTGGCGAGCTTTGCCCCGGTTTGCGCCTGCGCGGTCACGATGCTCCAGCTTAACGCGGCGCGCCCGGCAACACCGCGAGGTCACGCCAGGGCGTGGGTGGGATCATGAAGGAGTGCGAGCGGACGCCGAGGTTGAGCCGGGAACACTCCTGGTCGCTGCCCCCACGATGTTTGACCCGAACTTTCGTCGGACCGTGGTCTTCGTGATCGACCACCGCGACGAGGGCACTCTCGGTGTCGTGCTCAACAGGCCGAGTGACGTCCCCGTGGACGAGGTGCTGCCGAACTGGGGCGAGCACGTTGTGGAGCCGCAGGCGGTGTTCGTCGGGGGCCCCGTGGAGAAGAAGACGGCGCTGTGCCTTGCGGCGCTGCGCACGGGCGAGACCGCGGCGAGCGTGCCGGGTGTGATCGCGGTTCGTGGCCCGGTCGCGCTGGTGGATCTGGATGCCGACCCGGACTCGCTCGTGGCCAAGGTGCGGGGACTTCGGGTGTTCGCCGGTTATGCGGGGTGGGATTCCGGGCAGCTCGCGGGGGAGATCGACAGGGGCGACTGGTTGATAGTGCCCGCGCTGCCGAGCGATGTGCTGGCCACGCCGACCAGAGACCTTTGGGGTCAGGTGTTGCGCAGGCAGGGCCTGCCGACCGCGCTGCTGGCTACGCATCCGGGAGATCTGCAACGCAACTGAGGACCGCACTTGTAACAGGGGTTATATAAGTGCTGTTACGATCGCCGTCGTGACCGAGCCGGACGATCGAGAAGCCCAGGACCCCACCGAGATCAGCCACTGGCGACCGCTGCGCCGGCTGCTTGATGCGCTGGACGACGACATCGCACGCCTGTACGAACAGCTCGATGTCAGGGGTGTGCGGCCGCGGCACACGATGCCGCTGATCCGCCTCTCCCGCCGCGGTCCCATGACCATCCGCCAGCTCGCGCAGTCGCTGGAGGTCACCCACTCGGCGATGAGCCAGACCGTGAGCGCGCTGCGCAACGAAGGGCTGGTGACCACGCGTCCTGGCGCCGACGCGCGCACCCGCGAGGTGACGCTGACGGAAAAGGGCAGCGAACTTGTGCCGTTCCTTGAGGCCGAGTGGCGGGCCACCGAGGAGGCCGTGGCCGAACTCGACGCCGAGATCCCCTACCCGCTGACACGGGTGGTGCACGACATCGAGCGGGAACTGGCGCGGGAGCCGTTCCGCGACCGGATCACCCGGCACCTGCGTTCGGTACGGCAACCGCCACAGTGAGAATCGGCGGCCTTGTCGACACCAGACCGCTGCGCGACAGCGCGGCGTTTCGCGGACTCTGGGTGAGCACGACCAGTTCCACCTTCGGCGGGCAACTGCTGGTGGTCGGTGTGCTCGCTCAGGTGTGGCAGCTCTCCGGCAGTTCGGTCGCGGTAGGGGCGATCGGGCTGGCCAACGCCGTGCCCACCGTGGTGTTCGGCATGATCGGCGGTGCGCTCGCCGACGGCCTTGACCGCAGGCGGCTGGTGGTGCTGTCCACCGTGGGTCAACTGCTCAGTGCCGCACTGCTGGCCTGGCACGCCTTCGCCGGGATTCGGTCACTCCCGACCGTGTTGATCCTGGTGGCTGTCCACGCGGCTTTCCTGGGACTGAGCGCGCCGGTACGGCGGACGTTCGTCGCGACCTTGCTGCCGCCTCGGCTGGTCGGTGCCGGAATCGCGTTGACCCACCTCAGCTCGCAGGCGGCGATGCTGGCGGGGCCCGCGGCCGCGGGCGTGATCACCGCGCGGTGGGGCGCCGGAGCCTGCTACGCGCTCGATGTGCTGGCGCTGGCGATCGCGCTGTACGGGGTGTGGCGACTGCCCGCCGCTGCTCGCCCCGGTGGCGAGCCGACCCGCCCCGGGCCGCGCGCGATCTGGGAAGGCTGGCGGTTCATCGGGCGGAGCCCGGCCTTGGCCGGGTCGTTCCTGACCGACGTGTTCGCGACCGTGCTCGCCATGCCGGTCGCGCTGTTCCCGGCGATCAATGCCGAGCGTTTCGGCGGCAACCCGGACACGTTGGGGCTGTTCCTCTCCGCGATCGCCGTGGGCGGCATCGCCGCTGGCACCGCGTCCGGGCTGGTCACCAGATCCCGCGGGGCAGGGCTGATCCAGTTGCTTGCCGCCGGGGTCTGGGGTGTGGGGATCATCGGGTTCGGCCTCGCCCAGCCGTTGTGGCTCGCGCTAGGTTGCCTCGCCGTGTCCGGTGCTGCCGACACTTTCGGTGTGATCGCCCGTGGTGCGCTGGTGCAGGCCGCCACCCCTGACTCCCACCGGGGCAGGGTGAGTGCCGCCGAGTTGGCGCTCGGGATCTCGGGTCCGGACCTGGGCAACTTCCGGTCGGGCGTGGTGGCAGGCGCCACCTCGCCCGCGTTCGCGGCTGTCTGCGGTGGCCTGATGTGTGTCGCCGGGGTGGTAGGACTGGGGCTGCTGAACAGGCCGTTGCGCCGGTTCCGGTTGCCCGGCTCCCCGGATTCGACCCGCTCGCCGGCGTGAAGCGACCGCTAGGGGGCTTCGGCACCCCCGGCGAGAGTCGAACAACCACCACCACCGCAGCCGCAACCACCGCAGCCCGCGGGTGCGCTCGGTGCCGGGACTGCCTCGGCGGCGCGGTGCCCGAGCAACCCGCCGCCCGCGACGAGCACGAACATGCCGAGCAGCCCCACTACAGCCGCGATCACCGTGCCGAGCAGGCTTGGCATAGCCAGTCCCGCAGCCGCGGCCAGCACGCCAACCGCGCCCGCCGCCATCGTCGGCACGGCGGCCACCTTGTTGGCGATCCGGAAGGCCTCGTCACTGCGCAGGGTCGCACGCGTGCGCACCCCAGCGCCCCGCTCCAGGGGCAGCCGCTCCCGCCAACCGAGCAAGCCGCCCCAGCCGACGAGGAGACCGAGCAGGGCGGGTATCAAGGCGAGCACGAACACAAGCCGAGGATACCGGGGGCTTACCGAAACGCCGTGGTGGGAGCGGTTACCATGAGTTCGATGACGACGGCGAGCCTGCTCCTTAGCCGGCCGCGCTGACCGGACCAACCGGCTGCGCGGCGAACCCCTCACGCCCTCGGGCTGGGGGGTTGCGTTCTTTCTGAGGCAGGCACACGGGAGGATCGGCGATGACAGACGGCACCGAGACGACTCCGGCACACCGCTACACGGCGGAACTCGCCGGGGAGATCGAGCGGCGCTGGCAGGACCACTGGTCTGAGAACGGCACCTTCCACGCCCCCAACCCGGTCGGCCCGCTTTCGGAGTCGGGCAAGCCGCTGCCGTCGGACAAGCTGTTCGTGCAGGACATGTTCCCCTACCCGTCCGGGGGCGGGCTGCACGTCGGGCATCCACTCGGCTACATCGGCACCGACGTCTACGCCAGGTACAACCGGATGATCGGTCGCAACGTGCTGCACACGCTGGGCTACGACGCCTTCGGCCTGCCCGCGGAGCAGTACGCGGTGCAGACCGGGACACATCCGCGCACCACGACCGAGGCCAACATCGAGAACATGCGCCGCCAGTTGCGCAGGTTGGGCCTTGGCCACGACGAGCGGCGTTCGGTCGCGACCACCGACATCCCGTACTATCGCTGGACGCAGTGGATCTTCCTGCAGATCTTCAACGCCTACTACGACGAGGAACAGGACAAGGCCCGTCCCATCGCCGAGCTGGAGCAACAGTTCGCGCAGGGCAAGCGCGCCACCCCGGACGGCAGGCCGTGGCAGGAACTGTCCCGTCTTGAGCAGCGCGAGATCATCGACTCCCACCGGCTCGTCTACATCTCCGAGGCTCCGGTGAACTGGGCTCCCGGCCTCGGCACCGTGGTGGCCAACGAGGAGGTCACCGCCGACGGGCGCAGTGAGCGCGGCAACTTCCCGGTGTTCCGCAAGAACCTGCGGCAGTGGATGATGCGCATCACCGCCTATGCCGACCGGCTGCTGGACGACCTCGACCGGCTGGACTGGCCGGAGAAGGTCAAGTCCATGCAGCGCAACTGGATCGGCCGCTCGCGTGGCGCTAACGTCCGGTTCCCCGCGGGCGACCGGGTCATCGAGGTGTTCACCACGAGGCCGGACACGTTGTTCGGTGCCACCTACATGGTGCTGGCACCGGAGCATCCACTGGTGGACGAGCTGACCCCGGAGGAGTGGCCGGAAGGCGTTGACGAACGCTGGACCGGTGGCGCGGCCACCCCGGTGGAAGCCGTCGCGGGTTATCGCAAACAGGCTTCCCGCAAGTCCGATCTGGACCGGCAGGAGAGCAGGGAGAAGACCGGTGTGTTCACCGGTGCGTACGCCATCAACCCGGTCAACGGCGAACGCATCCCGGTGTTCATCGCCGACTATGTGCTCATGGGCTACGGCACGGGAGCCATCATGGCGGTGCCGGGCCAGGACCAGCGGGACTGGGACTTCGCGGGGAAGTTCGGTCTGGACATCATCCGCACGGTGCAGCCCGGCGACGGCTTCGACGGGCAGGCCTACATCGGAGATGGCCCGGCCATCAACTCCGCTCACGGCGACCTGAACTTCAACGGTATGGGCGTCGAGGACGCCAAGAAGACGATCATCGCGTGGCTGGAGGAACACGGTTACGGCGAGGGCACCGTGCAGTACAAGTTGCGCGACTGGTTGTTCGCGCGGCAACGCTACTGGGGAGAGCCGTTCCCCATCGTCTACGACTCCGACGGTTTGCCGATCCCGCTGCCGGAGGAGGAGTTGCCGGTGGTGCTGCCCGACGTGGAGGACTACTCGCCCACCACATTCGACCCGGACGACGCGGACTCCGAGCCGCAGCCGCCGTTGTCCAAGGCGACCGACTGGGTCGAGGTGACTCTCGATCTGGGCGACGGGCCGAAGAAGTACCGCCGCGATACCAACGTCATGCCGCAGTGGGCGGGTTCGTGCTGGTACCAGTTGCGCTACATCGACCCCACCAACGAACAACGCCTCGTCGATCCCGAGAACGAGCGCTACTGGATGGGGCCGAGGCCCGCGGAGCACGGCGCGAACGATCCCGGCGGTCTGGACCTGTACGTCGGTGGGGTGGAGCACGCGGTGCTGCACCTGCTCTACGCGCGCTTCTGGCACAAGGTGCTCTACGACCTCGGGCACGTCTCCTCCGAGGAGCCGTACCGCAGGCTGTACAACCAGGGCTACATCCAGGCCTACGCCTACACCGACTCGCGTGGCTTCTACGTCCCCGCCGAGGAGGTCGAGGAGCGCGAAGGGAAGTTCTTCTTCCACGGCGAGGAGGTCAAGCAGGAGTACGGCAAGATGGGCAAGAGCCTGAAGAACATCGTCACCCCCGACGAGATGTCGGAGAACTACGGTGCCGACACCTTCCGGCTATACGAGATGTCCATGGGGCCGCTCGACGAGTCCCGCCCGTGGGCGACCAAGGATGTCGTCGGCGCGCAGCGCTTCCTGCAGCGGTTGTGGCGGTTGGTGGTCGAAGAGGAGACCGGAGCGCTGCGGGTCGGCGACGCCACCCTCACCGAGGACGACCTGAAGATCCTCCACAAGACCATCGCCGGTGTTCGCGACGACTACGCGCAACTGCGGTTCAACACCGCTGGCGCGAAGCTGATCGAGCTGAACAACCACGTGACCAAGGTGTACGGGTCGGCGGGGCAGACGCCGCGTGGTCTGGTGGAGCCGTTGGTGCTGATGCTTGCCCCGATGTGCCCGCACATCGCGGAGGAGTTGTGGAACCGCCTCGGCCACCCGGATTCCCTTGTGCACGGTCCGTTCCCCGTCGCCGACGAGAACTACCTCGTCGAGGACACCGTGGAGTACCCGATCCAGGTCAACGGCAAGGTTCGTTCGCGGATCATCATCGCCGCAGACGCGGGGCAGGAAGAGGTGAAGGCGGCTGCGTTGGCGGACGCCAAGATCGCCGCGCTGCTTGAGGGCGCCGAGCCGCGCAAGGTGATCGTGGTGCCGGGCCGGCTGGTCAACGTGGTCCGCTGAGCGTGCCGGTCGCGGCTCAGTCGAGTTCGAGGCCGACCTCGCGGGCCAGGTCGGCGAGCATCGCGTCGAACAGCGCGTCCGGTTTCGACACCGGCAGCGGGTAGTTCCCGAACACCTCGAGGGTCACGTGGCCGTACAGCCGCGCCCAGAACTGCATCATCAGGTACGTGGTGCCGAGCGTGAACTGGTCGGACGTCATGTTGATGCCCGATTCGGCCATCACGGAGAGCAGCGAGTCGCGGTAGGCCGCGAGGTCCTCGCGAAGCTCGGGGGGCACGCCGCTGTCGGGCGGCGCCGCGACGTCGTGTGCCGCGAGCACCTCGCCCGCCGCCAGCAGGAAGACCCTGCCGAACGGCTCGCTCACCTGGTTCAGCGTCGCGACGCTGCCCGACGCCGAGCCGACTCCACCGGTGGGGGAGGCGAACACGAGCGTGAACTCCTGGGTGTGGGTCAGTGCCCAGTGCCGAAAACCCCGGCAGATGGCGAAAAGCTGTTGCGGGCCACCGTCTCGCAGGTCGGCGATCTCGCCAGCCAGTTCGGTGCCGAGGTCGGAGACGATGTCGCGGCGCAGGTGGTCGATCAGGTCGTCCCTTGATCCGTAGTAGCGGTAAAGGGCGGGCGCGGTGATTCCCAACTCCCGCGCGATGGCGCGCAGTGTGACCGCTTCGGGACCGTGTTCGACCAGCAGCGAACGGGCTGTGTGCCGGATGTCGCGATCGGTGGCGGCGCGCTCCCGCCCCCGCCGTGCTGGCCTGTTCATCGCACACCCCGTTGAGCTGGCTGTCCTTCGACCCGTGCCGGATTCACGCAGTTTAGGACCATGGGTGCCGATCAGCGCCGCGACGTGCGGGGAATCGCCGAAGAAGATCGACAATCTGGCGCGGAGAAGGATGTCGGGCGCCGCCGGCACCGATCACTCGGGGGGCTACGCGACCGGTGCCGGCGACCCGATGCCCGGCAGGCCCACCGGGCCGCACCGGACAAGACCGCGCGCATACGCGCGTGGTGCCTGTGAGAGTGTGCAGGTCCCCAGTCGATGACGTCGAGGGACCACATTCACCCGAACGAGGTAGTTCGGGTGCACCCGCTTGGCTTGTCGTACCGGCGGTCTTGAAAGTTACAAAGGATTTCACGTCCACACAACTCGAAACGTGTTGTTCGGCAGGCGGCCGTGCTCGTGGCACGCTGGCTGCGTGGCGGCACAGGTGCTCGTGGTCGGATCAGCCAACGTCGACCTCGCCGTGAAGGCCGAACGCAGGCCCCAGGGCGGGGAGACGGTACTCGGCGCGGACACGGAGGTCCTGCCTGGCGGCAAGGGGGCCAACACCGCGGTCGCCGCCGCCAAGCTCGGCGCGGATGTCGCGTTGGTGGGCGCCGTCGGCGACGACAGTTTCGGCACGCTGTTGCTGGAGTCACTTCGCGACAGCGGTGTGCGCGCCGACCACGTCCGCACGGTTGATCGACCCACCGGCGTCGCCTACATCACCGTGACCCCGGACGGCGAGAACTCGATCCTCGTCTCGCCCGGAGCGAACCGGGCACTGTGCCCCGAAGCCGTGGCCGCAGCGCTGCCAGGGGCAAGGGTCCTGGTGGCATCGATGGAAGTGCCGCTATCCACCGTCGAACACGCGCTGGTCAGCGCCAAAGAAGCCGGGGTACGTACGGTGCTCAATCTTTCTCCCGTCGCAGAGGTCGCCGAGCAGGCGCTGAGCGGGCTCGACGTGCTGCTGGTGAACCAGCATGAGGCAGCCTGGCTACTCGGTGCCGAGCCGGTCGATGCGATGCGGCTGCTCGAACTGGGGCCGAAGGCCGCGGTGGTCACGAAGGGTGCCTCGGGCGCCGTGGTGGTGACCGGCGAGGGAAGCAGCGAGATTCGCGCCCCCAAAGTGGAGGCCGTGGACACGACGGGAGCGGGCGACGCGTTCGCCGGGGCGTTTTCCACCGCGCTCGCTCGTGGCGCGAACATCGTCGACGCCGCTACGAGCGGGGTGAAGGTGGCAACGATGTCGGTTCGGCGGCGCGGCGCCCAACCCTCCTATCCCAACGCCGCCGAACTAGAGTGACGCAGCATGTCCGATGTGCAGCTTTCCGGTGTGGGCGTCAGTCCAGGGCGCGCGAGCGGGCCTGTCGTCAAGGTCACCGATTCGATCGCGGAACCCGCGAGCACGCCGTCGCCGGAGGACGCACACGCGGAGGCGGCAAGGATCGCGCCCGCGGCGCAGAACGTCGCCGCGCGACTGGAAGCGATGGCCGAGGCCGCGGGCGGTGACGCGGCGACGATCCTGACCACGACCGCCGCGATGGCGGGTGATCCGGCGCTGGTGAGCCAGGCGGAGCAGCTCGTAACCGCGCAGCGCATTCCCGCGGCGAGGGCGGTGTACGAGGCGGCGAACAACTTCGCGCACGCGCTGGCGAGCGCGGGCGGCTACATGGCTGAGCGTGTCCGAGACATCGAGGACGTGCGCGACCGCATCATCGCCGAGTTGCTCGGCATAGCGCCGCCGGGAGTACCCCGCCTGGACACCCCGAGCGTGCTTCTCGCGCGCGACCTCGCTCCGGCCGACACGGCGAGTCTGGACCCGGCCAAGGTGCTCGCGCTCGTGACCGAGGAAGGCGGGCCCACCAGCCACACGGCCATACTGGCACGCTCGCTGGGCATCCCCGCCGTCGTGGCCGTGCGTGGCGCGCTGGCGGTCGAGGCCGAAGCGCTCGCCGTCGACGGTGACACCGGCACGGTGCGGGCGGCGGACCCTTCGGCTCCCGCGGTGGCCAGCAGTGTCACGGGAACCGCGGAGTGGGACGGCGAGGGCAGGACCGCCGATGGGCATGAGGTGAAGGTGCTCGCCAACGTCGGTGCTCCCGGTGACGCCCGCGCGGCCGCGGAGGCAGGTGCTGAGGGGGTCGGACTCTTCCGTACCGAGTTCTGCTATCTCGACGCCGACGACGAACCGGGTGTGGGGCAACAGCAGGATGCCTACCGCGCGGTGCTCGAACCGTTCGCGGGCAAGCCGGTCGTCGTCCGCACCCTCGACGCCGGTGCTGACAAGCCGCTGGCGTTCCTGGCGCAGGAACCCGAGCCCAACCCCGCGCTCGGCGTGCGCGGCATCCGCGTGGCGTTCGACCGAACCAGCGTGCTCGATCGCCAACTCGATGCCATAGCGGGCGCGGCGGCCGAATCCGGTGCCGAGGTTTCCGTGATGGCGCCGATGGTGGCTACCGCCGAGGAGGCTTCTTGGTTCGCCGAGCGGGTTCGCGCCGCCGGAATCGCGCGCGCGGGCGTGATGATTGAGGTGCCCGCCGCGGCGATGACGGCGCGCGAGGTGTTCGACGCCGTGGACTTCGTCTCGGTGGGCACCAACGACCTCGCCCAGTACACCTTCGCCGCCGATCGCCAACTCGGCGCGGTGGCCACGTTGAACGATCCGTGGCAACCCGCGCTGCTGCGGCTGCTCGCCCTCGTCGGTGAGGCGGCGACGGCGAAGGGCAAACCGGCGGGTGTGTGCGGCGAGGCGGCGGCGGACCCGTTGCTTGCGCGGGTGCTGGTGGGATTGGGTGTGACGAGCCTTTCCATGAACCCCGCCTCGGTGCGTGCTGTCGGCGCGAGCCTGGCGGCCGTGACATCGGCGGAATGCGCAGCGGCGGCGCAGGCGGCGCTGGCCGCACCGACGGCACGGGCAGCGCGCGCGGCGGCCACGCCCGGGGGGCAGGCCTAGCAGGCCGAGAACCATCCCCGGCGCGGGTAACGCACGGACAGCGAACCGCCCGTCACCTTGCCGGTGAAGACGAACCTCGGACTACCCAACTTGCCCGCGGAGTTGGTCTTGTCGTCGATGGACGACCACTTGAGTTCGGTCAATCCGTTGAGATCGACAGCCGCCTGCTCCGGGATCACGATGTGCACCGCGCTCCACTTGGTGTCCAGTTCCACGTGCACGACGGGCGCCGCGATCTCCGCCTCGCTGAAGTCGAGCTTGGTCTCCCCGTACTTGTTGACCACGAGCAGCTCGGCTGGTACGAACCAGTTTCCCTTGCGCACCAGTGAGGAGCCGTGTGCCCGCAGCTTGACCCGTTGACCCGGTGCCGTGCGGGCGGCTTCGGGCGGGGAGGTGTGCCCACCGCGCATCGTGGCGTCGGGATGCACCAGGCCGGGCAGGTCGATGAGCACGGTGTTGAGCTCGCCGCGGGTGCGCGCCGCGAGTGCGGTGTCGGTGCGTTCGGTGAACTCGTCGAGATCGAGCAACCCGCGCCCGATGGCTTGTTGCAGCAGTTCCACCACGTGCTCACGCTCGGCGTCCGACACCCGCAGGTTGCGCAACCGTTCCTGCTCGTCGGGAACCTTGGTCTCGTCGGGCTCTGCCTCGTTCACGAAGCCGATGCTATGCCGCTGCCGCCCGAGGCGAATCCGGGAAAACCCCGACGCCACCCCGAAGAATCATCCCCGGCGGCTCAGGTGTCGAGGCCGTGCTCGATGGCGTAGCGGGCGAGTTCGACCCGGTTGTGCAGCTGTAGCTTGCGCAGGGTCGACTGCACGTGGTTCTCGACCGTGCGATGTGAGATGACGAGCTTCGTGGCGATCTGACGTGCTGTCAGCCCCTTCGCCACTAGCCGCAACACCTCGGTCTCGCGCTCGGTGAGGCGCGGCGGTGGTGGTTGTGAACCCGACGAGGCGCCGGCCATGCGCCGGTACTCGCCGAGCACCATGCCCGCGAGGCCCGCTGTGAACACCGGGTCGCCGTCGGCGGTCCTGCGTACCGCGTCGACGAGTTCGGTGACCGACGCGGACTTCACCAGATACCCCGAGGCGCCTGCCATCACCGCCTGCAACACGTCGTCGTGCTCACCGCTCGCCGACAGCACGAGCACCCGAGTGCCCGGCAGTTCCGTTGTGACGGAACGGGTGGCGGCCACTCCCGAGCTCTCCCCGAGGTTGAGGTCCATGAGCACGACGTCGGGCCTGACCGCGCGGGCGATCCGTACCGCCGCCGCCGCGTCGGCCGCCGTCGCCCGCACGTCGAACCCGTGTTCGGTGAGGTCTCTCGCTACCCCGTCGCGCCAGATCGGATGATCATCGACGATCATCACCGAGATCGTCATCGGTTCCCCCTCCGTGGTCTTGTCCTTGGCGCCCGCAACTCCCATTCGGTGCCTGAACCGGGCTCGGTCTCCAGCGCGCAGCTACCGCCGAGCGCGGTGAGTCGCCCCTTGATGGACTTCTCGACGCCGAGGCGTCCTTCTGCCACGGCACTTTCGAGTCGTCCCGCCGGAATACCGGGACCGTCGTCCCTGATGGTCAACACGACCTCCTCGGTGAGGTCCTCCAGCAGCACCCACGCCTTGGCGTCGGTGCCTGCGTGCCGTTCCACGTTGGACAGCGCTTCCTTGGTGGCGGCGACCAGTTCCGTCACGGTCTCTCGCGGCAGCCGTACCTCCCCAGCTGGTGTGGAGACCTGCACCGTCGAGGTCGCGAGTAGTTGCAGCGCGCCGCGCAGGTCCGCGTCGCCTGAGGCCGACGGGGCGGAATGCCCCGTGGTGACGAGTGCGCGCAACGCGATCTCCTGCTCACCAGCCAACCGAGCGAGTTCAGCTGCTTCGCCGCCGAGTTCGGTGCCCCTTCGCCGCACCCTGGCCAGCACCTGCAACACGCTGTCGTGGATGGAGCGCGCCAGCCGTTCCCGTTCCGCCGTGGCCGCCTCGGTACGCATCGCACGCGCGAGCGCGGCCTGTGAGCGGCGTGCCGTGGTCGCGGTGATACCGATCAGCAGGCCGCTCGCGGTGAGCAGCACGCCGTCCCTCGCGACGTCGAGGGTCAACTCCTGCCGGGCGAACCCCGTGGCGACCGCTACCGCCAGGCCCGCGACGACGCCACCCGTGGCGCCGAATCTGGCGCCCGCGGCCAGCGGCGGTACCGCTGCCCACACGGTGGTGACCAGAGGCGCCAATCGCGCGTACTGCGCGTCGGAAAGCACAACCGGCGAGGTCAGCATGAGCGCGCAGGTGATGGCGACGTCGGTGACGACAAGCCATGCGAAGCGCAGCGACCCCCGCAGGTAGCACAGGCTCGTGACAGCGGTCCAGACCACCATGACGGCGAAGGCGGTCCATGCCAGCCATGGGCGCTGGTAGCCGTGGTGGTGCACCAGCAGCGCACCGAGTGCGAAGCCGAGCGTCACCCAGCGCAGCGCGATCGTGCTCCACCAAAGCGGTGTCGCCGGATCACGCAGCCGCCGACCGGTCATGCCCGTTCTTGCTCCCGCTCGCCATCGGCCACATCGGCGTCGGTATCGGGGCGGGCGCCGGAGTCCGAAAGCACGTCAATGGCGTCCGGGTCCGGATGGTGCTCGTTGACCAGCGATTTGATTCCGGAGTTGAGGATCGCCAGCAGCGGCACGGAGAGCAGCGCACCGGGGATGCCCGCGGTGACGAGGCCCGCGGTGATCGCGAGGATCACGGCGAGCGGGTGCAGCTTCACCGCCCTGCCCAGCAGCAGCGGTTGTAGTACGTGGCCTTCCAGTTGCATCACACCGACGACGATGGCCAGCACCACGAGTGCGGTGACGAATCCGTTGGTCACCAGTGCCACCAGCACGGCGACAGCCCCGGTGACGACGGCTCCGATGATCGGTACGAACGCCCCGAGGAATACCAGCGTCGCCAGCGGGACGACAAGCGGGACGCCGACGATCCACAACCCGATACCGATGCCGACACCGTCCACGACGGCGACGGCCGCGGTCGCGCGTACGTAGCTGACGAGCGATGCGAAACCGCGCCGACCGGCGGTGTCGGCGCGGGCTCGCACGCCGGAGGGAACACCGCGCATCAGGAAGGTCCAGATCTGCTCGCCGTTGATCAGGAAGAAGATGAGGACGAACAGGGTGAGCAGGAAGCCGGTGAGTATCTCGCCGACCGTGCCCGCCGTGGTCAGTGCACTCGCGGTGATCGATGCCTGGTTCTCCTGGATCAGCCCGATGGCGTTGTTGACGAACTCCTCGATCTGCGTTTCGCGCAGGTGCAGTGGCCCGTTGATGAGCCAGTCCTTGATCTGATCGAGGCTCTCGTTGAGCTGGCGCTGTAACGCGGGCAGCCCGTCGGTGAACTGGATGATGACGAAAGTCAGCAACCCGCCGACGGCCCCGAGGCCCGCGATCAGCACGATCGCGGCCGCCAGCCCCCTCGGTACGCGCAGCCGCACCAGCCGGTGCACGGCCGGGGCCAGCAGCGCGGCCAGCAGCAAGGCGATGGCGACCGGAATGACGGCCACCGAGAGGTAGCCGACGACCCAGCCGATGACGTAGAGGGCTGCTATGACGACGAGGAACCGCCATGCCAGTGCGGCGCTGACGCGCAATCCCTTCGGCACCGCCGCCGTCACGTCGGCTCCCTCGGCGACCACGGAAGCTGTCCGGTTCGTGGCTTTCCGGCGTTGGGGTTCAGGCTCGCTCACGGGCACACAGTAGCGGGAACGCTGTTACTGCGATGCCAACTCGGTGCAACCGCCGGGTGAGGATCGCCGCGTTCAGCCAAGTCGTAGCGATCGCTTGGCCAGGCCGTACCAGTACCCGTCGACGACGGTGCGGACGGCGCCGGAGCCTTCTCCCGCGCCGAGAGCCACGAACAGTGGTGCGAAGTGCTCGCTGCGTGGGTGCGCCAGCCGGGCGGCGGGAGCCTTGCGCTCGAAGTCGAGCACGGAGTCGATGTCGCCTGCCTCCAGTGCCTGCCGTCCCCACTGGTCGAACTCTGCGGACCAGGCCGGTGGCGTTGAGTCGACGCCGTCGACCATGCGCAGCGCGGCGAGGTTGTGGGTGAAGAACCCGCTGCCGACGATCAGCACCCCCTCCTCACGCAACGGCGCGAGCCTGCGCCCGAGGTCGTACAACCGCCGCGGGTCGAGCGACGGCATGGAAACCTGCAGCACCGGCACGTCGGCTTCGGGGTACATCTCGACCAGTGGCACGTAGGCACCGTGGTCGAGGCCGCGTTCGGGGTCCTCGTGCAAGGGCGTGCCGGTGTCGTGCAGGAGGCCACGCACCCTGCTCGCGAGTGCGGGCGCTCCGGGAGCGGGGTACCGGACGCGGTAGTACCGCTCGTCGAAGCCCCAGAAGTCGTACACGAGCGGAACCGTTGTGGTAGCGCCGAGTGTCAGTGGTGCTCGCTCCCAGTGGGCCGACACGATCAGCACCGCTTCCGGCCGGGGCAGTCCTGCGGAGATGTCCGCGAGTTGCCGGGTCCAGGTGGTGTCGTCGGCCAGTGGCGGCGCGCCGTGGCTGAGGTAGAGGACTGGCATCGTGCCGGGTTCGACTGACATTCGGGCCGCTCCCATTGAAGTTTCAACTTCATCCTAGCCCAGGGCCAACGGCGGCACGAGAGTCTGTTGTCGGTTTCCAGTCCGTCGGCTTGGTCGTCGCCCGCCTGGCGGCGCTCTGTGCTTCACTGCTGCCGTTACGGTGACCCGTTGCGTCCCACGAGATGAAAGGCGCGACTGAGCTGCCGGTAGGGGTCTCGTCGGCCGGCTTCCAGTTCGACCGCCGCCATCGCGGCGACCTGCTCGGAGTCGGTCGGGTCCAACTCGGCTCCGCTGAACTCGAGCCAGTCGACGAACAGCCATACCCCGTACCAGCGCACTGGCTCCACGTCGTGGGTGCGCAGCAGCTCGCCCAGTTCTTCCACCGTGTCGGCTCGGCTCGGCACTCCCAGTACCCCGATCGCGGTGCTGGCGTCGAACGAGGCGAGCGCGTCCTGCCAGCGCCGCTCCAGTGCTGGACGCACCGCCATCGTCCTGCTGTTGCCCGTCATGATTGACACGAGGCCACCGGCAGCGGTGCAGCGGCACAGTTGCTCGACCAAAATCTGCGGCTGTTCGAGGTACCCGAGCACGCCGTGGCACAGCACGGCGGCGAAGCGCCGACCCCGCACCGCGTCCTCCGCGCGCTCACCGTCGGCTTGCACGAGCGTCACCCGTCGTCGGCTCTCGCCGGGCAGCCGCTGTAGCCGTTGTCGAGCCTTTTCCAGCATCGCGGCCGACGGGTCGAGCAACGTCACGTCATAGCCTGCCCGAGCGAGCGGGAACGACTGATGACCCGCGCCGCCACCCACGTCGAGCACGGCCGCCGGAGGCGGCGGCAGTTGCTCCAGCAGCTGTTGGTGCATCACGTACGTACGCACGTACCCCTTCACCGAGGTATATGCCTCGTCAACGAATCGGTCGGCCAAGCTCGCCCAGGGATCGCTGCTCACCGGCCCAGCCTACAGTTATAAGTTAGTAACTAGTAACCTTTTCGCTGTGGCCACACGTATGAGCGGGACGGCACGACGATCCCAGGTGTTGGGGATCGCCGCGCGAGAGTTCGCGAATCATGGACTTCACGGCGCGTCGATCGACGCGATCGCGCGCGAGGCGGGCATTACGCAGGCCTACGTGTTCCGGATGTTTCGGACGAAGAAGGCGCTCTTCTCGGAACTGGTCGGCATGGCCTTCGATCGGTTCAGCGATGGAATGGCGCAGGCAGCCAGGGATGCCCGAGGCATAGACGCGCTGGCGCTGATGGGCGCGCGGTACTACGAGTCGCTGGCCGACCGCACGACTCTGCTGTTGCAGCTACAGGCT